>JBASNZ010000124.1:0-9921 GCA_049657775.1 Coriobacteriia bacterium | reverse complement strand
CTGGCAACGTCCACGGCAACGTTGCCGCCGCCGATGACCATGACGCGTTTGCCGCGTACGCCGGCCTCACCTTTGTTGTTGACCGCCCACAGGAACTCGAGCGCGCCGATGACGCCCTCGGCGTCGGCGCCGGGTATTGGCAGCATGCGGCTCTGCTGCAGTCCAACTGCCAGCAGTACCGCGTCATGCTCCCGGATCAGAGCGCTCATCTGGACGTCGCGACCGACCTCCTGGCCGGTGTGCAGCTCAAGACCCAACCCGACGATGTCGTCGACCTCTTCGTAGAGCACGTCGCGCGGCAGCCGGTAGCTTGGCACACCGCTGTTGAGCGCGCCGCCAGGCCTGGACTCGCGTTCGTACATGACTACGCGGTAGCCGTACTTGAGCAGGTCGTACGCGGCCGCCAGGCCCGACGGACCCGACCCGACGATGGCCACACTCTTGCCCTGCGTTTGAGGAAGCGGCGAGATGCGCTCGTAGCGGACCTTGCGGAACTCTTCGAACGCGAACCTGTGCAACGGCCTGATGGCGACGGGCTGGTCGTAGAAGTTGCGCCTGCACGCGCTCTCGCACGGGTGATGGCAGATGCGGCCCAACACGCCCGGCAAGATGTTGCGATCACGCACCAGTTCGTACGCCTCGGGAATGCGGTCCTCGGCGATGAGAAAGCCCTGGCCGCGGGCATCCACGTTGGCGGGGCAGTTGCCCACGCACGGTGGCAGCCGCTCGGCCGAGTAGAGACCCTCGATGGCGGCGTTGTACGCTGCCGATTCGTGCCTGATGAGCGGGATCTCGTCGTGGCCGAGGACGCCCCGAAGGCGCAGGGCACCGCGCCAGCGCGGGCTCACGGTCCACTTCTCGGCGGGGTATCTGATGGTCTTGGGCTTGCTCATGGCCACCCTGGCGGTGATCCCAAGGCCGGTCACGATGGACCTGGCGCCAGCGAAGAAGCCCTTCGCGCCGCGCGGAGACTCGTCCGAGACGCTCAGCGGGGTGGTGTATTCGCGAGGGTCTACATCCATGGGAGCACCACCCCCACAACAACCAGCTGGAGCAACGCGATCGGTGTGAGCACCTTCCAGCAGAACGACATCAGTTGGTCCTGGCGAAGACGAGGAAGCGTCCACTTGACCCACATGATGACTGTGACAAGCACGCATGCCTTGACGACGAGCAGGACGACTCCGGCCGCACCGCTCAAGGGCCAGCCGCCGCCCAGGAACGTCGCCGCCGCGAACAGGCTCGTCGCGATCACGGCACCGTACTCGGCCATCATGAACACGGCCCAGCGCATCCCCGAGTAGTCGGCGAAGTAGCCGGCCACCAGCTCGGATTCGGCCTCCGGAATGTCAAAGGGGCCGCGGTTCATCTCGGCGATGGAAGCGATGAAGTAGATCACGAACGCCACGAGCGTGAGCGGGAACCACCACCACTGCCACTCACTCGCAACGTCGAGGGGACGGAGCGAGCCCGCCAGCAGCACCAGCGGCAGCACCGCGAGCGCGCGTGGAACCTCGTAGCTGATCATCTGAGCCGTGGCGCGGATACCACCGATGGTCGCCAGCGTATTGTGTGACGCCCAGGCCGACAGAAGCATGGCGATCACCTCGATAGAGGGCACCGCGAGGAAGAACAGGATGCCAACGCTACTGTCCAGTGGCGCCCAGCCCGCGGTGAACGGGATGACCACCATAGAGACTGCAAGCGGCGCGAACACGAACAGCGGCGCATACCGAAAGATCGCCCGATCGGCATCAACGGGGATGATGTCCTCTTTGAAGAGCAGCTTGGGCACGTCGGCAACCATCTGCAGCGACCCCGCGGGGCCGATCTGCTGCGGGCCCAGTCTCATCTGGATCCGCCCGGCGACCTTGCGCTCCCACCACACGCCGAAGATGGCGCCAACAGCGATCGTGAGCACGGCAACCGCGCCCCACATCATGCCGAGCAACAGCGTCATCGGTCCACCTCCCCAAACACCGGGTCGAGTGACCCGAGGGTGACCACCAGGTCCGATAGCGTGTACCCCTTGGCCAGCATGGGCAGCACCGCGAGGTTACAGAAGGCCGGAGACCTGACCTTCATGCGGTACGGACGCGGCGTCCCGTCGCTTACCAGATACACACCAAGCGAGCCGCGGGCGCTCTCGATGTGGTCGTAGGCTTCGCCGGGACGCGGTGCGAGCAGACGCGGAAGTCCCTCGGCATGCACGGGTCCGGGCTCGATCTGGTCAAGTGCCTGGGCGATGATCTTGCAGCTTTCGATGCATTCCCATAGCCGCACGCGTGCCCTGTCGTAGCAGTCGCCGTTCTCGCCGAGCGGCACCTGGAAGTCGAACCGCGGATACACCGAGTACGGGTCGTTCTTGCGCAGGTCCCAATCCACGCCGGAACCGCGGGCGACCGGGCCCGAGGTACCCCACGCCACCGCATCGTCGGGATCGAGCACGCCGATACCCTTCATGCGAGCGCGCGCGATGACATTGCCAAAGAGCAGCCGGTCGATCTGGAGCATGGCCGCAGGGTGCTGGTTGATGAACGAGCGGCACTGTTCGACCCACCCGTCGGGCAGGTCCATCGACACGCCACCCGGGCGGACGTAGTTGTACGTGAGACGAGCTCCGCACAGCGACTCGAACAGGTCGACGATCAGGTCGCGCTGCGCGAACGTGTAGATGAACACCGACGTCGCGCCGGTGTCCGCACCTGCCGGACCGATCGACATCAAGTGGCTTGCGATGCGCTGTAGCTCGCATACGATCACGCGGATGTACTCGGCACGCTCCGGGACCCGGATGCCGGCAAGCCGTTCCACGGCGCGGCAGTACGCCCAGTTCGCGTACATGCTGCCCACGTAATCGAGCCGGTCCGTGATGGGCACCACCTGCAGGTACGTGCGATTCTCGGCCATCTTCTCGATGCCGCGATGCAGATACCCGATGATCGGTTGGGCCTGGGTGACGATCTCGCCATCCAGGTGCACCAGCACGCGACACACACCATGGGTGGAAGGGTGCGACGGGCCTATATTGACGACCAGGTCTTCAGCCACTTCACACCCCCTAGATGTAGTCCGGCCGGCGGATGATGCGAGGATCGCTGTAGTCCTTGCGCAGCGGATAGCCCTCCCACTCGTCGGGCAGCAGGATGCGGCGCAGGTCGGGGTGGCCGTCAAAGACGATCCCGAACATGTCGTACGTTTCGCGCTCCTGCCAGTCCGCGGCGGGCCACAGATCACAGATGCTATCCACGTGCGGGTCCTGGCGAGGCACGCGGGCCTTGAGGAAGATCCCCGCGCCCATCTCGCGCGACGTCAGCCGGTACACCAGCTCGAATTCGTCTCCGGTATCGACCGCGGTGACCATACCGAGACGGTCGAACCCAAGATCCTTCAGGTCCGCGGCGGCCGAGTGAAGCCGCTTCGCCGACACGGCTAGGGTGCCGTCGCCGAACTCAACCGAGAAGAGCGGGCACAGGTCGGGGTACGTCTCGCACAGATGCTCGCGAAGCTCCGAGATGTTCACCGGTCCTCACCGCCCCCGCTCACAACGTCACCTTTTCTGGGTGCGCTGACCTCGGGAAGAACACCGGTGGCTTCACGTTTGCGACCGGCAGAGATGGACTCCACGTTGATACGCTCGCGGAGCTGCAGGATCGCGTCCTGAAACGCCTCCGGGCGCGGCGGGCACCCCGCGATGTACACGTCTACGGGCAGGAACTCGTCGATCCCACGGACAACCGAGTACGTGTCGTAGTAAAAGATGCCGCCCGAGACGGTGCAGTTGCCCATGGCGACCACCCACTTGGGGTCGGGCATCTGCTCGTACAGGCGCTTGGCCACCGGCATCATCTTGCGGGTGATCGTGCCCGCGACGACCATAACGTCGGCGTGACGCGGATCGGAGCGCGGGATCGAACCGTGTCGATCGAAGTCGAACCGCGAGAACGACGCAGCGATGAACTCCATGGCACAACACGCCGTGCCCAGCGGCATCGTCCACAGCGACTTCCCGCGGGACCAGTCCATGATCGCATCGATCGTGGTGAGGATGATGCCGCCGCCAGGTGCGGATTCAAGTGTCGTGCCCAGGTCGTCTATGAAGGCCACTTGAGAGCCCCTTTCTTCCAGGCGTACAGCAAACCGAGGGCGAGAAACGCCACAAACCCCGCGATCTCGAGCACACCGACGATGGAACCACGGGCCGCGGGCGCGACCGCGAACACGAGGGCGGTCTCGGCGTCGAACAGCACGAACAGCAGCGCGACAGTGGCGAAACGCACGTTCACGGGTGCCCATGGCGATGAGGCCTGCGGGATGCCGCACTCGTAGTGCGAGCTCTTCAGCTCGCTCGGCTTGCGTGGCGCGAGAAGTGACTGCGCCCCCAGAAGCACGAGCAAGAACACCACCGGTCCGGCAGCAAGACCGAGCGCGAAGAGCACGCTCTCTTGAGCAGTCACGGGCATCTCCCCCCAGTGTTCGCAAAGACCCTTGTAACAATTTGTTACGCACTTCAACGCGGGTGCGTATCTGCACGTCGTTGCCGGTATCTGGCGCCTGAGTCGCGCCGCCGTTTGCGATATATGGGTTTATAGCAGACTGAATGTGCGTTTGTAAATATTGTTACAAAGTACGCATCCGTATGCATCAGCGTCTGTGACCGATGTTCCCCCGCTGGTGTCACACACTCGTCGGGGTCTGCAGGCCAGGTTGCGGCTACTGTTCGGCGGCCTCAAGAGCCTCTGAAGCCGCAAGCCATTCCGTCTCCAACACCGCGATTCGGGCCTTGAGCGAGTTGTACTCCTCCATGACGGCGAAGAAGCGCTCTTTGTCGTCGTACACCGCCGGGTCCGCCAGATCGTCGAGCAGCTCCGCATGTCGGGCATTGGCGCCAACAAGCTCGCGATCGATCACAGTGAGGCGCTTCTTGATGTCCTTGCCGGCCCTGTACGCGGCGTTGCGTGCCTCGGCCTCGGCGCGCTTCTGATCGCGGCTCTTGGGGGCGGACGCCTCCTCCGACACGACTCTTACCTGCGACGCGGCCAATCCGCTCTTGGGAGCCGGTCCGGTTTGCGCGAGCGCGCCGCCAAACTGCTCGCGCTTGAACAAGTAGTAGTCGTAGTCCCCTTCGTACACGCGCACGCCGCCATCTCTGACTTCGACGATCTTGTTGGCGACCGCGCGTATCAAGTGCCGGTCGTGCGTGATCAGCACGAGCGTCCCTGTATACGCCGAGAGTGCCTGCTCGAGCACGTCCGACGAGGCGATATCCAGATGGTTGGTGGGCTCATCAAGACACAGAAGCGGCGCGGGCGCCACGAGCAGCTTCGCAAGCGCAAGTCGCGCCCGCTCACCGCCCGAAAGCACGCGAACCTTCTTGTGAACGTCGTCCCCGTGAAACAGGAACGCACCAAGAAGCCGGCGGCACTCCTCGGGAGTCCAGCCCGGCGCGGCCGTCCCGAGTTCTTGCATGACCGTGTTCGTAAGACCAAGCGCTTCTAGCTGGTGTTGCGCGAAGTACGCCACCGAGACCTTGTGGCCCAGCTTTCGCTCGCCGGTGTCTGCCTCCAGCTCTCCCGCGAGCATCCTGAGCAGCGTGGACTTGCCCGCTCCGTTGGGACCCACAAGCGCTACGCGATCGCCGCGGAAGAGGGCCAGGTCGAGAGACTCGTAGACCTTGAGCTCGCCGTAGGCCTTGCTCACGTCGTGAAGGCTGACGACCTCCGAGCCCGTACGCTCGGGCTGCGGAAACTTGAAACGGACCGTCTTGCGCTGTTCGGGGAGCACGATCCGCTCCATCTTCTCCAGCTTCCTCACGCGGTCCTGCGCCTGCTTGGCCTTGGTGTTCTTGTATCGGAAGCGCTCTACGAACGCTTCCATGTGGGCGATCTCGCGCCGCTGCTGCTCGTAGGCGGCCTTGAGTTGTTCGAGTGCGAGCGCCTTCTGGTCCATGTAGGTCTGGTAGGACCCCGCGTACACGGTGAGGCGCTGCTGGTCTATGTCGGCCACGTGATCGACGAGGCCATCCATGAACGCGCGGTCATGGCTGACGATGAGGATCGCGCCGTCGTAGCCGCGGAGGAATGACTCGAGCCAGGTGACGGACTCCAGGTCCAGGTGGTTGGTGGGCTCGTCAAGCAACAGCACATCTGGCTGCTGCAGCAGCAGTTTGGCAAGCGCGATACGCATGAGCCACCCGCCCGAGAACTCCGCGCAATCCCTGTCCAGGTCGCGCTCTTTGAAGCCCAGCCCGGTCAGCACTGCACGGGCGTCGGACTCAAGCGTGTAGCCGCCCAGGTGCTCGTACCGGTCGCGAAGGCGGCCGTACTCGGCAAGCAGACGCTCGGCATCCTCGTCTTCGGGATCGTCCGCCATCTGCTCCTCAAGCAGGTGCAGCCGGTGTTCCAGCGAAGTAACCTCAGAGGCCACCGAGAGCACTTCGACGAGCACGGTGCGACCGGCCATCTCGATCGCCTCTTGCTTGAGGTAGCCCACGACCACATCGCGGGCACGGATGATCCGTCCCTCATCGGCGTCCTGTTCACCGGCGATGATCTCTAGCAACGTCGTCTTGCCGGCACCGTTGGGTCCGACAAGCGCAACGCGGTCACGCGCTCCCAGGCGCAGGAACGCGTCTTTGACGAGCACGCGCTCGCCAACTGTTTTTGTGATGTGGTCTACGGTGATAATCACGGCGACTCAGTCTATCAAAGGAGTGGGCATGCCAGACGATCCAAGAGTGCTCGTTATCGGCGGTGGTACGGCAGGCTTGGCATGCGCCCGTACCCTGGCTCGAGGTGGCATGTCCGTGATGGTCGCCGAGCCGGATCGCCTTGGCGGCACATGCCTGTGGCGCGGATGCATGCCTAAGAAGGGACTCTATCAGGCCGCGGCAACCCACAGGATGGTCCGCGCGGCCGAGACCTTTGGGACCGTCACAGGCGACGTGACTCTCGACTGGCCCGGCGTTCTCGCATGGAAATGGCACGCCCAGGAGACGTACGCCGGCGATCAGGAGGGCATTCTCGGCGATCTGGGGATCACGCTTCTGCGTGACCCGGCGCACTTCGTCGCACCCAACCGTATCGCCGTCGGCGACCGGGTGCTTGGACCCGAGTACGTGGTCATCGCGACCGGCGCGGCGCCCCTCGGGCTTTCGGTACCTGGAGGTCCGCTCGCCGACTCATCCGACGAAGCACTGCGGTACTCGACGCTTCCCCACTCGCTCGTGATCGTCGGCTCTGGCTTCATCGCACTTGAGTTCGCAGGCATTTTCGCCTCGTTCGGCACCGACGTCACGGTGCTCTCCCGGACCGGCGGGTTTCTCGAGACGTTCGACCCTGACTGCGTTGCCATCGTGCTCGCGGCCCTGGCGGAATTGGGCGTCAGGCTTGTCACCCACGCAAGCGTGACGTCCCTCAGTGGCACCCCCGGATCCCTGAAGGTCACATATGCGGACTCGAACGACGCGGAGCGCACGCTTGAGTGCGAGCGGGTACTGGCCGCGATCGGCCGCACCCCCGCACTTGAATCGCTCGACCTGGGGCTTGCCGAGATCGAGCTCGACATGCGTGGACGACCGGTGCTGGATTCGTCACTGCGCACCACGAATCGCACTATCTTCGTTATCGGGGACGCCGCCGGCGGACCGCAGCATACGCCCATCGCATCGCTGCACGGCCGCACCATCGCCGCAAGCATGCTGGGTTCGCACACGCTCGAGCCCGATACGCGAGCGATTCCCGTGGCCTGTTTCACCGTTCCGCAGCTTGCGCAGAGCGGGCCCACCGAGGCTCAGGCTATCGCAGCGGGACTAGCGTTCAGCGTCCACAGCGCTACATACGAGTACCTGGGGGCGGCGATCGTGGCCGACACGCGACACGGACTGGTCAAGTTGCTCGCCAGAGAGGGATCCGATGAGATCATCGGCGCCCACATCGCCGGCGAGGGGGCCAGCGACCTCATCTACCCCCTCGCGCTGGCGATCCGCCTTGGCGCGAAGCTCGACGACGTGCGGCACAGTATCGCCATCCACCCGGCATTTTCCGAGGTGGTGAACTGGTCGGCGTCCTAGCGCGACGGTCAGTTCTCCTTGACGCGCGATACCACGCGACGTAGTTGGTTCGCGTGCCTCTCGATGACCACATCGGGCGTGCCCCACGACCGGGACTGCTCAGTTAGCGCGTGGATCACCTTTAGAAGTTCGTCGCGGGTCGGCTCATCGTAATTGCCTTGCACGCTCTTGAACGCGAGCCGTATCACGCCCTTGGCGCTCCGACGTACCCTGTGGTGATCGACGCCGATTCCCAGCGCTGCCTTTGTCTGCTCAAAATGCGGACCATGGACCGTGTGGAAGCACTCGATGATGACATCTCTGGCCTCCGCGGGTGTGATCGTGGCCGGAAGCAGTTCTGTGGGCCGCCACTCGCGGTAAAGCCGCTCGCGGGCCATACGGCATGCCTCCTTGTTCGGGTCGCGGGTCCAGCGATGATACATACGCGACACACCGTTTGCGTGTATAACATACCGTCCGCTCAGCAGAACTAATCGACAGGCGATACATCCGGCTGTACAGCTGGAAGCTCGTTATCCGACGAACGGTCGCTCCGGTCAGGCCATCGGTCACAGGAGACTGCGCACGTGGTCGAACGCCTCGGTCGCTGGCCGTTTGCGGCACTGCTCCGGCGCGAGATCGCCGACGGGGAACCTGACTCGTACGTGTCGCCGACCTCTCGGTAGTAGCCGGTGTCACCCGTAAAGCCTACCGACGCCGCATCAAAGGCCGTTTTGGGCCCCACGGCCGGGTCATCGGTCCACACGACCAGTGCGCCTTGTTGCGAGTCACCGCTCCAATCGATCGAGGTGACCACGCCCCGCAGGTCGGGAGCCGCATCGGGTGGGCGCGAAACCGAGCAGCCCTGCACGCAGCCGGTTGCCAGCAGAAGGATCGTCATAACCGCGGCGACTCGGATCGCTGACCTCACGTGCGCCTCCGGAAGGGTGTGGCTGAAGGATCGGGCAACAAACCAGATCTGACGCAGAAGGCAGACGCTCACATGAAGTAGATGTCCTCAGTGGCACCGTCGATGGCAGAGAGAAACTCGTTGTTAGACGTTCGCGCAAGGGCCGGTACGGTGGCGGTGGAGCTGACCCCACTGGAGTCGTCCGGCGTGAAGCCCCGGGGACGTCATCATCGTCATCGCGTAGTCTGATATCTCGGTGAGTCTTCCCGGCGGGGAACCAGTACAAAGACCCCTTCGGAGTCCTGGAAATGGACTCCTCCGGGGCCTTCTGTCATCCATGGTGGGCGATAGTGGAGGCGCTTGTAGCGCTGCGGGGTGCCCAACTCTCAGTCCGCAATCATCGACCTAGCCTGAAAGCAGCACGTTGAGCACCAGTCCGAACAGGTCTTCGACCATCGAGGCCAAGGCGATACCGCCC
This sequence comes from Coriobacteriia bacterium, assembly GCA_049657775.1. Taxonomy (GTDB): domain Bacteria; phylum Actinomycetota; class Coriobacteriia; order Anaerosomatales; family Anaerosomataceae; genus JBASNZ01. The sequence continues at coordinate 483 of JBASNZ010000124.1, read as the reverse complement.
AGGAGTGCTGCGTCCGCTGACACTCCCATGGCTGTGAGAATCCACCCACCGATGAGTGCGCCGAGCACCCATGAAATGATGGTCGGTACGCACCCGTGAAGAGCCCCACTGAAAAACCCCAGGGCATCAGAGCCTATCGTCAGTATCCCCGCGGCAGTCGCAAGCCACGACCAATGAGCGAAGCCAGCCACAACTGCCATGAGACCGAAGACGATTCCCATCAAAACCCTCCCCCAAGAGCGGACCCTCAACACGTAGCGCTGCTATACCTCGCGGCTTCTGCGGCGACAGCTGGCGCCGTGGGAGTCATGCCGGGGCTACCGCCGCCCCACGATCCGTGTGACGCTGGGCCGACCCTCGCCAACATGGAAGCTGGCCAAGATATTCTTGACCCCGCAGCTAGTGCACTGCACGTACTCCCCCAGCTCGTCTGACTCTGGGGCCCAGTCCGGCCCATCCTCATCCACGCCCATAGTGCCGTCT
>JBASNZ010000123.1:0-1672 GCA_049657775.1 Coriobacteriia bacterium | reverse complement strand
ACCATGACGGTGTTCCTTTCCGGCGGGTTCATGGATGTTTCGCAACTACCATTATCCCAGCTCAGAGGGCCACCGTCGCTCTTTTCACGCGTGAATCTCAGTCGCTTCGTGAAATATCGAGGCTAGTCATGGGCTTGTGGCCGATCCCCATGCTGCCAGCTGGCCTCAATCTGCACGAGCGGGCAGACGCGGTCGGTGCCGACGCAAGCGGTGACCCGATCCTGCGAGCTAAGGGCCGGACTGCGGCAGGCGGGCTCGACGGTACCACGGCATCGAGGCGGCGGAGGTTCTCCGATGACGACTAGCCTGCTTCTCTACGCTGCAGCCGTGTGGGCGGGGTTCACAGCGCATGAGGCGGCTCACGCGTTTGTTGCCCACGCTCTCGGCGATCCCACGCCTAGGAAGCAGGGCCGACTGAGCCTCTGGCCACACCGGCACCTCTCGTTCTGGGGTTCGCTCGTCGTCCCGGCGCTGTTGCTCGCCGTGACCGGCGGTCATTTCGCGCTGCTTTGGGCGAGGCCCGTGGAGATACGGCCGGGCACGATGCGCCTCCGGGAGCCCTATGCGACAGCTGTCGTGAAGCTGGCCGGTCCCGCCTCCAATGTAGCCGTCGCGACGCTGATCGGCCTCGGGTTGGCGATGCTGCCGTACGGCGCGCCCATCTTGATTCGAGACGCGCTCAAGGCAGGCATCGTCGCCAACGTCACGCTGGCCGTTCTGAACTCCCTCCCCGTATGGCCGCTTGACGGAGGCGCGTTTTGGCTGCTGCTGCCTTTGCGGCCGCGGTTTCGCGAGGTTTGCGAAGTCACATCCGCACTCGCGATGGTAGGGGCGGTGATCGTTCTACCGCTGCTGACCCCGCATGATCCCTTCGGGGCGCTTCTCGGCCGAGTTGTGAACGTTGCCCTCACCATGGCGTATTCCGTGCGGTGAAAGGAGCACTCGATGTTTGCTGGACCTTGTGACGATTGGCGTGAAGCCTCGAGGAGCTACTTCGTGGCGCTGGACGATGCGCTGCGGGCGTCACAGTCCGAGCGTGCCGACATGATTGCAAGGTCGACCTCCCATCTCGCGCGCGTCTTCACCATCAGCTGGATGTTGCGGCTCGCAGCGGATCTGGGGCTGGACCACATGATCGACTCCCAAACCTGTTCCGACGTGGTCTTCGACGGCGTCGAGATCCCAGATGTCGGCGGCTCCGTGAGTGTGATGCACCTCCTCAGCCTCGTGGTTGACGATCGACTCGCGACGGCGATTTCTCCGGCGTGGGAGGCCGAGGATGGCGCGGTGTTTCCCCTCGTGTCGTACGCGGAAGCGAGGCAGGCGGCAATCGAGCAGGTAGTCGTGCCTATGATGGAAGTCGAGGCGGAATACGGCCTGCCACAGCGACAGCGGCCGGTCTAGGTGCTGGGGCCGCGGCTGTCGGGAAGTGCCGAACTAGCGCCTCAAGCAGCACGCGGATGCAGATACTCGGAGTCGATGAAAGGGGGCAGAACATGGCTACAGTACAGGAGTACGAACGGGTGCTAAGCAAGGCCGAGCTGATGGGAGGCGGATCGCTGGCTCGTGTCGACTGGGATTCAGGGCTTGCAGGGTGCGAGCAGAATCGTCTGCTGTTGCGATGCAGGGACTAGCCTCGATCTTTCACGAACCCGTTCCGGTCGGTCTCGGA
>JBASNZ010000122.1:0-8950 GCA_049657775.1 Coriobacteriia bacterium | reverse complement strand
GGGGGCAGGCGGCTGCGCGTGGCCCCTGGAGCGCAGTTCTTCAAAGCACGCCGTCAACGCGTCTTCGCCCGTGTGCCCAAAGGGCGTGTGCCCCAAGTCGTGTGCGAGCGCGATCGCCTCGGTAAGGTCTTCGTTGAGACGGAGCGCGCGCGCGATCGAGCGCGCGATCTGCGCCACCTCCAGCGTGTGCGTCAGGCGCGTGCGATAGTGATCGCCCTCCGGAGCGAGGAACACCTGCGTCTTGTGCGAGAGGCGGCGGAACGCCTTGCAGTGGATGATGCGGTCGCGATCGCGCTGGTACTCGGTGCGGAGTGTGTCCGGTTCGATCGGCCGCTCCCGTCCGCGCGTGGCATCGGCAAACGCCGCTCGCGGAGATAGGTGCGCCCTCTCCCCGGCTTCTGCCAACTCACGTGTGAGCGCGTCGCTCATGCCGCCGGCCCGGTGATGCCGAGACCGAGGAGCATCCACACCGCGAACGCCACGATAACGGCGCAGAACGCGCCGACGACCCACGGACGGCGCGAGCCCCATGACCGCGCAACGCTCACGCCCGACGCGGCACCCACGAACGAGGCGACGAGCGCGACCGGCAAGACGATGATCGTGTCCGCCAGCAACGCCAGCAACGCGTCTTGGATGCTGAGTCCGCTCGCGGTGGCATCGGCGAGCGCGTAGAGGTACGGGACGGGGATGCCGAACAGCGCGCCCCTAGCGACATCGACGATCCATGGCCGCTCGACCTTGGAGCGACCCTGGATAAGCGGCGAACGTGCACGCTGGTAGAGCCTGGTCGACTTCGACATTCCGCTCCTTGGCCGCATCATCGGCTGGCGGATGCGCCCCCTGGCGCAAACGCGCCTCCGGCAAAGTATCTCCGGAGGCGCGTACTCGCGCTAGATGGTCCGACGGGATTCTTTCGTCAATCCCGCCGAAATGTTCAAGATACCACCGGTTGTGGTGACGATCGGCCCTCACAACCGCTCGTCGGCACTGTCGCTTCCGCCGGTTATCGCTCCCGCAGGTCACCGCCCCGACCGGTTATCGCCCCTACCGGTTATCGCTCCCGCCAGTCAGCGCCCCTACCGGTTATCGCTCCCGCCGGTCTTCTCCTCCAGGGCGGCCTGCGCCGCGGCGAGCCGTGCGAGCGGCACCCGATACGGCGAGCAGCTTACGTAGTTGAGACCGATCTTGTGGAAGATGTGCACCGAGTCGGGGTCTCCACCGTGTTCGCCACAAACGCCAAGCTTGATCCCCGGATTCGTGGCACGGCCACCCGCACAGCCCATCTCGACGAGCTTGGCCACACCCGAGTCGATGGTCTCGAACGGGTTGCGCGGCAGCACCTTGCGCTCCAGGTAGCGGGGCAGGAACTTGGACTCGATGTCGTCACGCGAGAAGCCGAACGTGGTCTGCGTGAGGTCGTTGGTGCCAAAGCTGAAGAAGTCGGCGACCGTGGCGATCTCATCGGCGGTGACGGCCGCGCGCGGCAGCTCGATCATGGTGCCGATGGGGATGTCGATCTCCACGCCGCACTCCGCTTTCACGTCCGCGACGATCTTCTCCGACTCACCGCGAAGGATCTGCAGCTCGGCGATGACGCTCACGAGCGGGATCATGATCTCGGGACGCGGATCCTTGCCTTCGCGCTTGAGTTCGCATGCGGCCTTGGTGATGGCCCGGACCTGCATCTGGTAGATCTCGGGGAACATGATGCCAAGGCGGCAACCGCGAAGACCGAGCATCGGGTTGACCTCGGCCATGGAGTCGATCTGCGACAGTAGGCGGCGCTTGGCGCCAAGCTCCTCGTGCGATGCGCCAGCGCACTCGGCGCGCACGATCGCGACCTCGAGTTCGCGCGGCGAGTCGAGGAACTCGTGGAGCGGCGGGTCGAGCAGGCGCACCGTTACCGGCAGCCCGTCCATGGCAGCGAAGATCTCAAGATAGTCGCCGGTCTGGACCTCAAGCAGCTTGGCAAGCGCGGCCTCGCGCTCGGGCGAACCGTCCTCGGAGAGGATCATCGACTGAACGATGTCCTTACGATCGCCGAGGAACATGTGCTCCGTGCGGCACAGGCCGATGCCCGCCGCGCCGAACTTGCGACCGAGCGCGGCGTCCGCGGGCGTGTCGGCATTGGCGCGAACACCCATGGTGCGGAACTCATCGGCCCAGGAGAGAACCGTGTCGAAATCGCCGGACACCTCGGGCTCGACGAGCGGGACGGCACCCAGAACGAGCGTGCCGGTGGTGCCGTCGATGGAGATGAGGTCACCCTCGTGAAGCTCGATGTCCGTGCCGCTGATCTTCGCGACCTTGTGCTCGGCGTCGATCTTGAGCTTCTCCACGCCGCAGACACACGGCTTGCCCATGCCTCGGGCGACGACGGCCGCATGCGACGTCTTGCCACCGTGCGACGTGAGGATCCCCTTGGCGGCGTCCATGCCCGACAGGTCGTCGGGGTTGGTCTCCCAGCGAACCAGGATGACGTTTCGCCCGGCGGCCTTGGCCGCGACCGCGTCGGGAGACGAGAAGACGACCTCGCCCACCGCCGCGCCGGGGCTGGCGTTAAGGCCCTTGGCGATCGGATCGAAGGCCGCCTTGGGATCGAACTGCGGGTGCAGGAGCTGGTCGAGCTGGTTCGGGCTGATGCGGGAAACGGCCTCCTCGCGGGAGATCATGCCCTCGTCGACCATGTCGACGGCGATCTTGAGCGCGGCACGCGCGGTGCGCTTGCCAACGCGGGTCTGCAGCATCCAGAGCTTGCCCTGCTCGATGGTGAACTCGATGTCGCACATGTCGCGGTACTCGGATTCGAGTCTGGCGAACACCCGTTCGAGCTCCTCGCCGGCAGCCTCGAGACCGGGGACCTTCTTGAGGTCCGCGATCGGCTTGGTCAGGCGGATACCGGCCACGACGTCCTCGCCCTGCGCGTTCGTGAGGAAGTCGCCGTAGTACTCCTTGGTGCCGTCGGCGGGATTACGCGTGAAGCCGACGCCCGTGGCGCTCGTGTCGCCCTTGTTGCCAAAGACCATCGACTGGACGTTGACCGCGGTACCGAGGTCGTCGGCGATCTTCTCCATCTTGCGGTAGTAGACCGCGCGCTCGTTCATCCAGCTGCGGAAGACGGCCTCGATGGCCAGGCGGAGTTGCGCGTCCACGTCCTGCGGGAAGGCGACGCGGCCGTCGGGGCCGACGAGTGACGGATAGTCCCCGGCCGCGACGTTCCCGGACACGATCTCCTTGAAGATGGCCGTAAGCTCCTTGAGGTCTTCGGCCGAGAGCTCGGTGTCGTTGGTGACGCCGCGGTCCATCTTCATCCGGTTGATGGCGTTCTCGAAGAGGTCGCCCTCGATATCGAGCACGACCTTGGAGAACATCTGCACGAACCGGCGGTAGCTGTCCCACGCGAAACGCTCGTTGCCGGTCTGCGCGATGAGACCCTGCACCGACGCGTCGTTAAGTCCAAGGTTAAGGACGGTATCCATCATCCCCGGCATGGAGAACGGCGAACCCGAACGAACAGACACGAGGAGCGGATCGTTGGTGTCGCCAAGCTTCTTGCCCATCTTGGACTCGAGCTCGGCAACGTACCCGGCGATCTCCTCGGACATGCCCGCCGGAAACGCGGGTGGTGTGGAGTTGTAGTACTCCATGCATGCCTGGCACGAGATCGTGAAACCCGGCGGGACGGGCAGTCCCATGTTTGCCATCTCGGCGAGGTTGGCGCCCTTGCCGCCCAGGATGAACTTCATCGACTTGTTGCCCTCGGTGCGGCCACCGCCGAATGCGTACACGCGCTTGGTCTGTGACAACTCCCTCTCCCTTTTACTCTGGGGACCCGGTGCCGAACATGATAACCCAGAGGCGACGCAGTTGGGCTAGTGGGTTGTGTCCACCTGGCAGGCAACGAGGGTTCGCGGACCATCGCGAGATGCGCACAGCATGCCCCCGTGTGGGCACGCACGTGCCCACCCGCGATCCGGACGGAGGCGCTAGTCCGAAGTCCTGAAGCCCTCGAGATAGCGGAGGATCTCCTGCGCGGCCTCTTCCACGGCCTTGCCGCCGGTGCGAACCACGATGCAGCCGATGCGGCGCATGACCCCGCGGGCTTCCTCCAGTTCGCGCTCGACGGCCTCGCGCTCGGCGTATCCGCGCACGTACGTGCCAAGCTCCTCCATGCGCTGCGTTCGGATGAGCATGAGGGTCTCGACGTCTGTGATAAGGCCGAACACGCGCCGGGGATCGAGTTCGAAGATCTCGTCGGGCGGCGAGCTGCCGGGTGCGAGCGGCACATTCGCCACGCGGTAGCCCTTGAACGCCAGGTACATCGCAAGCGGCGTCTTGCTCGTGCGCGATACGCCCAGAAGCACGATATCGGCGTTGATGAGGCCGTCGACGTTTCGGCCGTCGTCGTGTTTGACCGCGAACTCCATGGCCTCGATGCGCGAGAAGTACTCCTCGTCCGTGCGGCGCACCGCGCCCGCCTCGCCGGAGGCCACCAGGCCGGTCACGCGTTCGATAAGCCCCACTGCCGGGCCGAGAAGGTCGACCCCGTTGACGCCCTCGTCGCAGAGCTTCTCCATCTCGGTGCGAAGCGCGTCGTCCACGAGCGTATACAGGAAGATGCACCACGTGCCGCAGTGCGATTTGACCGTCGTCCGCAACTGATCGGGCGTCTCCATCTTGGGCAAGCGCTCAAGGCGGACGCCGTCGTGTTCGAACTGCGACACCACCGCGCGCGCGACCATCTCGGCGGTCTCGCCAAGTGAGTCCGAGACGATGTGGACGGTGTAGGTTTCCACGTCTGAGTCCTACGCGGCGATGAGGCTGATGTCGGCGAATCGCCCGAAGAGCAGCACGAACCGGTTGAGCAGGCGCAGGCGGTTCTCGCGGATCGTCTGGTCCTCGTCCATAACGAGCACGTTGGCGAAGAACGCGTCGATGGGCTTGCGCAGAGCGGCGAGCTCGGAGACAACGATGTCGTAGCGCCCCGCGGTCATCGCCGCTCCCACCTGCTGCTCGGCCACGTCGAGTGCGCGCGAGAGCGCGATCTCCTCGGTGCCCATGATGGACTCGTCGACGCCGGCGCCCAGGTCCATCTTGCCGAGGTTGGCGGCACGGGTGAACGCGATCGCGAGGTCGTTGAACGTCTCGGGCTCCGAGTCGCGGGCTGCCTGGAGCGCGGCACAGCGAGCGTGCGCGTCGGCAAGGTCGTCGCTTTGGCGGTCGAGCACCGCGTCGATGGTGTCGTACGCGTACCCGCGCTCGCGGAGAACGCCGTCGAGACGTGTGAGGACGAAGTCCTTGATGGTACCAACGGTCTCGTCGCGGTTCTCATCGGGCAGCGTGTTGCCGTAGCCCTCCAGGGCCGAGCGGATCGCCGGTTCCAGATCGATGCCCAGGCCGCCGTCGATGATCATGGAGATGACGCCGATGGCCGCGCGCCGCAACGCGTAGGGGTCGGATGAGCCCGTGGGCGCCTGGTTGATGGCGTGGATACCACAGATGGTGTCCAGCTTGTCGGCGGCCGACACGAGCATGGCCGCCACCGATGCGGGCAGTTCGTCGCCGGCGAAGCGGGGCTTGTAGTGCTCCACGATCGCCTCCGCCACGGCGGGCGCCTCTCCCGACTCGAGGGCGTAGTACGAACCCATGACGCCCTGGAGCGACGTGAACTCGACCACGGCGTGCGTGACGAGGTCGGCCTTGCACAGGTGTGCCGCGCGAAGCGCATGCGCGGTCTCGGCCGGGCCCGCGCTGGCCTGCGTAGCGAGCACCCGCACGAGCCGTTCGATGCGCACGACCTTGGCGCCGAGCGTACCCAGGCTCTTCTGGAAGACGATGTCCTCCAGCCGCGGCACGTACTCCTCGAGCGTGTGCTTGCGATCCTCGGCGTAGAAGAACGCCGCGTCGGCCAGGCGCGCGCGGATGACGCGCTCGTGACCTGCGACGATGGCGTCGGTGCGCGCCGGGTCGCCGTTGTGCGCGACGATGAAGTACGGGGCGAGGCTGCCGTCGGCGGCTTCGATCGGGAAGTACCGCTGGTGCGACTCCATGGCCTCTTCGAGCACCTCGCGCGGCACGGACAAGAAGTCCTCGTCAAAGTGCCCGGTCGCGACGGTGGGCCATTCCACCAGGTTCACGACCTCGGAGAACGTCTTCTCGGGAACGACCGCGGTGCCCATGCGGGCGATGCCCGCGGCCTCGATAGCGGCACGTAGGATGGTGGCTCGTTCGTTAGCGTCGGCGATCACCTTCACGCCGCGCAGCGTGTCGGCGTACGAAGCGGCCGACGAGAGCTCGGCAGGTCCACCAAGGAACCGGTGGCCGATGGTTGTGCGGCCGGCCTCGAGACCTGCGAACCGCACGGGAAGGACCTCGTCGCCAAAGAGCGCCACGAGCCACCGCACGGGGCGGATGAAGCGCGTGTCGCCGCTTCCCCACCGCTGCGCCCTGGGCCACTGCAGGCCCGCGGCCAGCCCGGCTAAGATGCCGGGCAGCACCTCGGCAGCCGGCTTACCGGCGCTCTCGATGATCGCCCACATGTACTCGCCGCCCTCGGCGGTCTCGCGTACGAGGTCGTCGACCGGGACGCCCTTGCCGCGCGCGAAGCCCTCGGCCGCCTTGGTGGGATGTCCTTCGGAGTCGTAGGCCGCGGCGGCGGCCGGGCCCTTGTAGCGAAGCGTCACGTCGTCCTGGCGCTCGGACATGCCGCGCACGAGGATGGCGAGGCGGCGCGGTGCCGCGTAGACGACGATCTCGTCGTGGATGAGGCGGGCGTCGGCAAACGCCTTCTCGGCGTCAGCCCGAAGCTGGGTGGCGGCGGCGTACAGCGGTGCGGACGGAATCTCCTCGGCACCGATCTCAAAGAGGAGGTCGCGAGACATCACGCATCACCGCCTTCCGACGGCGAGGCGGCCGGCGCGTCCGCGTCGTGCTCGGGTGCGGCCACGAGCGCCGCGTAGGCCTGGCAGCACGCCTTGGCGATATCGCGCACTCGCAGGATGTAGCCGGTGCGCTCGGTGACCGCGATGGCGCCGCGGGCATCGAGCAGGTTGAACGCGTGCGAGCACTTGAGCACGTAGTCGTACGCCGGCAACACGAGCCCCGCCTCGAGCGTGCGCCTGGCCTCGGCCTCGTACATGTTGAAGCGCGTGAGCAGGCTCTCGACATCGGCGACCTCGAAGTTGTACGCCGAGTACTGCTGCTCGTTACGCAAGAAGACGTCGCCGTAGGTGAAGGTGAGCCCGTCGGGGCCGACCGACCACACCAGGTCGTAGACACTGTTGACGCCTTGGATGTACATCGCCAAGCGCTCCAGACCGTACGTGATCTCGGCGGGTACGGGGCGGCACTCCAGCCCGCCGACCTGCTGGAAGTACGTGAACTGCGTGCACTCCATGCCGTTGAGCCAGATCTCCCAGCCAAGTCCCCAGGCGCCGAGCGTGGGCGACTCCCAGTCGTCTTCCACGAGGCGGATGTCGTGCTCGGCGGGCTCGATACCGATGGCGCGGAGCGAGTCGAAGTACAGGTCGAGCACGTTGTCGGGGCTGGGCTTGAGGATGACCTGGTACTGGTAGTAGTGCTGCAACCGATTGGGGTTTTCGCCGTAGCGACCGTCGGTGGGACGGCGCGACGGCTGCACGTATGCGGTGCGCCATGCGCCGGGCCCGAGCGCGCGAAGCGTGGTGGCGGGGTGGAACGTGCCCGCGCCCACCTCCATGTCGTAGGGCTGCAACACGACGCAGCCCTGGTCGGCCCAGAAGCGCGAAAGCGCAAGGATCATGTCCTGGAAGGTGAGCGTGCTCATAGAAGCGAGTCCCTCATTCGATCGGAATCGGATGATGCGTGCAGGTGCGAAACATGCGTGCGGGTGCGAAACATGCGTGCAGGTGCGAAACATGCGTGCAGGTAGTGTACATCAGGGCGTGTCCGAGGAGAGCGCGCGCTGGAGTGTGATGTCGAAGGTGAGCACGCCACCGGCGGTCGCGCGCGATCGGGCTAGCAGGAGTCCGTCGACGAACCCGAGCCTGGAGCGCGCAGCGACCGCGCGGAGCGCCTCGGCGGCGTGCGGGCTGATCTCGAAGAGCTCCATCTCGCTCATCCCGAGGAGCGCGGTCGCCGCCGCGGCAGCACGTATGCGATACCGCCTCTCCATGACCTGGAGCGCCTCGAGCACGACCGCGTCTCCGACCACGATCGGTCCGCCATCGGACTGCGCTGTGTCATCAACGATGGAGACGGCCACTGAGTGATGGACGTCTCGTTTCTCGATGAGGCCGACGACGAAGCTTGTATCCGCCAGCATCACCGTTCTTCACCGCCTTCTGAGCACGCGCGCTCGTCGGCCTCATAGTCGGCCTCGGTGTAGTCCCGCCATGCGCCGTCACGCCACACCAGGGTCTCACCTCGACGGACGAGGAACGGCCCTCCCGAATGTCGCATCATCTCCTTGTAGCGGGCTTCCGCCACTTCGGCCGCAAGCTCGTCATCGCTCTTGTCCGAGAGCGGCACCGGCGAACTCGCTCGCGCGACCTCGTCGATGATCTCCTGCAGCGTGGGCACGCGTTTGACGGTGATGTACTCGGCCTGTGTCTCGAATACGAGCATGTCGCCCTTGCCCACGCCGAGTGCCTCGCGGATCTCGACGGGCACGGTGATCTGCCCTTTGGACGTGATCTTGGCTTTGGCGAACATCCGTACGCTCCCTTGGTGGCGTTCCGGCCGCCGTACGCCGTTGACCGCAGCGTGACATCTGGGCCGGATTCCTTACGTGCTCGTGTACTCCTTACGTTCCATCTTACGCCTTACTTCTGACACGCGCATGAGCGCGTAAGGTTTCGGGGGGCGGGGTTCCCGGGCCGTCTTGAGGCATAGAACGGGTTTCCTTCTACTCTTGGTTTGTCTACGACCCGGAGAAGAAAGGAAACCCGCATGCACGATGATACCGCGC
>JBASNZ010000121.1:0-13015 GCA_049657775.1 Coriobacteriia bacterium | reverse complement strand
CCGCGAGATCGAGCAGTGCGTCGAACACCTTGGGATCGAGCCGACGGTCGACCTTGTCGCGGAGCGCGAGTGCGGCTGCGCCGGTGGCCTTGGGGTTCGCGTCGTGGAACGCGATGAGCTCACGCTCGAGCGCTGCGAGCAGGCCGTCTTGCGCCTCCGGCGTTACGAAGTACGTCTCGGTCCCTACCTTGAGACGCTCGAGCGAGGCCTTGTTGAGGTCGTCGGCCACACCCGCACGCGTCACGCCGAGCGCCGCCGCGACCTGCGCGGACGTCATCGGGAGCGCGCGCGAGGCGAGCAGCCCGATCGCCGCTCCGAAGAGGTCGTGCGCCACCAGCGCGTCGAGGAGCTCGCGCTCGTGCGGCTTGAGACGCGTACGGCGGGGCGGCAGCACGTCCAGCACGACGCCGCCGCCGATCGTCCACATCGGCGAGTACGAGCGGATGATGAAGCGGTCGTCGTAGCGCGGCGCGAGCGGCTCTTCCAGCCGGAGCTGCGCGTAGCCGCGCTCGCCCGGCCGCAGGATGTCGGCGTCCATGAGCAGCACGCGACCGAGCACCTCGCGGGTGCCGTGGTGCACGTGCACGCGCGCGCCGGACTCGAAGGGTTTCTCCTCGCTTGGAAGGTACGTCACGTACGCGTCGATGCGGTCGGTCACGGTAAGCGAGCCGGGCTCGGCGATGATGTCGCCTCGGTCGATCTCGTCGCGCTCGAGTCCCGCGATGTTAAGCGCCACGCGGTTGCCCGCGTTCGCGCGATCCACCTGTGCGCCGTGCATCTGCACCGAGCGGATGCGCCCGCGCTTGCCGCCCGGGTAGACCTCCACCGCATCGTCCTTGGCCGCCGAGCCGCTCCACAGCGTGCCCGTGACGACAGTGCCCGCGCCCGCGATGGTGAACACGCGGTCGACCGGCAGTCGCATCGGGAGCTTGGACTGGCGTGCCTCGGCCTCGGTGGCGACCTCGTCGATCGCCGCGAGCAACTCGGGCAGCCCTGCCCCCGTCTTGCTGGAGACCGGCACGATCGGCGCGCCCTCGATGGACGTCCCCACCAGGAGCTGGCGGATGTCCTCGGTGACCAGCTCGATCCAGTCCTCATCGGCCAGGTCGGCCTTGGTGAGCGCGACCACGCCCTTGGGCACGCCGAGGAGGTCGATGATGGCCAGGTGCTCGCGCGTCTGCGGCATCACGCCGTCGTCGGCGGCGACCACCAGCATGACCACGTCGATACCTGTGGCGCCGGCGACCATCTGCCGCACGAACTTCTCGTGGCCGGGCACGTCCACGACGCCCATGGAGCGCCCGCTCGGGAGTTCGAGCCGCGCGAAGCCGAGTTCGATGGTGACGCCGCGCTCCTTCTCCTCGGGCAGCCGGTCGGGATCCGTGCCGGTCAGCGCGCGGACGAGCGAGGACTTGCCGTGATCGATATGCCCGGCGGTGCCGAGGACGAGCGAGGGTGCGGTCATCTACTCTCCCGCGATCGCCTTGAGCGCGGCGACCACCACGGGTTCGTCGCCAGACGAGAGCGTACGTGGGTCCAGCAGCAGCCGGTCGGCGTTGATGCGCGCCACGATAGCGGGCTCGCTGCAGCGCAGGCGCGCCTCAAGCTCCGTCACGCTGATGCGCTGCGGTGCGAGCGTCACCACCACGGTGGGGATGTCAGCCATCGGGAGCGCGCCACCCCCGGCACGCGAAACGTCATCCGCGGTGCCCACAAGGTACGCGCCACCGCAGGCGTTGGAGATCTGATCGGCGAGGCGAACCGCACGAGTGGCGAGCTCGTCTTTGGGTGCCGAGAGCATGCGCAGCGTGGGGATCTCGCGACGCGCAGCCTCAAGGTCGAGGTACGTACGCAACGTGACTTCGAGCGCGGCGAGCGTCATCTTGTCCAGGCGCACCGCACGGGCAAGCGGGTGCTTCTTGAGCGCGGCGATCACGTGCCACTTGCCGGCGACGATGCCGGCCTGCGGACCACCCAGGAGCTTGTCGCCCGAGCAGGTCACCACGTCCACGCCCGCGGCGATCGATTCGCTCACGGTAGGCTCGTACGGCAGCCCCCACTGGCGCAGGTCCACGAGCACGCCGGAGCCCTGGTCCTCCATGACGGGGACGGCGTGCTGTCCGCCAAGCGCGACCAGTTCGGCCAGCGAGACCTCCTCGGTAAAGCCCACCACACGATAGTTGCTGGTGTGGACCTTAAGGAGCAGCCCGGTGTCGGGAGAAAGCGCCTTCTCGTAATCGCGCAGGTGCGTCTTGTTGGTGGTGCCGACCTCCACCATCGTGGCGCCGCTTTCGCGCATCACGTCGGGCACGCGGAAGCTGCCGCCGATCTCGACGAGCTGTCCCCGGCTGACGATGGCTTCCTTGCCGCGGGCAAGTCCCGCCAGGCCGAGGAGTACCGCGGCTGCGTTGTTGTTGACCGCCATGGCCGCTTCGGCGCCGGTGAGCTTGCAGATGAGCGACTCGACGTGCGTGTGACGGCTGCCCCGCTCACCGGAATCGATGTCGTATTCAAGCGTGGAGTAGTTTCGCGCGACCTCGGCAGCGGCCTCAGCGGCTGCGTCCGAGAGGAGCGAGCGCCCGAGGTTGGTGTGCACCACGATGCCCGTGGCGTTGATGACGCGCCGGAGCGAGCGGGTGGCCTTGGTGGCCACGAGTGCCGAGACCCGCGTCGCGACGGAGTCCTCGGCGACGTCGGCGTCGGTGCCGTGGAGGATCTCGGCGCGGAGCGCGTCGAGCGTCTCCCGGATGGCATCGGTCACGAGCACCCGCGGGTGCACCGCGGCAAGCGCCGCGATGTCTTCGCGCTCGAGGAGCCGGTCGACCTTGGGCAACGCGCGTAAGAGCGATTGAGTATCCATGCGGCTATTCTAGCGGTTCGGTGTGCTGTCTACACCGAGAGGGCGGCTTCTAAGTCGAAGGCCGGTGCAAACGGGTTCGCAAAGCGCACGCCCTCGATGACGCCCCCGTCACTGAAGTCCTCCGAGAGCACCACTGGGATCTGATTGATACGCGCAACCGCCCAGATCTGCGCGTCGTAGAAAGACATCTTGTAGCCGACGACCCCTCGCAGCGCTTCCTCGATGATGGCGAGCGAGGTGTCGTACACAATGAACATGTCTGCCAGACGCAGGGTCTGAAACGCCGCCTCCGCAGTGTCCATCGAGCTGCAGAAGCGTCGCGTCGCAGTCACGAAGAATTCGCCGATCACCTGGGCGTTGATCGCGCCATTGCCGCGAGCGCTCACTGCCCCGAGCAGGGCGAGGGCTACCGGGCGCTTGACCGGCTCGTCCTTGTCCATCGAGTACACGAGCACGTTGGTATCCACAAAGACCCTAGCGGCGCTCATGAAGCTCCTCCCGCGTCCACTTCTGCCCCCCGCTCCCCACGCCATCGCGTGCCGCTTTCTCCGACGCAGCCAGAAACGCCTCCCACGCGCGCTGCCGCTTGAGCCGCGCCTCGGTCTCCTCGAGCATGGCGTCGATCGCCTCGCGGATGAGGGACGACTGCGACACGCCGAGTTCCTTGGCGCGCGCTTCGAGCGCACGGTCCTGCTCGGGCTCTATGACGATCTGCTTTCTCACCATGCGACCCATGCTGACGCACCCGCCTTAACCGGATTCCGCCAGGTTCTTACCCTGGGTTACACATGAGTATACACACCCCTGCCGGGCATGCCGGCGCGCAGTCCTACCCCACGCTCACCACGTCGTCAGAGGCCATGAGCATGGCGACCGAGTCGTTCATGGTGCCCACGTCGCCAACGGCAAGCGACTGGCGCAGCCCCAGCCAGTCAAGGCACGTGCCGCAGGAGTAGACCCCAACGCCGTCCTCGACCAGCAGCCGGATGTCGTCGAGCGCGCTTGAGCCGTCGCAGGTCAGGCGCACACCGGCGTTCATGAACACGACTGCCGCGGGTTTGATCTCCGCGCGCGCAAGCGAGTAGAGGAACGAGCCCACCAGCTTCGCGCCCAGTTGGTTGTCACCCTCGCCGATACGGTCCGAGTTGATGAATACGACCTTGCCCATGCGCTGTCCCTTTCGCGACCGGACGCTCGCTGCGTGCGTAGCGCGTCACACGATGTTGATAAGTCCCGGCTTCCCGTCGACGATCCTGCCCACGACCACACCCGACTCCCCGCGTGCCTCCAGAGCCGCGAGCAGCGCTTCGGCCTTGTCGGCTTCGAGGGCCATGAGCAGGCCGCCCGAGGTCTGCGGGTCCGCGAGCACGCCCTTCCAGTCGAGACCCGCCCTTCCCCACGCCACCCACGGAGCAAGGAACTCGAGCACGTCTGCGGTACGTCCGGGACGAACACCGGTGCCGGAGTACTCCAACACCCCGGGCCACACGGGCACGTCGTCTAAGAAGATCTCGGCCACCACGCCGCTGCCGTACGCCATCTCTCGCGCATGACCGGCGAGACCGAAGCCCGTGATGTCGGTGGCCGCGTTCACGCCCACTTCCACCATCGCTTCCGCGGCCGCACGATTGAGGTGCGCCATGCTCTCGATCACGTCGGCGATGGACTGCTCGGTCTCGAGGCCCTGCTTGAGGGCGGTATTGAGGATACCCACGCCGAGTTTCTTGGTGAGCACGAGGAGGTCCCCGTCCTTCGCGCCGACGTTGCGCACCACCTTGTCGGGATCGCACACGCCCATGACCGAAAGCCCGTACTTGGGCTCTTTGTCATCGATGGTGTGACCCCCGACGATGATGGCACCGGCCTCGCGCACCTTGTCGGCGCCGCCCTGGAGCACACTCGCGGTGATGTCCGGTGGAAGCGAGCACGGCATGGCAAGCAGGTTCATCGCAGTGAGCGGGCGTCCGCCCATCGCGTAGATGTCGGAGAGCGCGTTAGCGGCGGTGATCCGCCCAAAGTCGTACGGATCGTCGACCATGGGCGTGAAGAAATCGACCGTGAGCAGCACGGCCTGATCGCCAAGGCGATACACCGCGGCGTCGTCTGAGGTCTCAAAGCCAACCATCAAGTCCTCGGACGCGCCGGGCGTCATCTTTTCGAGTACCGCAGCCAGGTCACCCGGACCCCACTTAGCGGCTCAACCCGACTTGGTGGAAAGCTGCGTGAGACGCACGGCTTCCATGACACTCCTGACGATTGTGTTCTGACTATCGTTAGGATAACCGATTCTGATGCCACGCGCCGCCCGCGGAGTCCGTCTGAGCCGCCGCTATACCCTGGGCAGACAGTCCGCGTCGGCCGGGTACGGCGGCACCGGGAACGAGAACAAGAAGCCCTGGCCGTAGGTTACGCCCAACTTCCGCAGCGCCTCGAGCTCACCCATGGTCTCGATGCCCTCGGCGATGAGTTTCACGTTCATGCGGTCCGCGAAGGTCACGAGGCTCTCGATGAGCTGGTAGCGAACCTCATCGGTATCCACGCCGCGCACGAGCGAGATGTCGATCTTGAGCCACTCGGGATGCACCTCGGCAAGACACTGAAGCGAGCCGTAGCCCGCGCCGGCGTCGTCGACGGCGACCGAGAACCCCAGCATGCGGAGATACTCCAACGTGGAGCGGAAGGCCGCGAAGTCGGTTATCGCGGTGCGCTCGGTGATCTCGAGCACCACGCGGCTCGGTGAGAGCTCGGTCTGCACCACGAGCGAGGAGAACATCACGTCGCGCAGCTCGGGGTCCGCCACGGCCTCAGGTTCCACGTTGACGAACATCAGGCGCCCGGCCGGCAGGCTGCGGGCAGTCTCCAGTGCGCGCTTACGGCAGAGTCGCTCGAGCTTGAGGACCAGGTCGGAGTCGTAGGCGACTTTGAAAAGCTTGTCGGGACGCTCGAACTCGCTGTTCTCGGGACCGCGGGAGAGTGCTTCGTAGCCGATGACCTCGAAGTCGTCGAGCTTGAGGACCGGGTGCACGAACGTGCGGATATCCTCGGCTTGGATGATCTCTTGCAACCGGTGCATGCGCTGCTCGGCGTCGGACGCCTCACGCGAGTCGGCAAGCGCGAGCGCGCGGTCGAGTGCGTCGTGCACGATGCGCTCGAGGCGCAGCTTAGGATCGCGACGAACGCTGGCGGCGCCCACGTAGCAGCCGAACATGGGGTACAGCGCGGGGTCGAGCGCGCTCTTGAGCTCCAGGCGGATCTTGTCCTCGACTCGCCGGGCGATCCGCACGAGGTTCTCGTACACCATGCCGTCGGTTGTGCGCGGAGGCGAGAGCAGCACAACGAAGGCGTTGCCCGAGATCATGAGCTCGGCCACCATGTCAGAGTCGCGCATTTCGGCGCCGGTGATGTTCTCGAGCGCCTGCGCGACCAGCCGCATGACGTCGTCAAAGACCTTCCAGCCGTAGAGCTCCTCGATCTTGGAGTACTTGACGACGTTGAGGCACAAAAGCGAGATCTCGCCACGCTCCTCGAGAAGCGATTCGATGCGCGGGAACAGCAACGGCGTTGTAGGAAGACCCGTTACGGGGTCGAAGAGCATCCGCTTGATCTCGGGATGGTCCTTAAGAGCATCGTGGAACTCGAGCCAGGACTCAAGAAGGTAATCGTGGTAATCGTGCCGCTCGTACATGGAGCCCCCAAGAAGTGTCACTGCTTGCCGTACGCGAGCCGTAGTGTGACAGCCCCGTTCGGACCAAGGGGAACGCCGAACGTCTTGCCTCCAACCGCCGATGGAGCGCCGCCCCTAACGTCCGCCACGGTCGCCACGACACGCTCGAACGATAGGGTCGCGGTCACCTTCTCCGCATTGTGACTCAAGACGAACAAGATGTCGTCATCCTCGCCAAGGAAATGCGCAAGCTCCACATCCGGACGGTCGCACGAGACCATAGCCCCTGCTCCGGCGGCACGCGCCACCGACCCGTACACCTCGCGCACGAAGTGCCGCACGACAGCGGGCGCCGCCCACGGGTCGTTCTGCGCGATCGCACGCTCGATGGGAGCGGCCAGGAAAACGGCCTTTCCCTGGCCGTACTGGTGCACGGTAACGAGCGGGCTACCGTTGGCGTCGGTGGCCACGACCATGGCGCCGCCGCCCGAGAGCAGTCCGTAGTGCGGCAGCGTCATTCGCGCGTCGAACGAGCGGATGTCACCCAGGATGCCCGGCTGCGCCACACGACACGACACGATACCGCGCGGGCCGTGATCGCCCAGGAACTCGATGCCGAAGATCTCGCGAACGGCCGGATCGGCGTCGCCGCCGCCGTAGCTTACGACCACCGAGCCACCGCTTTGCACGAACGACGCGAGGTCCTTCCACATCGACGCCGAGAGCTTGGCGGCCGACGGGATGTAGAGCGCGTGGTAGGCGCCCAGAGGGTCGCCTTCGCGGGCGACGGCAACCGGGACGTGCGCCTCTTTGGCGGCGATGTAGGCCTGCAGGCAGGAGCGCGGGTCGTACAGACCGGCGAGCGATGGCAGCAGCTCGTAGCGTTCGGCGGGGATGATGACGGCCGCGCGCTCAGGCGCGAGCGCGTAGCGGCGGGGGTCGATGCGGGCAGCCACGCGGGCGAATGAGCGCACCTCGGCAAGCACCGGCTTGCCCTCCCCGGCCACGTCCACCACGCCGACGAGCACCTCGAAGGGGTCGCGGAAGTACGGCTCGCGCTTCTCGGTCTCCAGATCGCGCCAGCGCCTGAGCATGACGCCGCTCGCGCGATTCATAAGCGCCGAGTACAGAACGTTGCGCACGTATGCCGCTTCCTCGGCGGGCGAGAACTCGAGCGCGTGCACGCCGATGCCGTCCACGGTGACCGGAAGGTCGCGGAGCGCGGCGCGAAGCAGGAAGCCGTCCACGTACGTGGCGGGACCGGACGTGATCGGCCCCTCGGCCGCGTACGCGCGGTACGGTGCGGTGAGATGGCTCGTAGCCGCCTCGGAGAAGTCGATGGCCGGGCGCGGGTCCACGCCCGTCTCGCGCAGGAGTGTCTCGGGATCGACGCCAAGCAGGATGGGGCGCTCGGGGTCCACCTCGCGGATTCCCTCGCGAATCGCGATGACCCACTTCTCGAACGCGTCCTCCGACCGGAATCCCGTGCAGAACGCCTCGTTGGCGAGGTCCCAGGCGTACACGGCGGCCTCGGCGCGATAGCGGTTGACGATCTTTTGCACAAGCGAGATCTCGCGGGCGATGAGGTAGTCGTCCGTGCGCGGGTCGCGGTGCTTGCCCCACGGCACGTCGCAGAGCTCGGCGAGACGGTCATCGGCGAAGAAGCACACGATGAGCTTGAGGTCATGCTTCTTGGCGGCCTCGACCAGCTCTTCCAGGCGCTCCATCAACTCTTCGTCGTACTGCCCCACCTGCGGCTCAAGACACTTCCACGAGACGAAGACGCGCACTAAGAAGACGCGCGCGTCGGCCATGGCGGCGAAGTCGCCGTCGATGTCGCCTGTGTACCACTCGTCAAAGGACCGACGCTCGGCGTCGAGCGGGTAGTAGTCCACGCCGATCGGGAAGTCGGGGTTGCGCGCCGGGACCTGCTCCACCGGCGCCTTCACGGGCCCCGGAGCGGCCTTGGGCTTCGCGGCACGCTTGCGCGGCTCGGCCATTACGCGTCACCCCCTTCGGCGTACTCGTCGTACAGGCGCCAGAACAGCCGTTGGCGCTTGGTGTCGTAGTAGGCCGCACGGCGCATCTCCCACTGCGCGCCCGCGTAACCGCCCTCGGTAAGGTGCACCGCAGCCAGCCCGAACCGAGCGCGAACGCACGCCGGGTCCAGCCGGATCGCCGTGCGGTACGCCTTCTTGGCCTGGCTGTAGCGCTGCAGCCCCAGGAGTGACTCGGCCAGGAGCACGTGCGTGAGCGAGTGCTGCGGGGCGACATTGGCAAGCGCCACAAAGACGCGCGCAGCGTGCTTGGACAGGCTCGGCCAGCGCGAGTACACCACGCCGAGCGTGTAGAGCGCGGTGGGCAGCTCGGGCGAGAAGGTGAGCGCACGCAGCGCACACGCCATAGCCTCGTTGGCGGCCTCCTGCTTGAGGTACGTGAACGCCGCCAGCGCGAGCGCGTCGGGGTCGTCAGGGTTCTCGTCCAAGATGAGCCGGACAAGGTCGCTCGCCCCGAAGAAGTCCTCCTGGCGCGCCAGCATCGATGCCGAGAAGAGCCTGGCCTCGCGGTTGGGCTTGACCTTGGCGGGGTCGATGTCGATGTCGTCATCGGACAGGCCCACGAGGGCGAAAAAGAGCTCGTCCTGGCTGGGGTCCAGTTCGCCGGCGGTGCGGAACGCCGGGAGCGCGGTGGCCATGCCCTCGCGCTTGAGCGCGGCAACCGCCAGGTTGTAGTGCGCGCGCGCCTCTTTGGGATCAAGCTCGAGCGCTCGCCTCCAGCTGTCCACGGCCTCTTCTTCAAAGGCCGCCGCGGCGAACGCCTCGCCAAGCTGGACGTGCGCGGTCACAAGGTCGGGGGCGACCTCGGCAAGTTCGTGCCACACGAGTACCGACTGGTCCCACATGCCACCGCGGCGGTCGTACGCAAGACCGAGCGCCAGGTACGCGGGGCTGCAGTCGGGGTCGATCTCGATGGCCTGCGTTGCCGCAGCGATCGCCTCGTCGTAGAAGTCGCCGTCAAGCACGAGCTCGGCGATGAGGGTGTGAACGAACGCGTCCTTGTCGTCGATGGCGAGCGCGTCGTAGCATGCCGCGACCGCCGCCGAGACCTGACCGCCGCGGGCGAGTCCCTCGGCGATGATGACCTGCTGGGAGCGGTGACGGCTCACGAGGCGCCTCCACCCAAGACGTCCTCGCGCACGCGCCCGAGCACCTTGAGTGCGCTCTCGGCACTGGCGATGACGCCGTTGGCGCCGACTGCCCGCGCAAGCGCGGCATCGGCGGCGAACGGACCGCCCGCCACCAAGATGACGACATCGTCGTGCCCCTGGCTCTGGAGCATCTCTCGCACGCGCAGGACGGAGCGGGCAGACGCCATGAGCTCGGCGAACACCAGCACGATGCGGGCACCGGTTTCCTCCACGCGCTCGAGGAAGTCCGCCGGACGCACGTCGGCGCCAAGGTCGTTCACGCGATAGCCGGCCTCTTTGAGCGCGGCGGCCACGATGTCCTTCATCACGGTGTGGCGGTCGCGGTGCATCGTTCCGATGACCAGCGTCACGCCGGTGTCGGGGCGCGCTACGGGCGGCATCACGAACGACGCGATCTGCTCGGCTACCACGGCGGCCTGCGTGAACGTGATCTCGTCGATCTCGCCGGCCGCCCACGCGCCGCCAAGGAGCGACATCGCGGGGACGTAGAGCGAGTCAAAGAGCTGCGCCTGCGCTACTCCCGATGAACGGACGCGCTCGACCACCTGGATCGCGGATGCGGGGTCCTGGTCGACAAATGCCTGGTAGAGGCGGGATGCCTCCTCATGCGACACGCGACCGGACCTCCCTCATTCGCCTCTCCGGCGTACTCGCTCGCGCGATGGCACTCTGCCTGCGCGAGCGAACCGAACCTGTACGTAGTATGCCAGACGGTCGCCCGTCTTGAGGTATCTGGTAGCGGCGGTGGGAGTCGAACCCACACGGCCTTTCGGCCAGAGGATTTTAAGTCCCCCTCCTGTGCCAATTCGGATACGCCGCCGAATCCACTCTCCGAGCGTCACGCGTGTCGTCGTGACGGTCGGCCCATCACTCCTTGGCCGGTACCGAACAGGTGCCGGCATACCGCTCGAGGACCATGCCGTAGAGGATATCGTGCTCGCTCACGAGCGTCGAATCGAGGCTGGCCAGCGCCAGCGCCGTCTCTAAGATGAGGGCGCCCGCGACGATCACGCCTGCACGCGCCGGTTCCAGACCCGGCACCTGCCTGCGGCGCTCCAGCGTCATCGCGCTCAGCTCCTCGCGGACGTCGGCGATGGCGTGGCCGCCAAGACGGTAACCATGCACGCGCGAGGAATCGTACGGGTCGAGCGCCATGTCGATGGCAGCGATGGACGTGGCCGTGCCGGCGACGGCTATCATCCGGCGCGGGCGCGAACGCAGGCCGTCGAAGTAGGGTCGCAGTTCGTCGGTGATGAACGCCCTCGCCGCGTCGAGTTCGAGGTGCGAGGGCGGGTCGCTTGCCAGGAACAGCTCGGTGATGCGCTTGGACCCCACGTCGATGGAACGGGCGGACTCGATGTCCACCGCGCCGTCGGCGCCGCGCGAGCCCAGCACCAGCTCGGTCGAGCCGCCACCCACGTCCACCACGAGCGTACCCTCGCCACCCAGGTCGAACGTGGCGCCCGTGAACGAGAGCGCCGCCTCTCTCGCTCCGGTGATGATCTCGGGACGCATGCCTACGGCCTCGAGGCGGTCCAAGAACTCCGTGCCGTTCTCGGCATCTCTGGACGCGCTCGTGGCAACACCGAAGATCTCGACGGCGCCAAGCGAGCGCGCCTCGACGACGAACTCGGCTACGGTGGTAGCCACGCGCTCGATCGAGGCGTCGGCAAGCCGACCGGTGCCGGTCCAGCCGTCACCAAGGTGCGTGATGGTGGAACAGCGCGCGACCTCGGTCACGTCGCAATCGAGGACGTCGGCCACGAGCAGACGGGTGGTCACGGTGCCGATGTCGATAGCGGCAAGCCGCCGGGACTGGCTCACAAGTCCGGGTCTCCTTCCGCGCAGCGCGCGTTGTCGCACTCTGACCCGATGATGTCGAGCACCGTCAGGCCGATAGGGTCGTTTATGCCCGCAAGCGCCGCGGCTACGTGGGCGTGGAGGCATTTTGTGCCGAGCGGGTCCCGCTGTCCCGCGATGCCCACACCCTCGCACGCGTCGGTGCCGCCACTCTCGATCGTCCGGGCCGCGCGATACGCGGCGTCGGCCAGGCGCATGCTCGTGGCATACTCGGGTACGGTCGCAAGCAGGTGTGCCCATGCCTCGATCTGACCGTCGGACTCCAGCGCCGAGACCGCCTCCACCAGATCCGGGCACGTGAGGTAGTGGAGCGTGGGGAAGGGCTCCCCCGAGGCAAGACGCGACGGTGTGGTGATCACCTGCGGGAAGCCGTGAGCGCACCTCACCGAGACGCGCCAGGGCTGGCGCGGAGAGCGGCCGATCTGGCGGGTGACGGATCGTTCGTCGGGGTCCATCACTTCACGCCGAAGAGGATGTCGAGTACCTCGGTCCAGACCGTGGCCTCCGACGTGGTGATGCTGCGGGTCTCGGCAGAGACATCCGGCGCGGGCGCGCGTGTGGGCTCGCCGTCTGTCACGACGTACATCTGCTCGCCCTCCTTGACCAGCCCCAGGCTCTCACGAGCGACCTCCTCGACCCCCTCGGGCGTCTTGAGGCGGTCGACCTGGGAGCGGAGGGTGGCGTTGCGTGCCTGAAGGCTGGCGAGCTCCTGCTCGAGCGTGGCCTTCTCACGCTGCTGCTGATACTGCAGCCGGATCACGGGATAGAGCGCCCAGGCCGCAAACATGACAGAGGCGATGAGGATGAGGGTGACCGCGCGGTGATCGGTGCGCTGGCGTCGTGCTGGTGCGCGCTTGGCGCTGTTGCGCTTGGGTGCGAGTGCGCGACGCGACGCCCGCGTCGGGGCCTTCCTCGTGGAGGAGGTCCGTCGGGCGTCCGCTCGAGCCCCGTTCTTCGTCCTGCGCGCTGCGGTCATGGTTCCGATTTCGTGCTGCGTGTAGGCTGGCGGATCGAGCAGCGGCTTGATCCGCGCTCACGCACATGATAGCACGAAATCGGGCGTGTGCAGACTAGACCTCAAGTCGAGGTGGAGGGGTGGCGGACTCTGATCGGGGTAGATGACCAGGCCCACACTGGCGCTCGGGCGGATCATTCAAGGTGCGTTACGCACGCGTTATCTGCACCAGATTAGTGGTGCCAGGAACGCCCACAGCGACACCAGCGGTGAGGGCGACCATCTGACCCGCCGCGGCATAGCCGGCCTCGCGTACAGCGGCGACCGCCTGCGAAAGCATTTCGTCGATGGTGCCGTGTTGCGGGACCACGATCGGGGTGACGCCCCACACCAGCGCCAGGCGTCTGGCCACGCGCGCGTCGGGGGTGACGGCGACGATGGGCACACGGGGGCGATGTGCAGCCACTG
>JBASNZ010000120.1:0-59290 GCA_049657775.1 Coriobacteriia bacterium | reverse complement strand
GCGCGTCGGCGGCCGACCGGGTCTCGCCCGAGGCGATCACGACGTGCGTGACGCCGGTCCACGCAGGGAACCCATGCCGTGCGGTCGCAACGGCCGTGGCGTAGCGGTCCGGCCCCGCGATCCGCTGCGCGTCTAGGGCCACGCGGATACTCCCGGCGGGCCACTCGGCGGCAAACGCCGGCGCGGGCATCAAAGCGACTGCGACGATCACACATGTGGCGACGAGACATGCTCTGAATGAACGAACCACGTTTACCTCCCGGATCGCGACGTCATATCAGTATATCCAGCCAGCCGCTAATGCGCTCATCCGGCGCGGGTGCGCCGCGGCGCCGCGGCGCATGTGATGATTCGGGATCCCGGGAGCGACGAAGTCCTGAAGAAAGAAACCCCGCCACCAAAATCCCGGTGACGGGGTACTGATTCTGGTGGGCGCTGTAGGATTTGAACCTACGACCCCTTCCGCGTCAAGGAAGTGCTCTCCCCCTGAGCTAAGCGCCCGTTCGACTGTCCCTTGGAACAGCGACGACTATTGTAGCAGTCTCGCCTGACTACGCTAGACCCCAATCACAGGCGTCGGATATTCGCCCTTGCACCCCCGCTACCCCGTTGGTAGACTACCCCTTGCGCGCGGACGTGGCTCAGTTGGTAGAGCACAACCTTGCCAAGGTTGGGGTCGCGGGTTCGAATCCCGTCGTCCGCTCCATCGCACTCTCCGGAAGGTCGGTCCGAGGCTCATCGGAAGCCCGTCGGGGCCGGCCTTCTGTATTGAAAGAGGGGTACACCCCCATACGGCGACGTCGCCAAGTGGCAAGGCAGAGGCCTGCAAAGCCTTTATCCCCGGTTCGAATCCGGGCGTCGCCTCCAGCAATGAAGAGGACCCGACCGCCGTAGCGGTCGGGTCCTTCCGTTGCCGCCGAGTCGCCGTTACGGCTGCTCAGCGGGCGCACGCGGCGTGGGGGTACACGAGAGGTGGGGGCTCTTCGTGCGTACCGCGCGCGCCGAGGGAGAACCGGCGCCGAAGGGGTTAGACGCCGTACTTCACCTGGATGCGTTTGGCCTGCTCGAGGCGATGGAGTCCGCGCTCAAGATCACTCGGGTCGGAGATATTCTCAACGGCCCACTTGACGATCTCACGGGGAACCAACGGATAGCGCTTTCGCGCCTGCGCGAGGGTCATGACGTTCTCCTTCTTCTACGACTTCTGCTACGACTCTGGTGTGATGGAGACCCTGTTACGGGATGATTCTGCTCCTGCTGGACGTACCACGTCAAGCCGTGTCGCTATTCCCTCCACCTCTGGTAGAGGTCATGGTTTACGCCGAGTACGTCGAGAATCTTCCCCACGACGAAGTTGACCTGGTCATCCAGGGTCTCGGGACGATGGTAGAAGGCCGGCATGGCCGGCGCTATGACGGCGCCCGCTTCCGCGAGTCTGGTCAGATTCTTGAGGTGGATCAGATTGAGCGGCGTCTCCCGGGGCACAAGTACGAGCGGGCGTCGCTCCTTGAGCGCAACGTCGGCGGCGCGCTCGGCCAGGTCGCTCGCCAGCCCTGCCGCGACCGAACCGATGAACCCCATGGACGCGGGGATCACGACAACGCCGTCCACAGGACTCGATCCACTTGCGGCCGCATCGAACAGGTCGCCGTCGGCGGCAACGCGCAGGGCAACGTCCGGTCCCATCTCGAGGAACCGTAGGACCGCTTCTCGCGCTCCGGTGGTCGGCAGCCGAAAGCCCAACTCGTACGCCATTACCTCGGCGCCGGTCGGAGTGACCACAAGCGCGACGGAATGACCCGCGGACAGCAGCTGCTCCACGGCGCGCATGCCGTAGACCGACCCCGACGCACCGGTGATGACAACGACATATGAGCTCATGTCAGAGCCCTCCTAACAGGCGGTCGGCCAGCGCCCCTGCGAATACCACGACGGCGATGATGCCGTTGACGGTGAAGAACGCCGCGTTGACACGGGACAGATCGTCCGGCTTGACGATGCTGTTCTCATACCCAAGCAAGACTGCGGCCACGGCCACTGCGGCGTACCACGGCCATCCTGCACCCGCCAATGCGCCTCCGAGGAGGAGTAGCACGACGGTC
This sequence comes from Coriobacteriia bacterium, assembly GCA_049657775.1. Taxonomy (GTDB): domain Bacteria; phylum Actinomycetota; class Coriobacteriia; order Anaerosomatales; family Anaerosomataceae; genus JBASNZ01. The sequence continues at coordinate 57,188 of JBASNZ010000120.1, read as the reverse complement.
GACACGTGCGTGAGCCGTGCCTGTGTCAGCGCACGCCTCACGCCGAAGTCCACAGGCATGGAGTGCAAACCATCTCGGATGTCGCACTCGATGTCCTGCGTGGCGTAGATGATGTCGAAGCCGGCGGTCCACAGCATCACCGCGGTACCGAAAACCCATGGTGCCGCATCCGAGATGGGACCACCCACTGCGACCCAGCCGCCTACGGGCGCCAGACCGAGGCAGAGGCCCAACCAGTAGTGACACAACGGCGTGACGCGCTTGAGGTACGGGTAGATGACGAACGCCGCCAGCGGGATCGGCCACAGCCACCTGGTGACCGGGTGTAACTGCCACACACCGAACAGGTACGCCCCGAGCATCACCGCCGAGAAGACCCACAGCTCCCAGGCCTTGATCAGGCCTGCGGGGATTGCGCGCCCGGCGGTGCGGGGATTGCGCGCATCGATCTCCTTGTCGACCGCCCGGTTAACGACGAACGCGAACGCGCGGGCGCCAACCATGACAACGGTGATCCAGACGATCGCTGACCACGATGGCCAACCCGGTCCGTCGAGACTCAGGACCACCAACCACGGGTTCTGCACCTCGACGCCGGGCGACGCGGTCACGATCTCGCGCGCGATCTTTGCGCCGTAGAGGGCTCCGATATAGGCATACGGCAACGCGAAGATGGAGTGCTCGAATTTGACCAGTTCAAGGAAGACCTTGGACTTCTCGGCTACCTTGCTCACAGGCCGAGACTCCCCCACAACTCGTCCACACGGGCCTTCACTTCGGGCGACATCTCTAGCGCCTCGGGCCACTCCCGTTCGTGACCCTCGTTGGCGATCGGCCGTGTCGCGTCGATGCCCATCTTGAAGCCGAAGCTCTCGTAGTTGCTGCTGTGATCGAGCCGGTCAAGGGGTCCCTTGCTGATGAGCACGTCGCGGCTTGGGTCGACGTTGTTGAAGCACCGCCATGCGACCTGCGAGTAGTCGTGGCAGTCAACGTCCTCGTCGACCACGATGACGAACTTGGTGAACATCATCTGACCCATCGACCAGGCGAAGTTCATCACGCGGAATGCCTGGCCGGCGAACTCCTTCTTGATCTGGAAGATCGCACAGTTGTGGAAGACCCCCTCCAGCGGCAGATCGTAGTCGATCACCTCGGGCATCATGGCCTTGATGACCGGCAGGAAGATCCGCTCCGTGGCCTTGGCCATGTAGCAGTCCTCCATGGGCGGGCGTCCCACGATGGTCGTCGGATAGATGGCGTCACGACGCATCGTGATCGCCTCGACATGGAACACCGGGAAGTCATCCGCAAGCGAGTAGTACCCCGTGTGGTCGCCGAACGGGCCTTCCCATCGGGTCTCGTCGACGTCGCACCAGCCCTCGAGCACGATCTCCGCATGCGCTGGCACCAGAAGATCGTTCGTCACGCACTTGACGACCTCAACGCTCTCTCCGCGCAAGATCCCCGAGAACAGATACTCGTCGATGATCGGCGGCACGGGGGCCGTGGCCGAGAAGATGGTGACCGGATCCGACCCGAGCGCCACCGAAACCGGAACGCGCGAGACTCCTGCAGCCTTCCAGGCGCGCAGGTTCTTCGCGCCGTCATGATGCTCGTGGATGTGCAGACCGGTCGTGTTGCGGTCATACACCTGCAGCCGGTACATGCCGAGGTTGAGCTTGCCCTTGGGGTCGCTCGTAACGACAAGCGGCAGCGTCACGAACGGTCCGCCGTCCTGCGGCCACGTCGTGAGAACAGGAAGCGAGCCCAGGTCCACATCGTCCCCGCGCAGGACGACGTCCTGCACCGGTGCCTTTCTGACCGTCTTGGCGCCCGAACCGGCCAGTCCTGCCAGGTTCTTCGCGATTCCCAGCTTGTCCATTACTGAGGCCGGGGCGTCCAGCGGCAGCAAGTCCATCAGCTGCTGCACCTTGGCGTCCAAGTCTCGCCACGTCCCTGTCCGGGCGTCGACTCCGAGCGCCCACGCCATCCGGTCGTAGCTTCCCATGAGGTTGATTGCTACCGGAGTGGCGTAGCGGCGACCTGTGGCACGGTCGACCGGGTTCTCGAACACCAGCGCAGGACCGACGGCCTTGCTCACCCGATCGGCGATCTCGCCGATCTCCAACCGAGGGTCGACCTCGGCAGTGATGCGACGGAGCTGTCCCTTGCTCTCGAGCAGCGCGATGTACTCGCGCAGATCCCTGAAGGCCATCGATCCTCCTCTACTCGAGTCCCAGAGCGGACTCGATCCGTGTGAAATCACGTATCGGGGTCTGGTGCGGCGCCGGAACACCGTCATCGAACCTTGAGACCAGCACGGCGAGCATACCAGCAGTCTGGGCACCCAGGACATCCGCGTAGGGGTGATCGCCCACGTGTGCGGCATCCTCCGGCCCGACGCCAAGTCTTTCACAGGCCAGTTCGAATATCCTGGGATCCGGCTTACGTAGCCCGACATCGGCGGAGGAGACCACGGTGTCGAGCAGTTTACCCAGTCCTAGACCGTCGAGCAGGCCGACAAGGCGGCCGTCCCAGTTCGAGATCACGCCAAGGGCAAGTCCCCGCGCTTTGAGACGTCGCATGGCCGGTTCAACGTCATCGTGGACCTTCCATCGATCAGCCCGGCCAAACTCGTCGTACACACGCCTGGCGATCGTTGACGCCTCTTTCTCGATCCCCAGCTGGCGGCAGAGAACCGAGTACATTCCCACCCACACCGAAGAGGTCTCTTCCTCGTTCGTCCAGAACGTATCGTCGGCACGGTAGCGATCCTCGTAGTACTCATCGACAAGCGGCATCAGCGCATCGATCGCCGAGAGATCGTGAACGTGTCCGGCCTCGAGGAGGATCTGGCGACAGACCTCGGGCACGCTCGGATATGGAAACAGCAGCGTGTTGCCGACGTCGAAGAAGACTGCGCGAAGCGAGCTCACTCGAGGAATGTCACCACGTCGTGCCGACGCTCCGTGCTTACAGGCGTTTCGGCGGGCTTGCCCAGCAGGACGAGCGAGCCCATCCTGCGACCCTTGGGGATCTCGAAGACCTCCATGAGCCGGTCGACGAGCCAGTGAGGAACGGTGATGCTGCAGGCTCCCAGGCCCTTGTCGGTCGCCCGCAGGAGCAGGTTCTCGATGGCCGCGCCCGCAGCGATGGTGGCGTTGTAGTCCATGTCGGGGTCGTTCATGATCTGAACCGAGACGGCGATGATGACAGGAGCGTTGCCCAGGTTTGCGTAGAACTGGGCGACATGGTCGAGCCTTTCGGGGCTGAGTCCGTCAACGTATTCTTGCAGGTACTGGGTGGTCATAGCCATGACCTCGCCCGCACGCTGACGGGCGTCCCCGGTTGCCACATGGAAATGCCACGGCTGCGAGTTGAAGCTGGACGGAGCCATCGTGGCCGCATCGATGACGTCCTCGATGGTGGCTCTGTCTACAGGCTCGCCCGTGTACACGCGGATCGAGTGTCTGTTCCGCAATGCGTCAAGCAGCTCCATCATGACTCCTCTGCAGGAAGCCTCGCGGTCCTAAGCGGCGCACTGCGCCGGCTCCTCCCCACACAAGGATACCCGTTTGCCCTCAGGGTGGCACACTTCTAGCGAGCGTGCGGAGCGATGTGCTTTACGAGCGTCACGGATGTACCGCCATCCGTGCCGGTCTTGAACTCGACACGGTCCATGAGCGCCCTCATGAACATGACCCCCCTGCCGGAGGATGCGTAGAGGTCGTCGCTGCCGACCGCGCACCCATCAAACCCGCAGCCGCTGTCACTCACCACGATCACGACTCTGTCCTGATGCGCATCGACCTGGATGGTCACGATGTCATTCGAACCACCGGGGGACCCGTGCCGGATCGCGTTCGCGAGGGCCTCACCAACAGCCACACGCACGTCGAACAGGGCGGACTCCGGAATCTGCAGCGGCTCCAGAAGAGCCACGACGCGAGCCCGGATGTCGGCCAGAGAGGCCGGGTTCGCGGAGAGGACCATGCGCTCGCTCCACAACGACGGAGTGGGTGTTGCGCCCAGATCGAGGCCGCTCACGGCTTCGGTCACGCTTGGGGCGGCGGCTATACTCGGAGCTGCTCCGATCAGGCCGGAAAGCTCAAGCATCCTGCTGACATTGCCGCCTGCGCCCGCTAAGACCAGCTTGCCCCCCAGGGGCTGCAGCTCCCTGTCGAGCCATACGAGCAGACTGAAGGCCGAGCTGTCAACATACGCGACCCGGCTCAGATCGAGCACGATGCTCCCGCAGCCCCGCTCGAGAGCGCCCATCAGAGCCTCTCGGACCTGGGGCACCGTGCCTATGTCAAGTTCGCCCGTCATGCGCACGACGCATACGCGCGATTCGTTCGCGTATTCCAGATCTAGATTCACGAGCACTCCTCGGTGCTACCTATCCTTGTCTAGCGGTTTCATTTCCCGGTGCTTACTGGTGCGAAACATGCGTCTTTTCGCCGAGCCTCACGAGCGTGAGGATAGCCGCGTCATCGCGTAGATCTCCCGCCGCAAATCGTTGGACCAGCGACAGCAGCCGCTGCGTCACGACCGCCGCACTGCCACCGGACCGCAACGCCCGCCTGACCCGACCCTCTCCAAAGAAACGACCCTCGTTCCGCGCCTCTGTCACACCGTCCGTGAACAGCAGGAGCACGCCGCCGGGACCGACGACGGTGGATTCTTCCGAGTAGTGCGCCAGGCCCACCGCGCCAAGCAGAGCACCGGTGGTTCCCAGCCTGGTGATCTCTCCTGTCTCCGGATGCAGTAGAAGTGCCGGTGGATGCCCTCCGTTGGCCCACACGAGTCCACCCGTATCGATGTCGAGGAACGCGAGCCACATCGTGACGATATTCGCTGGATCTTCGGAATCGACGATCATCGTGTTGAGTTCCTCGAGCACGCGAGCCGGACCGAGTCCCGCGGCCACCATGCCCCGGATCGAGTACTTGATCATCGATGTCTTGGTCGCAGCTTCGACGCCCTTGCCGCACACGTCACCCATCGCCACCGCCAGACGTCCGTCTGGCGCGAGGAACACATCGTAGTAGTCGCCACCGATCTCGGCCTCGGATCCCGCAGGAACGTACACGCTGCTGGCGTCCAGACCGGGTATCTGGGGTAGCCTGGTGGGCAGGATGCTCTCCTGGAGCACGGTCGCCACGTGATGCTCGCGACTGAAGAGGTTGGCTGTGTCTATCGCCAGAGCGCCTTGCGAGGCAAACGTCCGCAGGAGCTCGGTGTCGTCATCGGTGAACGCAGCCGCGGTCTTTGAGAGGGTTGCGAGAACACCGATGGAGCGCCCCCTGGCGAGAAGTGGCGTGACCATAGCCGAGTGCAAGCCCTGCGACGTGGCTGCCCGTGCAAGCTGCGTCGTCTCACATTCCAGTTCATCCAGCCGCTCGGGTTCCTTGCTCTCGAACACGCGACCCGGGATGTCCTCTCCCGGCTGGAACTCCATCTCCAGCATTTCCCTGGCGAGGAGTCCGCGCGCCATAGGCACTGTGATCGACTTGCGATCGCGATCGTACGTCATGAGCATGACGGCATCAGCCGAGAAGATCTTCTGCACCACGTCGAGGACCCGGCTGAGTACGACCTTGCTCTCCAGCGATGAGCTGACGGCCTGCGAGATCCTAAACACCGTCTCCAGGTTGTCCGCGCGGTTTCTTGCCTGCTCGAACAGGTACGCATTCTCAAGTGCCAGGCCCGCTTCCTTTCCGATCGTGTCCGCTAATGACACCTGACGCCGCGTCGGGCCCGTCCTGCCCTCCGCCGAGCCAAGGATGAGCAAGCCGGCAAATGTCTCGCCCCGGAACAACGGCGTCAGGAGCGCGGCCTGCGCTTTGAGTTCCCGCACGCACGCGTCAAGACCCCGGTTCCCGGAATCGGAGCGCATCCACACCGGCGGCAGTCGCAGACCCTCCGTCACGGTCTCGGGATATACGCGTTCCCACTCTTGGAGCCAGCGCGTCTCGACAGCGCTGTCCGAAGCCGGACCGACTCCGTAGAGTTCCGGATCGACCAGTGCCACGAACCACACATCCATTCCCAGAAGCTCGGCCTCGATCGACGCGGCCGACGACAGCGCCTCCCGCACGTCGGCTACCGCCGTGAGCGACTCAGCGACACGTCTGAGGACCTCGGCCTCTCGCCGGGAGCGTCGCTCCTCGTCGAACAGCCGGGCATTGTCGAGCGCGACCGAGGCCTGCGCGGCAAATGATCGCGCAAGCTCCACCTCCGCGTGCGTGAACGATCGCTGACGATCGAACACGATGGCGACGATGCCAAGCACGTCGGATCCCTTGACGAGTGGGACGGCCAGACCGCAGCAGGACTTCCCTACCGATGCGTGGAGCGCCATGAGCGCATCCTCGGCGGGAGCCCGGGCGAAGACCTCGGCGTCGCCAGACCGGAGCGTCTCGCGTAGCCAATCCGACCCCTCGACCGGTACCTCCAGGTCGGTCCGCCCCTCAAGCGATCCGATCGCGCGAACGATCGTGGCGTGCATGCGTGAATCATCCAGAAGGACGATGTCGACATCGGATGCGCCCAGCATGTGCGCCATAGAGGCGACTATGCCGTCCAGCACCTCGTCGCTATCGGACGACCGCGCAAGTATCTGAGAGACGTCGTGCATGCGATTGAGCCGCATAGTGATGAGGTTGAACGACTCGAGCAGCCGCCCCACTTCATCGCCGCGGTCCACGGCGATCGGTTCGAGCATCGCCCCTGCCGCCGCTGCTCGCGCGCGTGTTTCAAGCGTGCGCAACGGACGGGCAAGCCAGGTGAAGGCAACCACTGCGATACCGATGCAGAGCACGACCAGGAAGATCCATGCGATCCACGCGGGCATGAGCGCGCGAAGCGTCTCGCGAACGGGCACGTCGGCGGTCTCGAGCACGACGACTCGCCACCCCAGTCCGGGAAGCTCGAGTATGTCCGAGTAGACCCCCCGATACGTGCCGCCCGCCTGGTCTGACAGCCGGATCGATCCGCTCGATCCATCGGCGGCCTCGGTCATCTCTGCCTCGCCCGCGGCCGCGATCGCCATGGTGCTGCCGGCCGAGAACTCCACTACACCCGTCTTGTCAGTGATGTACACGGTCGGGCTTCTGTCGGTCTCGGAGACCTGCTCCAGCATGGTCGACAGAGCCTCGGTCCGCACCTCGCCCGCAAGATAGCGCTTGGCGCCACCCTCCGGTGTTGGAGCGGGAACAACGACCCACAGCAGATCATGGTGTACGTCACCAGGTGCCGGCTGCCATACGAACACGCTCTTCTCGGAGGTCGAGGCCTGCACCAACGCTTGCACCATGTTCGCGGTGAGGTCGTCATTCGAGGGGTAGGCCGAGACAACCGTTCCGCTGGCTTCCACGAGCGCGATGCGCTGGAGGTAACCGGCGTTGTCCACCATCGCGGCCGTCAGCGCTCTGCGTACCACAACGGGATCCGATGTGGCCAGGACGTCGTGCTCACTCAGGGTGAGCAGCACGCGGAACGACGCCTGTAGCCTGGCGGTCACCTCGCGGCCGACGATCTCGCGATAGGCGCGCTGACGAGCCGACTGCTCCGCCGTCGCCATCTGGTACACGCCGGCCGCGGCGGACACCCCCAAGAGCACCGTCGTGATGATGATGACGATGGTCGCGAGAACCGTGTACCTGGTCGCAAGACTCACGGATGAAAGGTGGCGCGACGGCATGTCACCCCTGGCTCTCTAAGGACTCTCCCCGGGGGCCATCGTAGACCAGGTCGTGCACTCGCGTCACGCGTAACCGCGTCTATCCCAGAGTCGAGAGGAAGGGAAACGCCTTGATGAGGAACGAAGACAGGCGTCCGAGCTGATCCGTGGCCATCAGCACACCCATGACGACGAGCAGCCCTCCGGCGACCCGGCTGATAGTGAGCGAGTTCCGGCTGAACCACTTGAGCGTGCTGGTGAGCTTCCCGAAGAACAACGCTGTCAACAGGAATGGGAGCGCAAGGCCGAGCGAGTAGACGGCGAGCATCGACGCGGCCATAAGAACGTTGCCCGAACGGGCCGCCATGCCAAGGATGACCGCAAGGATCGGACCCACGCACGGGGTCCAACCGAACCCGAAGGCCAGGCCCATCACGAACGCCGCGCCCCGCCCGAATCGACGAGCGCCACTCATCTCGAAACGGGCCTCCTGATAGAGCCAGGGCACCTTGATGATGCCGAGCAGGAGCACGCCGACCGCTGCCACGAACACGCCCGAGGCCAGCGTAAGCGGACGCGCGTACGCGATCATGAACGGACGGAGCGCGTCGCTCGCGAATCCGGCGGCGGCACCGATAAGGATGAAGACGGCGGAGAACCCCGACACGAACAGCAGACTGGGGATGAGCACGGCGCGGAGCCCCGACTCCCCGTTCCTGAGCTCGGCGTTGGTGAGCCCGGTCATGAATGAGAGGTATCCGGGGATGAGTGGCAGCACGCACGGCGCAAGGAACGACAACAGTCCGCCCACGAAGGCGCTCGCATACCCGATGCTTCCGTCCACCACGACTCACTCACTCTCCGCGCACCCGCGCGTTCGGACCGGTTCATGCAGAGAGGCCGCGCCGCGGCCTCGCGATTCACTCTGCAATTATACCCCAGGGGGGTATTTTGTCCACTCCACGAACACAACGCGCCGTGAGTCTACTCGGCAAGCTCCGCACCATACCCGGCCTTGATGATCTCGGCCACGATGTCGTCGGGCGAGACGAGGTCCGGATCGTACGTGACAACGGTGACGGCACCGGCCGGATCGGCGCTTACATCGGCGACGCCCGGAAGGTCACCGACACTCATCTGTATGAGCATCGAACACGAATGGCAGTGCATGCCGGTGGTCGTGAATCTGCTCGTGATGGGAGCTGCCATCGAACCCTCCTTGGGTCGGATCAGGAATCTACGGGTGAAGAGTGTGTGACTGTCGAGTCTTCGAGCATCTCCCCGCAGTACGGACACATCCTCCATTGCTTCAGCACGCTCCTGCCGCACTCGGGACATACGGAGGTTTGCGATGGCGATGGCGGCTGGTCGTCGTGATCGGAGCTCTCGCCGAGCAACAGCCACGCAACGACGCCGATGACCGATGCTGCGACCAGCGGGGCGAGCCAGCCGTATCGCGCAGTTCCGGTCGAACCCTCAAGACCTGCGTCGGCGTTCACGACGAGGATGAGAGCGGCGACCGCGACACACACGGCGATGATCCCCATCACGCGTGCCATGACCGCAATACCAGCGCGCCTATACCGCATGTTCAGCCAATGGTCGATACCGGTTTGTGCGCATCGATATGCAATCGGTGTGCCAAGGAGACCGACCGTGCAACCCTTTGCCTAGAATCCGTCGACCATGACCTACAACCCGAACTTGGACATGCGAGCTTCGAGTGTCTTGGTCGTCAGGCCGAGCAGCTTGGCAGCCTTGGGGACGCTTCCTCCGGCACGCTCGAGCGCCTGCTTGACGAAGTCCAGCTCGACCTCCTCAAGATCGACTCCCGACTGCGGAAGGACGAAGCGGCGTTCACCCGGCGGGCAGAGCGCCGCTCCCGCTCGAACCTCGGCCGGCAGATCATCCACGTCGATCTCCTCACCGTGGGACAGGATCGCGATCCGCTCCATGGTGTTCTCGAGTTCGCGCACGTTGCCCGGCCACTGGTACTCGACCAGCATGCGCATGGCCTCCGAGGTGAAACGCTTCTCCCCCGCCCTGTACTTCTCGAGGAAGTGTGCCACCAAAAGCGGGATATCGTGTACCCGCTGGCGCAGCGGCGGGAGCGTGACGGGAACCACGTTGAGTCGGTAGTAGAGGTCCTCGCGGAAGGTCCCATCGGCGATAAGCTGCTGCAGGTCCCTGTTCGTTGCGGCGACGACCCGGACGTCGATCTCGATGCTCCGCGTGCCGCCAAGACGCTCGAACACGCGTTCCTGAAGCACCCGCAGCAACTTGACCTGAACGCCCGGGGTGATATCCCCGATCTCGTCCAGGAAGATCGTCCCGCCGTTGGCCATCTCGAAGCGCCCGGGCTTTGCCTGCATGGCCCCCGTGAAGGCGCCTTTCTCGTAGCCGAACAACTCGCTTTCGAGAAGGGTCTCGGGGAGAGCCCCCGCGCTCACGGAGATGAACGGCTTGTTCGCGCGGTCGGACAGACTGTGCAAGGCGCGCGCGACCAACTCCTTGCCGGTTCCGGACTCGCCGTAGATCATCACCGTCGCGCTCGTGGGCGCGACCTTATGGACGGTCTCGAGGACTGCCAGCATCCCGGGGTCGGCCGCGACCAGACCCTCTACGTCGTAATCCTTGTCGAGTTCCTCACGCAACCTGGTGACTTCGGCCGAGAGCTCGCTCATCTTCAGCACCTTGTCGATGCTGAGCTTGAGCTCCTCAAGGTCGAACGGCTTCGTCAGGTACTCGCTGGCGCCTGCCTTCATCGCCTCGACCGCTGTGGTCACGTTGCCGTGTGCGGTCAGCATGATGATCGGGAAGGTCAGCCCCCTGGAGCGGATCCTGCGCAAGACCTCCATGCCATCGGGAGCCGGCATGCGGTGGTCGAGAACCATGACGTCCGGTGCCTGGTCGCCGATGGCCGCCAGAGCTTCTTTCCCGTCTGCCGCCTCCACGATGTCGTATCCCTCACCTGCGAGGGCCTGCGACAGAACCCACCGCATGTTCTTTTCGTCATCGGCGATCAGGATGCGCCTTCTCATTCGTTCTCCTCGTTCATCTGGGCGACAGGCAGCGAGACGGTAAACGACGTGCCCGTTCCAGGCTCCGACGCCACCTCGATATGTCCATCGTGCTCGTCTAGGATGCGGTGCACCATGGTGAGCCCGAGTCCCGTACCCTCGTCGCGGGTGGAGTAGAAGGGATCGAATATCTTCTTGAGCTCATCGGGCTCGATTCCAGGCCCGGTGTCGGCGACCGTTACCGCGACGAACCCCTCGTCTGCCCGAGAGCGGACAGTGATGGTTCCGCCCGACTCGTCCATCGCCTGGACGGCGTTTGAGATGAGGTTGACGAATACCTGTTTGAGCTGGTCTGCATCCGCTCGAACCGGCGGCAGTTCCTCTGCGGTATCCAACAGCTCGATGGTGACGGCAGACTGTCCCGCGAACCTGCGGGTGAACAGCACAACGTCGTGCAGCACGTCCGCTATTCGTGCCAGCCTCATCTGAGGCTTGCTCGGTCGACCGAAGTCGAGGAGCGCCTTGATGACCTTGTCGAGACGGTCGATCTCCTGCTTGATGACGCTCGTGGCTTCGAGAACGCGGTCACGGTCGCAACCCGAGTCCTCGACGAGCTGGACCGAGGCACGGATGATTCCGAGCGGGTTGCGCACCTCGTGCGCGACGCCAGCGGTCAGCTCGCCCATCGCCGCAAGTCTGTCCGCCCGGATCAGCTGATCGGTGAGCGCTTTCACCTCGGAGACGTCTTCGAGGGTCACTACAGCTCCGAGGATCCGCCCATCGATGTCGCGCATCCTCGAGGTCGATACCTGCACGTGGAGGACCCGTCCGCCACGGGCGACAAGCTTCATCTCCCTGACGAGCTTGGGGACGCGTCCCTCAAGAACCTTGAGCACGTCGTCGTCAAGGCCGCCGTCGTCAGCGAACAGGAGCTTGACGCGCCGCGGCACCATGTCGCCCTCCCGCTCCCCGAGCATCCGCTCGGCCGCGGGGTTGGCTGTTGCAACCGATCCGTCAGGCCCTACCGTGATGACGCCCGACGTGATGGACCGCAGGATCGACTGCGTGTAGTCCTGGATGTTGACCAGCTGGATGGCACGTTCCTCAAGCTTGCGATACGCCTCCTCGAGCTGGGTGCTGACCTGCCGCAGGTCGGCGGTCTTGAGCTCCTCAAGGTCGCGCAGCCACCCGAAGAGGACACCGATGGCGACGAACATCACGATCTCATAGAGATTGTCGATGCTGCTTCCAACGAGTCCGCCGAGCGAGATCTGCGCATGTACCGCGAACACGACACTCGCGGCCGCTGCAGTGATGAAACCTCCACGCCGGCCAAAGACGAATCCCGCGTACATGATCGGCAGGTAGTAGAGCCGCCGGTACAGCATGTGCATCGGCATGGCCGACTCGGACATGTTCGTGAACATATGCAGGAAGGTGATAACAGCCAGGAGCACCACGATCATCGTGACGTCGCGGACTGTACTCGCTCTGGCCGCGGTGATCGACGCTCCGGGGGCCCGTTTCTCGGTAGGGGTGCTCATCGGCGTTTCCTCGCCCACGACGGCTCGATGCCAAGCTCCTCGCGGTACTTGGCCACCGTCCTCCTCGCTACGTCGACGCCTTCAGCGGACAGCGCGTCCGCCAGCCGCTGGTCCGACAGAGGACGGGCAGGATCTTCGTCGGCAAGCATCTCCTTGATACGGCGCTTGACGGTGGTGGCCGCGATATCCATGCCGGTCGTCGTCCTGTAGCCACCGGAGAAGAAGTGTTTGAGTTCGAACAGCCCGTAGGGTGTTGCCATGTACTTGCCCGTCACCCCGCGACTGACGGTGCTGAGGTGGACGCCGATCTCTACCGCAACGTCCTCCAGCCGGAGCGGACGCAGATCGCCCTTTCCGTCCTCGAAGAACTCCGACTGCACACCGAGGATGATCTCGGTGATCCGGCTCACAGTGTCCCGGCGGCGGTCGACGTTGCGCATAAAGGACTCCGCCGAGCGGATCTTGTCCTTGAGGTACTTGCGGGTCTCGTCATCCACCGCGGAGTGGGTGCGCAGCATCTGGCGATAGCGCGGCGATACTCGCAGTACGGGCACCGCCTCGTTGTTGGGGATGATCAGCCACTCGTCGTTGAAGCGCCTCAGCGTGACATCGGGCACGACGTACGCGGGAGCCGGACCCGGGGAGAACGCGCCCGCTGGGCGCGGGTTGAGCTGCCGCAGAAGCTCCACCGCATCGCGCACGTCGGTCTCCTGGACCCGTTCGGCACGCGCAATCTTGCGGAAGTGATTCGCCGCAACGTCGTCGAGGTGCCGCGTGATGATGGCGGTCATCAGGTCGGATGTGATCCCCAGGTACTCGGCCTGGATGAGAAGCGCCTCGACGACTGTGCGGGCGCCTACCCCGGGCGGGTCGAGCTGCTGGACCACCCGCAGCGCTTCCTCGCAAGCGGCCCTGTCGACCCCCGCGATGGCCGCGATCTCCGCGCAGTCGCCCACAAAGAAGCCGTCGTCATCAAGGGTGCCGACAATCGCTCTCGCCGCGGCGTCGACCTCGTCGGAGATGTCCAGCATGCCCAGTTGGTCCAGCAGGTAGTCATCGAACGACTGGACGCCGCCAACGAAGTCTTCGGAATTGACCTCCTCGGCATTCGGGTCCCTGGGTGCACCACTGTCGAGGTTCTCGAGGTCCTCATACTGATCGAGCCAGTCGTCCCAGGAGCGCTCCTCCTCGGGGTCCTCGGCTCGTTCCTCTTCGGTCTGGGACGGCTCGTCCTCGAACTCCTCGACCTCAAGTACCGGATTCTCGAGAAGCTCGGTCTCGACGAGATGCAGCAACTCCACGATGGGCATCGCGAGTATCGATAGTCCTTGATAGACCTGCGGCGAGAGGGTGACCTTCTGCCGCAGCTCAGGCCGGTGCGTGAGTTCCATGTATCCTCCAGCGCCCCGGTGCGATCGAGGGCGCGCGTAAGCAAACCTCGTACCATAATACTATTCCCTCGAGAGAACGTGCTCAATCGCGGACCTGGCCAGGAGGGAATCTACGTCGCCGGCGGAAGATCGTCCTGGGACCGCGACTGGATCTGCGCCACGAAGATAGCCGCGATGACAAGAGCTCCCCCCAGCAGCTGAACCACCGTCAGCCGCTCGCCCAGAAGCGCCCACGCGGCGATCGCGGCGATCACCGGCTCGAGCGTGGCCGTCACCGAAGCCTCGGTGGCGCGAATGTGTCGCAGGGCCTTGAGGAACGCGCCAAACGGCACCACGGTGCTCACGAACGCCACGAAGGTGACCGCCACGAGGGTCGGGCCGTCCGAGAGAGCGCGCAGCACCGGAGCGGGTCCACCGAGAACCACGAACCAAAAGAGTGTCGCCGCACCCAGGCCGTACGTAAGCAGCGTCCATGACGAGTACCTGTGCGCCGCCCATCGGCCCATCAGCGTGTATCCGGCAAAGAACACCGCCGACGCCAGTCCCCAGGCCAATCCCTCGCGTGAGACAGCCAGGCCGGTGCCTCCCACGGCGCCCACGACCAACGCGCAGCCCGAGACCGAAAGCACGACCGCCGCTGGCAGCGACCAGGTGAAGCGGTCCCCCAGCAGTGCGACCGCGATAACGAGAACGATGACGGGCGCCAGATACTCAAGCAAGATCGCGGTGGCCACGCTGGTGAGTGAGATCGTCTTGAAGTACGTGAAGTGGACCATGGCGAGGCCGACGACCCCGAAGACACCGAGGAACGGCACGTCGCGAAGCGTGATCCGGAGGGCCGAGCGCCGGGCGATCAGCAGGTACGCGAGCAGCATCGAGAACGCGATCAGGGCCCGCGAAGCCGAGAGGATCGCTGGATCGATCGCGATTCCGAGCGGCGGGAACGGCCATGTCCGCGTAACGGCATCAAGAGGTGTGAAGAGCCACTTTGCGGAGAGCCCTCCGGTAGCCCAGCAGAGCGCTGCAAGCGCGGCCAGACCGTACCCGTTGAGTCTCTCCCTGGCCTCCAGGTGCGATTCCGCCACGCCTACAGGATCCCTTCGCTTGCCTGGCGCGCCGTCTTCTCGCGCTGGTAGGCATCGAGGGGCTCGAGGTGCGCGATCACGTCAGCGATCTGGTCGAACCGCTCGCACAGCGCGCGCTCGACGTCCTCGGCGATGCCGTGGCCCTCGGCGACACTCAGCGCCGGATCGACCTGGATGTGCAGGTCGACGAGAACCTCGGCGACGGTCCCCCTGGTGCGGACGTCATGACAGCCCAGAACCCCGGGAACCGCAAGAACCGCGTCCTTTATCTCCGAGGGGAGCATGCGAGCCTGATCGGCGAGCGTTGCGTCGGCCGCCTTGAACACACGCGCCGCAGCGACGACGATGAAGCCCGCGACCACGAGACCGATGATCGGGTCGGCAATCGGAAACCCCAGGCGAACCGCCGCAAGCCCGCCGATGACCCCGAGGCTTACGAAGACGTCACTGCCGGTATGACTGGCATCGGCAACAAGGATCTCGCTGCCGAGCCGCTTGCCCACCGTGCGCTCGTATGTGGTCACGCCGATGTTCATGGCCAACGTCACGAGCATGATGACGAACGATACGGCATCGACGCGGGGAGGTGTTCCGCCGGAGACGAGCCGCTCTATGGACGCCGCGCCAACGCGCCAGGCGGCCAACATGAGCATTGCGCCGATGACGAGCGAGGCGAACGTCTCGTACTTGGTGTGCCCATAGGGATGGTCGCCGTCGGCGGGCCTGAGGGCGAGTGACATGCCGATGAGCCCGATCACGTTGGACGTTCCGTCGAACATCGAGTGGAATCCGTCCGCGGTCATGGCGACCGAGCCGATGAACATGCCGTAGAGCAGCTTGGCTAGAGCAACGGCCAGGTTCAGACCGAGGATGACCCAGAGCACGCGCTTTATCGTACGCGCACGTTCTCCGCTGACACCTTCGCGATTCCTGGTGTACCCCATCCCGTGCTGGCTCCTTGTGACGTATACCCCCAGGGGGTATACTTGGCAAGAACCACACTATTGTACGCCAACCCCCGCAGACAAGGAGCTGACATAATGGAGAGCGTAAGCACCCCCGACTCCCTCGGTACTGCCGAAGAGCGCCGAAGGATCATCAACCGGCTGAAGCGCCTGGAGGGTCAGGTGCGCGGTCTGCAGACGATGATCGAGTCCGGCAAGGACTGCGAAGCCGTCCTGACGCAGATCATGGCCGCCAAGTCAGCGCTCAACCAGGTCGGTCTTCATATCATCGGCTACTCGATGAAGACGTGTCTCATGGACGACACGGAGAAGACCCGCGACGATCTCATCGATGAAGCGATCGGCGTCTTCCTCAAGTACTCGAGCTGCGTTCAGTAGTCAGCGCGTCACGACGGCATCCACGAACGCCACCAGTAGACGCTCCACGTCCTCGACGCGATCTGCTGCGTCAGAATCGTCAAGGACCCGGCACAGCGCTGTCGGGCGGATGGCGTTGACGAACACGGAGCCGTCCTCCTCGTAGACATGCACGCGGCACTGCGCGGCGAAGGCCTCTCCTCGCCTGCCCGAGTCCTTCCAGGCCGACGACGTTACCTCATAGATGCGCAGCGGCTGGATGTCGAACCCCTTCGACGCGAGTGTCGCCTTGAGATCGTGCACCCTGTCTATCACGAAGCCGTGGGCGCGCACAGCGCGCTCCACGGCTTCAACCGTCGCTATGAACCCCATCGGGCATTCCCGCCTGTAGCTGAACTCCACGGGTACCTTCCGCGGGTGTCTGCCGGTCGCACGGACCGGACTTCTTACCCTCAGCCAAAACCTCCCGACGGCGCACACGACGATCCCGGACTGGAGGCGGTCTGCACAAACCCTCCTCCGACGCCGGTCACGACCTTGGTCGACCCGCACTCGGGACACACCTTGTCGCCGTCTCTCAGCAGCCTGATCAAGAACAGCTCGAACCGGTGACCGCACTCCTGGCAGGTCAGGTCGTACGTGGGCACTGGCTCACACCAACCCGAACTCTTTGCCCAGAGCATCGGCGCCACGGGCACCGACAACCTGTGTAACCAGGTTACCACGCTCAAACTTGGCTATGGTCGGAATGCTCATGATCCCGTACTTCATCGCGATCTCGCGGTTGTCGTCGACGTTCACCTTCACGAACTTGGCGGACTCTCCCACCTTGCCGGCAAGCTTCTCCATCTCGGGACCGACCATCCGGCACGGACCGCACCACGGAGCCCAGAAATCCACGATCACGGGCACGCTCGCATCGAGCACTTCGGCGGTGAATTCCGACTCACTGATATCCTTGATTGCAGCGCTCACGCTAGACCTCCTCGAAAGATGACCTTCAACGGTATTATACCCCCTAGGGTATCTGTGTCAAGCAAGGAGCGTGCTATTGTCAGGCCTATTGTCAGGCCTATTGTCAGGCCTATTGTCAGGCCGCACGTCGCGGCGTTGCCCGGGGTCGTTCCGGGCCCGAAAGGAACGTCTCTCATGGCAGTGTGGCTGATACTTCTCGCGGGCAGCGTGGCCGCCGGGGCTGCTACGGTGGCCCTGCTCGTCGCCCCGAAGCGGTGGCAGGCGCTCTTCTCGGCCGCTATCGCCGGCGCGCTCGTCCTCGAGGTTCGCGCATTCGCGCTGCTCGCCGCAAACGCACAGGATGTCGAGCCGCTCGTGCTGGCCACGATCTTCTTCATCGCGGGCCTCACCGGCGGGTACTGGGTGACCGCATCGGCCTTGATGGGCGGCCCGAAGCGGGCGCCTAAGACGCGGGCCGTCTCCGCTCCCTCCGACGGGCCAGACGGACGGGTCGCCGTCGTTCTCCTGTCGAGCGCCGAGCCCGAACGCTACACGTTCTCAGCAGCCGCGCTGCGGCTAAGGCGGTTACTCCAGACCCGTGCTCTGTCGCTCCCGGCTAGCACGGTACCGTTCGTCTTACTCTCCGAGAAGGCGCGCTACCGCGCCATCCATGGATTCCACCCTGCCCGCGCAACCGCCCACGTCCTTGCCGATGAACTCGCGACCGCTCTGCGATCGACAGGGGACGTCGAGCGAGTCGCACTCGCCTGGTGCGATGGCGCCCCGTCGCTGGTCGAGCGCATCGAGCAACTTGCGCTGGACGGATACACGGACGTCGTGATCGCTACGCTTGGCAACGATGGTGCGTTCCTTTTCGAGCGGGCGATGCGCGAGGTTGATGATACGCGGTTCGAGGGGGTACGGATCATCACCGCGCCCAGCATCTGGCACTCCGATGCGCTCGCGCACCGGATCTGCGACAGAGTGATGGAGGCGTCCGCCGGAACGGACTGCTCCACGGTGGGCGTGGCGCTGGTTGGCGAGGGACAGCCACCCGAATGGGAATCGACCAGCAGGGACTGGCGCGAGAAGGAGACATACTTCATCCAGCGCGTGCGGCTGCTGCTCTCGGGACGCGGCATCGACGAGCGCAACATCAAACCCGGCTGGCTGGAGTGGCAGACTCCGGACGTTACCGAGGTCGTGCGCCATCTCGCGGCGCTTGGCTGCACGCGAGTCGTGGTCGTTCCCGCGACGGTTCCGCTCGCAACGCTCAGCACCGCACTCGATATGCCGCGCGGCGTGGACGTGGCACGGTTGGCCGAGACGACTCGGGCGGTCGTACTTACGCCGTGGGGCGATGACCCCACCCTCGCCGAGGCGCTGACCGACGCGGTGCGTCGAGCCCTGCGCGACGCTCGCCGCTAGAGGATCCCGCGCACGGCTCACTTGGTGGCCTTGCAGCGCTCCCAGTTCCAGGACTGCAGGCGGCGGATCTTGGGATACAGGAATGCGTACTTGAGCGCTACTGACAGACCGCCGCGTGCGGCCTCGGCACGAGTCTCAAGGTTGTCGATGCTCGTGCGAAGATCGTCGGCAGTGGTACCCCGGAAGACCGTATAGCCGTTGCCCACGGCCTTGAGCACGTGCGCATCGCTTCCGCCTGTCGCCGCTATACCCTGGCCACCCGAGAATGCCCTTGAAGCGAGCCGGTTTGCGTAGATCAGATACGGCGAGGAGTTGTAGACCTCGAGGGCATGGAACGCCACTTCGTAGATCGCTTTACCCACACTCTCCAGGCCGAAGGGGCCGAAGGCGCGGTTCGCGAACGGGTGGGCGATGACCGCAACACCGCCCTGCTCGTTGATGCGCGCAACGGTCTCGGCGGCGGACAGGCCCGGAGGGACGGCTTCGGTGAGCCACAGACCGATGATGTGCCCCGACTTGGACGATATCTCCTCGCCGACCACGACATCGATCTCGTACATCTCGGCGAGTGACTGCGCGAAGAGCGCGCCTTCGATCGTGTTGTGATCGGTGATCGCGATGACCGAGAGATCCGTCTCGTTCGCAACGTATTCCATTATGTCGGGTATCTTTGCCAGTCCGTCGCTGTGATTCGAGTGGATGTGAAGGTCGGCCTTGCCCCAGACCTCTGTCACTGAGAAAGCCCCCTGAGTGTTGGTAGAACCGGTGCTCGCGGCTTGAAGAGCAACTTCTGTACCGAACCGCTAGAACGTGTATCGGTTCACAGGAGGTCGTTCTCAAGTATCGCCCTCTCGGTAAGCGTCATTTCCGCGCGATCGAGCACATGCTGGGTGGCAAGATGCTGCAGCCGCTCGGTCGTGATCCTGAGACGATCGATGAGGACGCTCATCGCCCGCAAGGCGATCTCCGGATCGTCCTGCACCGCGGACAGGAACGCGTCCCGGTCGTAGCAGGCAAGATCGGTGTCGCCGGACGCGATCGCACTTGCGGAGCGCGGCCGCCGTTCGATGACCGCGGACTCACCGAACATCTCGCCGGGTCCGAGTTCGGCGACCACCGTTGCCACGACGTCGCCCTCCTTCTTGATGCGGACACCGCCGCTGACGATCAGGAACAGGCACTCGCCCATCTCGCCTTCGGAGAAGATGACGTCCCCGTCCGAACACCACCTGATAGATCCACCACTGCTGTCGAGTCTCACAGGCTCCCCCGTTACATCCGAGTCGTCGAACAGGACTACAGGCGTGACGACCAGTCCCGCAAGCGGGAAACGCCCTCGTGCAACCTCTCAAGCGACGCTGCGTAACTGAATCGCAGGAAGCCCTCGCCGCCGGGACCGAAATCGATGCCGGGCGCCACAGCGACACCGGCCTCCTCCAACAGTCGGCCCGTGAGCGCGAGCGAATCGGCACCCCAGGCAGTCGCGTCGGCGAACACGTAGAAGGCGCCCGTCGGTTCTGTGGCCACGCGCAGACCGATGTCCCGGAGGGCCGGCACCAGGTACCGTCGGCGCTCGTCGTAGACCGCTCGCATGCGAGCCACGTCGTTTTGCGCCTGGAGCAGCGCGACAGTGCCCGCAACCTGTACGAAATGGTTGGCGCACAAGAAGAAGTTCTGCTGGATGACCTCAGCCGCGCGCACGAACCGCCTGGGCGCGATGAGGTAGCCCAAACGCCAGCCGGTCATCGCGTACGCCTTGGAGAAGCCATTGAGCACGAAGGCCCGATCCGTGTACTCGAGAATCGAGTGACTTGGTCCGTCGAACTGCAGCCCGTGGTAGATCTCGTCGCTCGCGATCCAGATGCCGGTCTCCTCGGCAACCGCGGCGAGCGCCTTGAGGTCCCCGGGGCCGAGCACGGTGCCCATCGGATTAGCCGGGCTGTTGATGACGATGGCCTTGGTCCGTGGTGTGATGGCCGCGCGCAGATCGTCCATCCGGAACCTGAAGCCATCCTCGGCCCTGACGGGCACGCGGACCGGTACGCCTCCTAAGAAGTTGATGTAGTTGGGGTATGCGGGGTAGCAGGGGTCCGAGATGATGACCTCGTCGCCGGGGTCGAGCAGTGCGCCGAACAGCAGCAGCATCGCCGGAGATGTGCCCTGTGTGACGACGATGTCGTCTGCGTCGATCGTGACTCCGTACGCGCCCGTGAAGTGGGCGACGATGGCGTCGCGCAGGTCCGGAAGGCCGGCCGATTGCGTATAGCCGGTATCCCCCGCCTCCATGGCGGCCTCGGCCGCACGCGTGATGACCGCGGGCGTCTGGAAGTCGGGGTCACCGATCTCGAGCCGCACGATGTCTCGCCCCGACGCCTCCAGTTCCTTCGCGCGAGCGACCACGTCCATCACGACGAATGGCTTGATCATCTGTGCTCTGCGAGAGACCTCGTCCACGCGCGTCCTCCCGGAACTAGACGGTCGATTCGTACGTACGCTGGATCCACGTGGCCCGAACCTCGGCGCGACGCAGGTCGACGTAGCCTATGGTATCGGTTGCGATGATCTCGTGGGGCGGCTCCGGGTCGTACGCGAGGCCCAATTCGGCGGCCCTGTTCCACAGATCCGTGCCCGGAAGCACGTGCAGGGTAGACGTCTGGACCTTGCCGGGGTCGAGCCCGAGGCAGAACCCCAGGCCGGCGAAGAAGTCGGCGGCGGTATCCCCGGGAAGGCCGACGATGAGGTCGCACTCGACCTGGATACCATGACGCTTGAGCGCCTCCACGCCCGCCGCGAACCTGTCGCGGTCGAAGGACCTACGGCAGGTCTCCAGCGCGCGATCTCCGATGGACTGCGGGCCGGTCTCCACCGACCCGACACCGGCCTTCACCAGCAGTTTCGCCGCGGCGTCATCGATGCGCTCGATGTCCACCTCGACGGTATGAAGTCGCAAGCCGCGCGCGGCGTACGGCTCGAGGACGCCGGACAACCAGACCAAGCGCTCATCGGTGAGATTGAACACCGGGTCGATGAACGAGAACGACGTCACGCCCGGCGTGCCGGTCACAGCGGCGATCTCGGATTCGACGCGCTCGCGTGAGAACTGCCTGACACGACCGTAGCCCTTCCCCTCGAAGCAGTACCCGCACCGATGAGGGCACCCACGGTACGTCTCGATGTACGCCCCGCCCTCGACCGGCGCCATGATGCCGGCAAGGTACGGCGACGGGATAGAGTCGAGATCGGCGATGAGGGCCCTGTCGGGCGCCGAGACGATCGCGCCATTGACGTCGCGCGCCGTCACGCCATCGACCCGCCCCGGTTCGCGTCTACGTGCGTAGGCATGCAGCAGGTCCGAGAATGTCTGCTCTCCCTCGCCTCGCACGACCGCGTCGATCTGGGGGTGTGCGGCCAAGACGTCCTCCGCGATCGGCGAGACCTCGGGTCCTCCAAGCACGATCCTGGTTCCGGGAGAGGCCTGCTTCACCACCCGGCACAGGTCGTAGGCGGCGCGGGCGTTCCAGCAGGTGATCGACACCCCGAGGACATCGGGCTCAAGGGCGAGGACCCTGTACGCAACCCACCATGGGTCGATACCGATCTCGAGATCGAGCGTCTGGAAGCCGACCCTGCCTCTCAGGCGATCATCGGCCTGCGCATACGCGCGCACGAAGCCAAGTGCGAGCGATTGGTAGCCCGGGGAGTTGAGCCCAACGAGCACGACTTTGAGCGGAGAGGTGCTCATGACGTCTCCTCCGCCAGGTGCGCACGGTGCGTCTCGGGCACGGGAAGGTCGTGAACGTCGACCCAGACGCGGTTGACGGTCCCTGTGTCGCACGCCGCCGCGACCTCGGCCATCGCCGACGCCGGCACGTCACCTGCCCTGGCCAGCCGCACCGCCCCAACGCCCATGTCGGCGAGTGCGGCGACCGTGGCAGACAGCGACCTGACGTTGTGCCGGCACACGGGGATCACGGCGGAGACCGCCACCCGGGTGCCGGCCAAGGCCGCCGTCTCACGGAACATGCGGATTCCAGCACTTGCGATCACCGCGAGTCCGGGACGCCCGGCGAGCTCGTCGCCCGTCGAGTCCAGACCGAGCGTTCGAAAGCGCACGTGCCGAACACCGGCGTGGAGCGCGCCCGCAGCATTACCTACCTGCGCAAGCGCGCCTGCGTCCGTTTCAAGGCCCACACGTACGAAACCGGCCTTGGTGGCGGCGGCCACGAGTGCGGGCAACTCGGGGTGGGCAAACGGCTCGAAGCCCTCCAGGAACACGTTGGGCCCCGTGCCGGCCGTCCACTCGTCGGCCACTTCCGTGATCTCGGCGATCACGTCATCACCCGATCGCGGGCGGACGGCAGGTACCGCCCCCGCGCACTTGAGGCATGACGGCCCGGCACCCTCGCCAAGACTCACATGTGCGAACCGGATCAAGTCCCATCCCCGTTCGGTCGGCAACCGAACCAGTATAGCCTGTCACCGACCTGGCGAGACGCACATCCGGCCTGCTAGAATCCGGTGCATGGAAACCCGAAGCCGCCCACGCGTCTCCTTGTGGACTCTGCTCATAGGCGCTGCGCTTCTCGCTCTCCTGTACGCGGCGCGTACGGTCAGCTACACGCTGTTCCACTCCCTCGCAGAGCTCTTCGCGATCGTCGTCGCGGTCTGCGTCTTCATGGTCATGTGGAACAGCCGCCGCTATATCGAGAACGGCGCGTTGTTGTTCGTGGGCGTGGCATCGCTACCTATGGCGGCCGTCGACGTGTTGCACATGCTCACCTACTCGGGCATGGGCGTTTTCCCTTCCGCCAGCATAGACACACCGACGCAGCTCTGGGTCATCGGGCGGTGCCTGCAGGCTGTCGCCATGGTGCTCGCACCGTCATTCGTCACCCGCCGTCTGGACGGCTCCCGTCTGCTCGCCGCCTGGGCCGTCCCCACGCTTGCGCTGATAACCCTCGTGTTCGCCACCGATGTGTTTCCGGTCTGCCTGGGACCGGGGGGACTGACGAGCTTCAAGATCGTGGCGGAATGGACCGTCAGCGTCACACTCGTGATGGCCATCGTGCGTTTCCGGCGCCGGTCCGCGTACTTCAGGCCCGACGTCCTGAGGTTGATCAGCTACTCGATCGCGGTCACCGTCACGTCCGAGCTGATGTTCACTCTGTATACCGATCCATGGGCAACGTCCAATCTCATCGGGCACTTCCTGCGCATCATCGCTTTCTACCTCTTGTATCGCGCGATCATCGCAACGGCTCTGACCGAGCCGCACGCGGTGCTGTTCAAGGAACTCGCCGAACGCAACGAGGCCCTCGCGTCGAGCGAGCGAACGATCAGGCGGGCCAAGGAGTTGAGCGACGCGATGAACGCCATCGATGCGTCGGTGAACTCCACGCTCGAACTTGACGAGATCCTCTCACGGACGATCGTCCAGGCCACGACCGCGATTCGCGCCGACGCTGCGATGATCAGCCTGCTCGTGAACGACGCGTGGGTAGTCAGCCACGTCCATCGGATGCCAGAATCACTCGTTGGCGCGCGTCGGGACCCCGACACCGGGCGGCACCTCTTCCTTACCGCCGAAACCCGCCGCCCCCTGATCGTCAATGACGCCATCACCGACGATCGCGTCAGTACCGAGTTCGCGCAGGAGTACGGCATCCACTCGCTCATGTCCGTTCCCCTCATGGCGGGCGGCGAGGTGATCGGCGCACTCGTCTTCTACCAGCTGTTGGAGGGTGCTCCCTTCGGTGAGGAGCAGCTGGATTTCGGTTCCCGGCTGGCGGTATCCCTCGCACTCGCGATAGAGAACGCCCGACTCTACGACGCCCAGCGGCAGATCGCCGAGGAGCTGCAAGCGCCGATCCTTGCGTTCCCTAACGAGCTCCCAGGTGTGACCTTTGGGCACGCGTATCGCTCGGTCGAGCAGTTGGCGAAGATCGGCGGCGACTTTTACGACGCGTTCGAACTTGCGGACGGCAAGATCGCGATGGTGATCGGTGACGTCTCGGGCAAGGGAATGACGGCTGCAACGTCGAGCTCGATCACGCGAACGACGTTTCGCGCATTCGGTCTTCACGAACGCACGCCGGCAGCCGTGCTGGCTGCGGTCAACGAAGTTCTCGTTCGACTGCTCCCGGAAGAGTCGTTCGCGACCGCGACCTACGGCGTGATCGACATCAACGCCGGTACCCTGACGGCGGCCAGTGCGGGTCACCCGGACCCGTTCGTGTGCACCGCTCGCGGCTGCTACCGGCAGGACGCATGCCGCAATCAGCCGCTCGGGCTGTGGGACGACGTAGTCTTCGACGAGTTCACGGTGACCCTGAACCGCGGCGACTCAGTCGTACTGTTCAGCGACGGCCTGCTCGATACCCGGCGGGAGAAGGAGTTCTTCGGCGAGGAGCGCGTCGCCGAGGTTCTCGACCCGCTGAGAGACAGCAGCCCGCAGGAGATAGTCGACGCGCTCATGGACGCCGCTGCCGCCTTCTCGGGAACGCAGCACACGGACGACATCGCGGTCATCGCCGCCACGGTCAGCCACTGACGCTCGGCTTACCTGATGTCGAATCGCTCCAGCGGGTCGGGTCCGCGGAGTACATCCCGCCTGACCTGCAGGACCCCGTCTTCGTTCGAGCGGGTCCGCCACCGGGCGAGCAGGATCTGGCCGTCCGCGATCTCGATGGCCGTCACGCTGGAGGGATAGATACAACTTCCGGTGTTGAAGTAGGGCGGCTCGGTGCTCTTTGGGTACTTCAACCTGTGCGTATGACCGCAGATCAGGGCCTTGCGGTGCTCCACGATCCACGTGCTGTAGTTCTTTTCGATCTTGTGCTGCTTGTATGCGTTTCGCACGGGACTTGCCGGGTTCTGGAGCCCGAAGGCATGCATGTAGTGCCAAAAATACTTCACGGAGAGCATCGTGGGCAGCCAGCCCTGGTCGTTTGAGAAGTCGCCCTGGTGACCATGGACGACGAGGATCTCCTGGCCTGACGTGCCGTTCCTTAGCACCAACGCTTCACGGGGTTGGATCCCGAGCAGGAAATCGTGTGCCGTCTCAGTGTGCTCATCGTAGTACATGAAGTAGTTGCGCTCCACGTACGCCGGGTCGCGCAGGTAGTTGTTGTGGTTTCCCCATAGCAAGATGAACCGGCCGTCGTCGAAGAATCGCTTGATACTCTCGAACACGTCGTAGTGCGCTTCCTTGATGTGCTTGAAATGGCGGTGTTCCCACAGTTCGTCGCCATCGCCCACCTCGACGTACACGAATCCGTTCCGGTAGTAGTGCGCGAGCGCATGGAGATAGATGTTCTGATTGCGGGCGAACTCATCAGAGAGGCTGCCGTCTCCCCTGTGGCAGTCGCTGATGAACACGTACCTGGAGTCGCCGTCGAGGCCCTCGACCCGGGCGTTTCGGTACGCCTCCGTCAACCGCCGCCCAGTCCACATGGTGCTCACCCCACGCTGCACGGATGGAGCCGTCGGTCGCGACGCCTCCGGTACCCCAAGGCGCGGTTCCGCGTCGGCAGCTTCACCTGGATCGTCTCCCAATCCAAGGTACGGCCACCCGTCCACCTTCACCTGGATTGTCTCCCAATCGCCCCCGGGCCACCCCACCAGCACTTGGGCCGGGTATCTCGCCAGCCCGATCCTGCGACAGGTCTTCCCCCGACACGCGGGAGACACAAGCGGGCCCTCTCCGAAGAGAAGGCCCGCTGATCAGTCTTGGTGTCCGAGGCGAGAGTTGAACTCGCACGTCCCTGGGGACACTAGGCCCTCAACCTAGCGCGTCTGCCATTCCGCCACTCGGACATACACCGTCCCTGAGGACAGCGAGGGGTAGTGTAGCAAAATCTCGCGTCGCTTGCCTAGAGCGTTTCTGCCGTGGCTGTTACCGGCGATCCGACCGTGTCCGCAAGCGCACCCCGGCGCTGCTTGTCTTCGGGAATCGGGTACGGAGCCGCAAAGTGACATGCCGCGCTGTGCCCGGGTGCAACCTCCCGGAGCGGAGGCTCCTGCTCGCTGCAGATCGGGAACTGCGCGATCGGGCAACGAGTGTGGAACCGGCAACCCGTGGGCGGGTTGATCGGGCTCGGCACATCGCCTTCAAGGATGATGCGCTTGCGCTGCCGCTGCTTCTCAGGATCGGGAACCGGCACCGCCGAGAGCAATGACTGTGTGTACGGGTGATGCGGTACGTCGTACAGACCCCTCCAGTCACCGATCTCAACGACCTTACCGAGGTACATGACCACGATCCGGTCCGAGATGTGCCGAACGACCGAGAGGTCGTGCGCGATGAACAGGTACGTGAGTCCCAACTCTTCTTGCAGGTTGTCGAGCAGGTTGATGATCTGCGCCTGGATCGACACGTCGAGCGCCGAGACCGGCTCGTCGCAGATGATGAGCTTGGGATTGAGCGCGAGCGCACGCGCGACGCCGATGCGCTGACGCTGGCCGCCCGAGAACTCGTGCGGGTACCGGTTGATGTGCTCGGGATTGAGGCCCACGACCTCGAGCAGCTCCTGCGCCCGCTTGCGGCGCTCGCCGTTGCTCCCGATCTTGTGGATCACCAGGGGCTCCCACACGATCTCGCCGACCGTCATTCGCGGGTTGAGCGAGGCGTACGGGTCCTGGAAGATGAACTGTACCTCACGCCGGAACGCCTTGAGGTCCTTACCGTGCAGCTTGCCGACATCGAGGCCTTCGAACTCCACGGTTCCGCTGGTGGGCTCGAGTAGCCGGATGATGCATCGGCCGGTCGTAGACTTGCCGCATCCCGATTCGCCGACGAGACCGAGCGTCTCGCCCTGCTCCACGTCGAACGAGACGTCATCGACCGCACTCACGTGCGCGCCGAGCTTTGACAGCAACACGCCCTGGTTCACCGGGAAGTGCTTCGTGAGGTTCTTAACCGAGAGTATCGTACTCACGACGGCACCCCCGCACAGGCCGTCGTCTCGCGTTGGAAGCTGGGATCGGAAGAGAAGTGACACGCCGAAAGGTGACCCGGCTCGATCTCCTTGATGTCGGGAACCCTCACGCGACACTCTTCTTTGGCGTACGGGCACCGGGGGTTGAATGCGCATCCCGGCGGCACGTTGATGAGGCTGGGCGGCTGACCCACGATCGGGCAGAGCTCGCCCTTTTCGGAGATGTCGTGCCGCGGCAGGCTGTCGAGAAGTCCCCACGTGTAGGGGTGCAACGGCCGGTAGAAGACATCGTCGGCCGTACCGTACTCGACCGGGCGTCCGGCATACATGACGAGGACGTGATCGGCCATGTCCGCCACCACACCCAGGTCGTGCGTGATCATGATGATCGCCGAGCCGGTCCGCTGCTGCAGTTCCATCATGAGTTCGAGGATCTGCGCCTGGATCGTCACGTCGAGCGCGGTCGTAGGCTCATCGGCGATGAGGATATCTGGATCACACGCGAGCGCCATGGCGATCATCGCGCGCTGCCGCATACCCCCGCTGAACTGATGCGGGTAGTCCCTCGCGCGGTGCTCGGGCTTGGGGATGCCGACCAGGTCGAGCAGGCCGACAGCCTTGGCGGCAGCGTCCTTCTTGCTCATGCCCTTATGGATGACGAGTGACTCAGCGATCTGGTCTCCCACCCGGAACACGGGGTTGAGCGAGGTCATCGGGTCCTGGAAGATCATCGCGATGCGGTTGCCGCGGAGGTCGCGGACCTCTTCGTCATCCATCGCAAGAACATCCTGGTCTTTGAAGCGGATCTTGCCCTCGACGATCTTTCCCTGCGGTCCTTGGATGAGTCGCATGATCGACATCGCGGTGACCGACTTGCCGGAACCGGACTCCCCGACCACACCGAGTGTCTCGCCGCGATCGAGGCTGAAGGTAACGCCGTCGACGGCCTTGACGATGCCGTCCCTGGTCGTGAAGTACGTCTTGAGATTCTCGACTGTAAGTAGGTTCTCCATCGCCTAGTCCTTCATCTTGACGTCGAGGGCGTCGCGCAGGCCGTCGCCGAGCAGGACGTAGGCCAGAACGGTCGTGAGAATGGCGGCACCCGGGTAGGTCATGAGCCACGGCGCCGTGAACAGGTACGCGCGCGCCTCTGAGAGCATGAGCCCCCACGACGGCGTCGGCGGCTGAACGCCCATGCCGAGGAACGAGAGCGCCGCCTCCGTGAGGATGGCGCCACCGATGCTCATCGTCGAATACACGATGATGGGAGCAACGGCGTTGGGCATTATGTGGCGCGCCATGATCCGCAGGTCGGACGCACCCAGCGCCCGGGCGGCATCGACGTACTCATTCTCCTTGACCGCGAGGATCGACCCTCGGAACACGCGGGCGATAGTCGGCCAGCCAAGGATACCGATCGCGATGAAGACGTTGATATAGCCCCTGCCCAGAACGGCGATCAGTGCGATCGCGAACAAGATGTACGGGAACGCCAGGAAGATGTCCGCCAATCGCATGATGAGTGCATCCCACCACCCGCCGTAGTACGCAGCGAGCGCGCCCATGATGAGACCGATGATCACCGAGATCGCGACGGCGACCACGCCGACCGTGAGCGATATGCGCGCACCATAGATGACACGAGCGAAGATGTCCCGGCCAAGTCGATCGGTGCCGAATGGATGGGCGGCGCTGGGCTCGAGCAACATGCGCGAGACCACCGTGGTGGAGTCGATGAGCTCTGGATCGCCGTACTTCTGCGGAACCCAAAGGTCCGCGGAGAGGGCGACGATGATGACGAGGATCGCCCAGACGAGTCCCGCCATGGCCAGCTTGTTGCGGCGCAGGCGTCGCCATGCGTCGCCCCACAGTGTACGGCTCTCGCCGGTTGCGGCGCCCGCACCCGGAGCGGACTCCGGCGGCGGCGATGCCGGGATCCCGGTGCGGTACTCCTTCACCGGATGGCCCTCCTCGGAAAGGGGGTCATGGATGTGCCTGTCTGCCATCGTCGCCCCCTATTCCGCTGCTCCGCCGTACCGGATCCGGGGATCCAGGAAGGCGTAGCTGATGTCGACGAGTAGGTTGATGATCATGACCGCGAAGACGACGATGATGACGCCGCCGATGACGATTGGCCAGTCACGCTGGCCGATAGCCAGGTAGATCTCAAGTCCGACTCCCGGCCAGTTGAAGATCGTCTCGGTCAGGATCGCACCGCTCATCATTGCGCCCAGGTCGAGGCCGATGAACGTGACGACCGGGATCATCGCGTTCTTGAGTGCGTGCTTGAAGACCACAGAGCGCTGGCTAAGGCCCTTGGCCACCGCGGTGCGGATGTAGTCTTGGCCCATGACCTCCAGCAGCTGGCTACGCATGATCCGGGCCGCGTACGCGGTGGACACCGATGCCAGCGTGACGGCAGGCAGGATCATGTGGACGAAGTCTGGCGGGTCCCCCATGCCGGATATCGGCAGGAAGAACGCACCACCGGTCCACTTCTTCATCTCGATGCCGAAGATGACCTGGAACACCATACCGAGCCAGAAGACAGGCACGGCGACCAGGATCGACGTAGAGAGCGTGACCAGCACGTCCCAGAACGAATACTGCTTCACAGCCGAGATGATGCCCGCCCCCACGCCGAT
Organism: Coriobacteriia bacterium; assembly: GCA_049657775.1. GTDB lineage: Bacteria > Actinomycetota > Coriobacteriia > Anaerosomatales > Anaerosomataceae > JBASNZ01. The sequence continues at coordinate 27,179 of JBASNZ010000120.1, read as the reverse complement.
GACGATCTCGATGACGATCGCGGCCAATGCGAGCCTGATGGTGTTCGGGTACGTGTCGGCGAATATCTCGGTCACGGGGCGGTCCTTCTGATACGACCGTCCAAGGTCGCCCTGTGTGAGTTTTCCAAGGTAGATGATGTATTGCTCGGGCAACGGCTTGTCGAGCCCGTTTTCCTTGACGATCTGCTCGTACAACCGGGGAGAGATCGCCTTCTCGCCCGTGATCATTCGGATCGGATCGCCTGGCAAGACGCCAGGCGCCTTGAGAACGAACAGGAGTATGGTGACCCCGATGAACACGGGGATCATCTGCAAGATACGCCGGAGGATGTACTTGAGCATGGCGGCGCCTAACTAGGAATCGAAGAGGGTCGGTGTCGGTAGTTGCGGGGCACAGCTCCAAGCAATTCGCGGGAGGGTGTCAGTGAGACACCCTCCCGCTTGGATGCAAGCTTCACGCCAGTACTACTGCGCGATCCAAACCCTGTCGAAGGCACCAAGGCCCATGGGGCTGAACGCGAACGCGCGAATGCGGTCCGAGCCGACCCTCTGGTGCTTGTAGCCAACGATCGGGATCACAGGCGCATCTTCGCCGATGATCTTCTCGATCTCGCGATACGCTTCGACACGGGCCGCAGGATCGGTCATCTTGCGGGCATCCATGATCTTCGTATCGACGTCGGGGTTGTTGTAGAACGAGTGGTTATCGGCGCTGGTCGAGTAGAACAGCGGATACAGGAAGTTGTCCATGATCGGGTAGTCGGCCAGCCAGCCGAGACGACCCATCTGGAACTCGCCAGCATCCAGCTTGTCCAGGTACTGCGCCCACTCCTGACCGTCCAGCTTGACGTTCACGCCGATGGCCTTGAGGTCCGAAGCGATGAGCTCCATGACCGGCTCGTGGCCCGAACCGCTGTTGAACGACAGCTTGATCTCGGGAAGACCCTTGCCACCCGCAAAACCAGCCTCTTCGAGCTTGGCGGCAGCGGCTTCCTTATCGTACTTGGCATACGGCCATGCGCCGTCCTGGTAACCGACGATGCCCTTGGGGACGATGCCGGTGGCGGGAGAGCGGGTGCCTTCGTAGACGCTGGCGACGATCGTGTCGCGGTTGATCGCCAGCGAGAACGCCTGGCGCAGCACCTTGTTCTTCAGGAACTCGTCCTTGTTGTTCAGGATGACGTAGTAGGTCGAGAGCTCGGAACCGGTGAGAACCTGCTTGCCAGGCTCAACCGTGTAGCCATCAGGGCTCTCGCCGAACTCCTGGATCGTGGCTTCGATCTGACCACCAGGGATGCTGGTGAAGTCGAGGTTTCCAGCCTTGAACTCGAGGAATGCGGTCTCTTCGTCCTTGAAGATCTTGAAGTCGACGCCGTCGACGTTTGCCGGCGTGCCGTAGTAGTCGTCGAACCGGACGATCTTGATGCCCTGGTTGTGGTTCCACGGCTCAGCCATCATGAACGGGCCGTTGCCCACGGGCTTGTCCAGGAAGGCCTTGGCCTTCTCCGGGGTGTCCAGTTCTTCCTTCGGCACGGGAGCGAGGGCCGGATGACCCACGACGTACTCGAAGTCGCCGAAGGGCTCGGCCAGCGTCACTTCGAGAGTAAGGTCGTCGACGGCCTTGACGCCCGAAAGCTCCTTGGCGGTCCCGTCCTGCATCTCTTCGTAACCCTTGATCGCGCTCAGGTGATACGAGATCTCGGACTTGTTCTCAGGATTGGCGATCCTCTCCCAAGCGTACTTGAAGTCGGCGGCCGTAACCGCACGACCGTTGTGGAACTTCGCGCCTTCGCGCAGCTTGAAGGTCCACACGCTTGCGTCCGCGTTCGGCTCCCAGCTCTCCGCTGCGGCCGGCATGATCTCGGACGTCACCGGGTCGAAGTCGACCAGGCTGTCGAACACCGAATGCACGACCTGCATGCCCTCAGACTCCTGGGCATTGACCGGGTCGATGAATGCGGGTTCGTTGATGTAGAAGCTCATGGTGCCGCCCTTGACAGCCTCTTCACCAGCAGGCTTCTCCGGCTCCTCGGTCGTCGCGGCACAACCGGCAAGACCGGCGACACCGAAAACGAGCACGAGGGCCAGGGCAACAGCCAGGCTCTTGCGAGTTTTCTCAGGCAACTTTCAGCCTCCCTCCGGAACACGTACGGTCTTCAGACCTACTCAGCTTATATTCCGCGATCGCGTAGCGTCATCCCTCCCCGGCGATCAGTCCTTACCCGATGAGGTCTGCGGCCTCCGGTCGGGTGCACTTTGCGGGCCAGGCCAACGTCTAATACTCCCGCTCCTTGCATAGAAACGCAAGCATGAGGCGCGCGCGGGCCATGCCCCAGCACAGCACGACACCCGCCGGAAAGCGGGTGTCGTGGGGCTGACCGACAGATGATACCGGGGGTGGCGCAAACGCTCGGGCCCGCCGCTGCCTGATCTGTCTACCCGCCGGGTCGATACACGAGCATGAGGAGCAGCGCGCTAATGGCGTAGCCGACGGCGAAAGCGACCGTGATCCGGTCGAGGTTCTTCTCGATGATGCCCGTGCCTGTCGCGGTGGCGGGCACCGCGCCGCCGAGCATCGACGAGAGGCCGGTGCCCTTACCTGAATGCAGAAGAACGAATAGAATTAGCCCGATAGCGCATATTACATGAATGGCTATCGTGATGTATGCGACAACGTTCACGACGAACTCCTCTACGGTCACCGTCGCACGACGGAATGGTCTCAAGAACCGTGATTATAGCCGCCGCCGCGGCCGGACTCAACCGCAAGGTATCGACGGCTCAGCCGACGGCTCAGCCACGCACCAGCAGCGACGTTCCGGTCCACTCCTCCGGGGCGTCCAGACCCAGCAGGTCGAGTAGGGTCGGAGCCACGTCGGCGAGTATCCCGCAGTCCCGCAGCTTTCGTACGCCGTCAGTGATGACGATGCACGGGACCCTGTCGTTCGTATGCGCCGTGAACGGGTTGCCTTCATCGTCCCGCATGCGCTCCGCGTTCCCGTGATCCGCCGTGACGATGACGCTGCCGCCGAGCGAACGGACCGCGGCGACAACCTTGCCCACCGCGTCGTCAACGGCCTCGACCGCCACAACCGCAGCGTCGAGCACGCCGGTATGGCCGACCATGTCGCAGTTCGCGTAGTTGACCACGTAGAAGTCGGCACGCTCCTGGCCGATGGCCTCCACGATGAGGCGGGTGACCTCGGGCGCGCTCATCTCGGGCTGAAGATCGTACGTGGGAACCTTGGGGCTTGGGACGAGCACCCGTTCCTCCCCCACCTTGGGCGGCTCCGCGCCGCCGTTGAGGAAGAAGGTCACGTGTGCGTACTTCTCGGTCTCCGCGATGTGCAACTGGCGCAGTCCGGCCCCGGCGAGAACGTCCGCCAAAACGCAGCACGGGAGATCCTTTGGAAACGCGACCGGCGCGGGGATGGTCGGGTCGTACTCGGTGAGACAGACGAACCGGATCCTGGGACACACCTCGCGCTCGAACCCGTCGAATCCCGGATCCACGAATGCCCTCGTGATCTCGCGGGCGCGGTCGGGACGGAAGTTGAAGAACACGACCGAGTCTCCATCGGAGACAACGGCAACGGGCGAACCATCGCGCTCCACAACAGCCGGCTCGACGAACTCATCGGTCACACCCACCGCGTACGAGGCTGCGATCGCCCCGGGTCCGGAGGTGGCGGCAACGCCCTCGCCCAGCACCATCGCTCGCCACGCCCGCTCCACACGCTCCCACCGCTTGTCGCGGTCCATGGCGTAGTAGCGGCCCATGACGCTGGCGATGCGGCCCACCCCTGTGGCGGACAAGACGTCCTCCAGCGCGCGCACGAAGCCCAGCCCGCTGGTCGGAGGCACGTCCCGGCCATCTAAGAAGCAGTGGATGAACACACGGGTGGCGCCCCGCGCGGCGGCCATACGCACGAGCGCGTAGAGGTGCGCCTGATGGCTGTGCACTCCCCCATCGGATACGAGCCCCATGAAGTGGACCGCCCGGCCACCTGTGACAGCACGGTCTATGGCGTCACAAAGCACCTGGTTCTCACCCAGGCTGCCGTCTTCGATGGCCTTGTCGATGCGGGTGAGCTCCTGGTATACGACGCGACCGGCGCCGATGTTGAGATGACCCACCTCGGAGTTGCCCATCTGTCCCGGGGGCAGACCGACTGCTAGACCCGAGCACTCAAGTGCGGTCCACGGGTATCGGGCGCAAAGAGCGTCGATGTTGGGCGTACGGGCGAGCGATATCGCGTTGCCCGGGCCCGCTTCGGACAGGCCGAAGCCATCCATGATGACAAGCGCGACGGGAGGTCGCTGCGGCATCTAGCGCGCCGCCTTGACGATGTCCGCAAACGACTCCGCCTTAAGCGCGGCACCGCCGACCAGGGCTCCGTCGATGTCGGGCTCGCGGAAGAACATCGATGCGTTCTCGGGCTTGACCGACCCGCCGTACAGAACGCGCATGCGCATGGCGGCAGGCGGACCGTACATGGCGCCAACGGTGGCACGGATGGCGCGAGCGACGTCGTTTGCCGACTCGGGCGTGGGCGTGCGCCCCGTCCCGATCGCCCAGATCGGCTCGTACGCGATGACGAGGTTTGCCGCCTGCTCGGCATCGAGTCCCGCGGCGCCCGCCATAACCTGTGCACGCACGAATGAATCGGTCTTTCCCGCATCGCGCGTGACAAGCGTCTCTCCACAGCACATGATCGGCTGGATCCCGGCCGCGTACGCGGCGTGCATCTTCTTGTTGACGGTCTCGTCGGTCTCGCCGAAGAACTCCCGACGCTCCGAGTGGCCGATGATCACGTGCGTGCAGAGGAGCTCCTTGAGCATGCGCGGCGCGATGGCGCCGGTGAACGCGCCCTCGGACTCCCAGTACACGTCCTGCGCACCAAGCCCCATGGACACATGGTCGAGTTCGATGACCGTGGATACGGCCTTGATGCCGGTGAACGGCGGGCACACCACGACCTCGACCTCGGCAAGCCCGTCCTCGAGGAGCTGCGCGATGTCCTGCACGAGCACCGCACCCTCGCCGGATGTGGTGTACATCTTCCAGTTGCCCGCGACCATCTTGCGCCGATCCATGAGCGTGCCCCTTCCCGAGGTAAGTGCCCTATGCGGACTTGTCAGCGAGTGCCTCGACACCGGGCAGCGGAGAGCCTTCGAGCAGCATCATCGAAGCGCCGCCACCGGTTGATACGAACGTGACGCGCTCTTCGAGATCGAACTTCTTGAGGGCAGCCACCGAGTCGCCGCCACCGACGACGGAGGCAGCCCGGTTGTTGCGCGCGACCGCCATCGCGACCTCACGAGTGCCTGTTCCGAACGGCGTCATCTCGAACACGCCCATCGGGCCGTTCCAGAAGATCGTTCGAGCGTCGGAGATCGTTCCTTTGAAGAGCTCGACCGAGGTGGGACCGATGTCCAGGCCCATCATGCCGGCCGGGATCTCCTCACGACCCACGATCATGGTCTCGGCGTCCTCAACGATCTGCTCGGACACCACGAAGTCGACTGGCAGCAGCAGCTCGACACCACGCTCAAGCGCCTTGTCGAGCATGCGCTTGGCAGGCTCGACCCACTCTGGCTCGACAAGCGAGTCACCGACGCTGACGCCCTTGGCGACGAGGAACGTGAAGCACATCCCGCCTCCAACGATGAGTGCGTCGACGCACTCGAGCAGGCGATCGATGACGCCGATCTTGTCGGAGACCTTTGACCCGCCAAGGATCGCCACGAACGGGCGATCGGGGTTTGCGAGCATCGCGCTGAGCGTCTCGACCTCCCGCGCGAGGAGAAGGCCGGCCACCGCGGGGAGCTTGGCTGCGATACCGGCCGTCGACGCGTGCGCTCGATGGGCCGCTCCGAACGCGTCGTTGACGTAGATGTCCGCAAGCGTTGCCAGCTCCGCGGCAAAGGCGGGATCGTTGGACTTCTCGCCCGGGTGGAAACGGACGTTCTCGAGCATCAGGACTTCGCCGTCGACCATTCGGGCGACTGCCTCGTGCGCCTCGGCGCCGACGATGTCGTCCACGAACGCGACGTTTCGGCCGAGAAGGCGCTGCAGTACCCGGCGGACCGGACGCAGGCTGTAGTGCGGGTCGGGCTCGCCCTTGGGGCGGCCGAGGTGGCTCATCACGATGACCCGGGCGCCGTGATCGACAAGGTACCGCAGCGTGGGAAGCGCGGCTCGAACGCGCGTATCGTCGGTGACGGAGCCGTCGGCAAGCGGAACGTTGAAGTCCACCCGTACCAAGACACGTTTGCCTCGCACGTCGACGTCCTTGATCGTCTTCTTGGCGAACATGGGCCCTCCGGATGACGAGGTCTGCTTATGAGACGGGCGGGCGCGTTTCCGCACCCGCCCGTTGGATTCCCGTCTAACCGACGAGGCGGATGAGATCCACAACGCGGTTGCTGTAGCCCCACTCGTTGTCGTACCACGAGAGGCACTTCACGAACGTGCCCTCGCCGCCCATGACCATGGTCTGGAGGGAGTCGAAGACGGACGACGCCGGATTGCCGACAACGTCGATCGACACGATCGGGTCCTCGCAGTACTCGAGGATGCCCTTCATGGGGCCGTCCGCCGCGGCCTTCATCGCCGCGTTGATCTGCTCCTTGGTGACGGACGTCTTGAGCTCGGCGACCAGATCGACGACCGAACCGTCCGGTGTGGGCACGCGAACGGACATGCCGTCGAGCTTGCCCTTCATGTCCGGCAGCACGAGACCGATCGCCTTAGCGGCGCCAGTCGAGGTCGGAATCATGGACATCGCAGCAGCGCGGGCGCGACGGAGGTCCTTGTGCGGCAGGTCGAGGATGTTCTGGTCGTTCGTGTAGCTGTGGATCGTGTTCATGAAACCTTGCTTGAGACCGAAGCTGTCGCGGAGCACCTTGGCGAACGGCGCGAGACAGTTGGTGGTGCACGACGCGTTCGAGATGATGTGGTGCTTGTCCCCGTCGTACTGGTCATCGTTGACGCCGAGGACGATGGTGATGTCCTCGTTCGTGGCGGGCGCGGAGATGATGACTTTCCTTGCACCGGCGTCGCGGTGGGCCTGCGCCTTGGTGGCATCAGTGAACAGGCCGGTCGACTCGATGACGACATCAACGCCAAGCTCGCCCCAGGGAAGCTGCGCGGGGTCGCGCTGCGCCAGGACCTTGACCTCACGGCCGTCGACGAAGAACGAGCCCTCGCCGGCCTTGACCTCGTGCGGGAACGTCTTGTGTACCGAGTCGTACTTGAGCAGGTGAGCGAGCGTCTTCGCGTCGGTCAGGTCGTTGACGGCAACGACCTCGATGTTGGGATCCTTCTCGGCCGCCCGGAACACGAGCCGACCGATGCGTCCGAAACCGTTGATGCCGACTTTGATCGTCACGTGGACATCCTCCTCGGAAATCCGATCACTGGACCATCGAACCCGTATCCGGGCCCCCGAAGCATACTACCCAAACTTGGCGGAAACGGCATCCCACCTGCAAGCGACCGACGCGCCGGACGGCGGTCAGCGCGTGGCGAGCTCTTCGAGACGGCGGATGCGGTGGTAGACCGCCGACTTGGAAAGGGGCGGCTCGGCAAGCTCTCCGAGCTCTCTGAGACTGGCATCGGGGTTCTCGAGCCGGAGCTCGGCAAGCTCACGAAGCGCCGGCGGCAGGCTCTCCAGCCCGCGGGAGTCAGCGAGCAGTCTGATGGCGTCGATCTGGGCGAGCGCGGCGTCGGCGCTCTTTTGCAGGTTGGCCGTCTCGGCGTTGACCAGCCGGTTCACGTCGTTACGCATGCCCTTGATGATACGCACGTCTTCGGTGCGCAGCAGCGCCCGATGCGCGCCCACGAGCGCGAGGAACGTGACGATCGGCTCGGCGCCTTTGAGATACACGGCGTACATCCCGCGGCGCTGGGTCACGCGCGCGGACATGTCGAAGCGCGCCATGAGCACCGTGAGGTCCTCGGCGATCTGCTCGTTCTCGGCAGTGAGCTCAAAGTGGAAGTCGCCGTGCGGATCGGCCACGAATCCGCCGCCGAGGAACGCGCCGCGGAGGTACGAGATCGCGCAGCAGTCGCGTTTGACCAGCCACGCGGGGATGCCGTGGACCGGTGCGAACGATGTGTCCAGGATGCCGAGGTCCGCAAGCGCCTCGGCAAGACGGGGCTGGTTCGGCACCGTGATGAGGTAGTTGTTGGACTTGTGCAGCACCGACCGGCGAACGGTGAGTTCGGTGGCAAGATCGTACCCGGCGTGAAGGAGCTTGATGGCCTTGCGCGCGACGGGAGCGGTCTCGGTGGCGATCTCCAGGCGGAAGCGTTCGTTTCCGCTGTAGTGAAGCGTCCCCTCAACCCGTATGAGCGCCGAGAGTTCGGAGCGCGGACAGCATGCGCGCCGCGATTCCACGCGGGAGAGTTCGTCTTTGACCTCTGCCGTGAAGGACACCTACCCGACCCTCCTTAGCGCCGCGCACACGAGCGCGGGGTCATGGTGCATCGGGTTGCTCGCGTTGACAACATCCGCGGCGATCACGGTGGCGCCAGTCTCGCGTATCTCTTCGCGGACCTCGGCGCCCGCGCACACGGCGGGGATGCTCACCGGGAGCGGTGATACGTCGGTGTCGTGGACGATCACCGCGTCGATCCTCTCCAGACCGTGATCCATGAGCGCGCGCACGTGGTCGGCGGCGCTCATTCCGCTCGTTTCGCCGCGTTGGTTCGCCACATTGCAGACATACACGATACGCCCCGGGCACGCGGCGAGGGCCTGCGGGATGCCGTCGACCAGCAGGTTCGGGATGATGCTGGTGTAGAGGCTGCCGGGCCCGATCACGACCATATCGGCCGAGGAGATCGCCCGGATCGCAGGCGGATACGCGGCCGGACTGGCCGGGTTGGTGTGCACGCGTCTTACCGGCGACGAACTGCGGGCGACGTTCGCCTGGCCGGTCACGAACCCGCCATCCGCGTCCTCCGCGAGAAGCACGATGTCCTCGAGCGTGGACGGAAGCACGTGGCCTCGGGTGCCCAGCAACTCGGCAGCCGCATCGATGCCAGCCGCGAAGTCGCCTTCGATATCGACGAGCGCCGCGATGATGAGGTTACCGAGCGCGTGCCCGGCGAGTCCCTCACCAGCGGTGAAGCGGTACTGAAACACCTTGGCCAGCTCGCTGCCGGACGCGGCAAGAGCGACGAGACAGTTGCGGATATCGCCCGGTGGAAGGATCCCCAACTCACGACGAAGCCATCCGGACGAGCCGCCGTCATCGGCCACGGTCACGATCGCCGTCAGGTCCACCTCCGGCGCGGCCAGGCACTCTAAGACGAGCGGAAGCCCGGTTCCGCCGCCGATGGCGACCGCTCGCCGCCAGCCGCTCACTCGCGCCCCTTATCCTTGCCGACGTCGCGATGCGTGACGTTGACGGCGTACCCGTGGCGGCGCAGGTGGTCCGCGGTCTGCTCGACTAAGACGACACTGCGGTGCATGCCTCCGGTACATCCCATGGCGATGTGCAAGTGCGTCTTGCCCTCAAGCAGGTAGTTGGGAAGCAAGAGGTCGAGCAGGTCGTACCAGCGCTGCAAGAACTCCTCGGTCTGCACGTGATCCATCACGAACGCCCGCACGGGACGCTCGAGCCCTGTGCGATTTCGCAGGCGGGGCACGTAGAACGGGTTGGGAAGGAAGCGCACGTCCATGACGATATCGGCATCCACGGGGAGGCCGTATTTGAATCCGAAGGACGATACCGTGACGGTGAGCGTGTCCTCCGGCCCCGATACCGCGAAGCGCTCCCGGATGACCGCGCGGAGTTCGGCGGGACGCAGGCTGCTCGTATCGATCGTGATGTCGGCCCGGTCCTCGAACGGACGGAGCAGTTCGCGCTCGGCCCGGATGCCCTCGGAAAGCGAGCTCTCGTCCGCCAGCGGATGGCGACGGCGGGTCTCCTTGAAGCGCTTGACGAGGGTCCGATCGTCGGCGGTGAAGAAGAGAAGCCGATACGGGTGTCCCGCTGCTGTGAGCGCGTCGAGGGACTGCGAGAGATCCGCGAAAAACGAGCCTCCGCGCGCGTCGCACACGACCGCGACGCGGTGGACGCGGCTGCCAGGAAGCGCCGTGAGCGTGACGAGTTGACCGATGAACCCGGGGGGAAGGTTGTCGATGCAGAAGTAGCCGAGATCCTCGAACGTGTGCATGGCCTCGGACCGGCCCGCGCCCGACATGCCGGTGATGACGATGATCTCCCGTTCGGGGTCGGCGTCTGCCGCTCCGGCGCCCTGCGTGGGTTCGATCACATCGCCCGGGTCACCCATTGTCGCCCTCGAGCATCTTGCCGGCGGTTGCGCTGATGATGGAGATGATGATGCTGGCAACGACCGTTTGCAGGAAGCCGACGGTGTGAACACCTGGCACCACCCACGCGACCAGGTACAGCATAAGCGCGTTGATCACGAGCGCGAACAGCCCGAGGGTAAGGATCGTCACCGGGATCGCGAGAACACTGACAACAGGTTTGACCACCGCATTGACGACCGCCAGCACGACGGCCGCGATGACAGCGGCGGGCCAAAAGGCGTCCACCTGCAGAAGCGCGCCACCGGAGAGATAGGCGACGCCGAAGAGCGTGGCCGCCGAGACGAGCATGCGAAGGATGAACTTCATCGCTGACTCCCCCTCGTCGGTCGTACCGGTCACATCGAGTATACCAGCAGCCGTGCGACACACAGACGGACCTGCATGAAGACGCCGGTATCGACTCCTACTCCGAGTCGCCCTCACGATGCAGCATCACCACGATGTCGGTGGCCACGTCCGCAGGGACACCGGGTACCGCCGCGATCTCATCGGCAGTGGCTGCGCGCAACCGTTTGAGCGACCCGAAGTGCGAGAGCAGCGCCTTCTTGCGCTTGGGCCCCACACCGGGGATGTCGTCCAGGACCGAGGCGGTCATGGCCTTTGCGCGGAGATTCCGGTGATATTCGATCGCGAAGCGATGCGCTTCGTCCCGCACGCGCTTGACCAGGTACAGCGATGACGAGCCCGTGGGAAGCGTGACGGGCGCATCCCATCCAGGGACGAATAGCTCCTCCTCGCGCTTGGCGAGAGAGACCACCGGGATGCGCACCCCGAGCGCCGCGAGGACGTCGGCAACGACCGCGAGCTGCGCGGGGCCACCGTCGATGATCATGAGGTCGGGAGTGCTCGCGAATCGCCTGTCGCCAGCCGGCTCGTGCGCGAACCTACGCGAGAGCACCTCGCGCATCATCGCGACGTCGTTCGCCTCCTCGGAGGGCATGCGTACCTTGAACCGCCGGTACGCGTTCTTGTCCGCGCGGCCTCCCGTGAAGACGACCATCGACCCGACGGAATGCCTGCCGTGAAGCGTGGAGATGTCGTAGCACTCGATGCGGAGCGGCGGCGCCGGAAGAGCAAGCGCGCTCTCGAGTTCGAGCAGGGCTCGGTTGAGGCGGTCCTCGTCGTAACGCGTGCGGTGTTTGTACCGCGCGAGTGCGAACCGCGCATTGGTGGCCGCGAGTTCGCCAAGGGCGCGCTTCTCGCCCCGCTGCGGAACGAGCAGGCGAACATGCGACCCACGCAGCGTGGAGAGCCACGCCTCGACAGCCTCCGGGTCTTCGGGAAGCGATGGCACGACGATCTCGCGCGGCACGTGTGACGCCTCGCCGTAGTAGCGTACGAGCAGACCTTCGATAAGTTCCTGTTCCGGCACGTCGAAGCCCTTGTCTAAGATGAACTCGTTGCCCGCGAGCACCCGCCCTTCACGCACGAGAAAGATGTGCACGCCGGCGATCGTTTCCTCGCGCTCGATCCCGATCACGTCGATGTCGAGCGGCTTGTCCGAGACGATCTTCTGCTTCTCGAGCACGGCGCGAACGGCGTCCAGTGAGTTCCGCAGCCGTGCCGCCCGCTCGTAGTCCAACTCTGCGGCAGCGGCGCGCATGCCCCGTTCGAGATCCGCCTCGATCCCCTTGTGTTTGCCCTCGAGGAAGAGCTCGACCTCGCCGACGCGAACGGCGTACTCATCGGCGGTGATCGCGCCCATGCATACACCGGGCCCTTTGCCCACATGGAAGTCGAAGCACGGTTTGCCGGTGGGCTCGCCGCCCCGGGCGATCACGCGCTTCCACTCGACACATGTGGTCCTGCAGATGGGGTAGACACGACGGACCACCTCCATCGTCTCGCGGGCAGCGCGCGCATCCGTGTACGGACCGAAGTAGCGGGTTCCCGCCCGGTGTCTCTCGCGCGTGTACTTGATCCCCGGGAATGGATCGCCCAGCGTGAGCGCGATGAACGGGAAGCTCTTATCGTCGCGGTACCGCACGTTGAACGGCGGATCGAACTGCTTGATGAGGTTGTTCTCGAGGATGAGACTCTCGACCTCGGTCCCGGTGACCATGAAATCGTACCCGGCCACCTGCTCCATCATGAGCGGGATCATCTCGCGCTCATCGTGCCGCAGCACGTACTGCTTCATCCGCTTGCGGAGTGACTTGGCCTTGCCGACATAGAGTATCTGGTCTGCGGCACCCTTCCACAGGTAGACACCCGGCGCGTCAGGGACGTCGCCGAGCGTGCTGAGGATGTCGTCGAGTGGCATCGGCGGCACCTAGTCGCTCTCCGGGTGAACCGTCGCTCCACGGCCCGCAAGCACCGGGGCGAGGAACCGGCCGGTGTGAGAGGTCGGATGCGCGGCCACCATCTCCGGCGTGCCCGTCACCACGATCTCGCCACCGCGATCCCCACCTTCGGGGCCCAGATCGATGATGTGGTCGGCGGTCTTGATGACGTCGAGGTTGTGCTCGATCACCAGTACGGTGTTGCCGGCATCCACGAGCCGCTGCAGCACCGCGAGCAACTGGCGCACGTCGTCGAAGTGCAGGCCCGTGGTGGGCTCATCGAGGATGTAGAACGTGCGACCGGTGCTGCGTCGCTGGAGCTCGCTCGCCAGCTTGACCCGCTGCGCTTCGCCGCCCGAGAGCGTCGTCGCCGGCTGACCGAGCTTGACGTAGCCAAGACCCACGTCGAAGAGCGTCTGGAGCTTGCGGCGGATCGCCGGGATGTTCTCGAAGAACGAGAGCGCCTCTTCCACCGACATCTCCAAGATGTCGCTCACCGACTTGCCACGGTACGTGACCTGCAGTGTCTCGCGGTTGTACCGCTTGCCCTTGCAGACCTCACACGGCACGTAGATATCGGGGAGGAAGTGCATCTCTATCTTGATCTGACCGTCGCCTTTGCACGCCTCGCAGCGTCCGCCGTGGACGTTGAACGAGAACCGGCCCGGCGAATACCCGCGCGCGCGTGACTCGGGGGTGCTCGCCAGCAGTGCACGAACATCATCCCAGAGCCCCGTGTACGTGGCCGGGTTGGAGCGCGGAGTCCTGCCGATCGGCGACTGGTCGATGACGATGACCTTGTCGATGGCGTCCAGCCCCTGGATAACGGTGTGCTTGCCCATCCGGTGTCGCGTGCGATAGACCTTGTTGCTCAACGCGGGCGCAAGCGTGTCGGTGACGAGCGAGCTCTTGCCCGAGCCGCTCACACCGGTCACGAGCACGAGGCTGCCGAGGGGGATCTCGACGTCGATGCCGCGCAGATTGTGCTCGCGCGCGCCAAGGATGCGGATGGATCCTTTCTCGGGAAAACGTCGCGTGGCCGGGACCGGGATGGACCGGGAGCCCGACAGGTACGCGCCCGTCAGCGAGTCTTCGCACGCGAGGATATCTTCCGGCCGACCCTCGCACACGATCTCTCCACCATGCTCGCCGGCGCCGGGGCCCATGTCGACGACGTAGTCCGCCGAGCGGATGGTCTCCTCGTCGTGCTCGACGACGATGACGGTATTGCCGAGGTCGCGCAGGCGCTCCATCGTGGCGATCAGCCTGGCATTGTCGCGCTGATGCAGGCCGATGGACGGTTCGTCCAGGATATAGAGCACGCCCATCAGGCCCGAGCCGATCTGCGTGGCCAGGCGGATCCGCTGTGCCTCGCCTCCCGAAAGCGACGCGGTGCCGCGCTCGAGCGTGAGGTAGTCTAGCCCAACGTCGACCAAGAACCGCAACCGCTCGACGATCTCCTTGATCACGCGCTCGCCGATCTGAGACTCGCGATCGGTGAGCTGGAGCGACTGGAAGAACACGAGCGAGTCCTTGGCCGACAGCGTCGTGACCTCGTAGATGTTCTTGTCGCCGACGGTGACGGCCAGGATCTCGGGCTTGAGGCGAGCACCGTCGCACGCCTGGCACGGGATGAGCGCCATGTACTCCTCGAGCTTGTCCTTGACCTGCTCGGACTCCGATTCTTCGTGACGCCGCATGATGGAGCGGAGCGCGCCTTCGTACTTGGTGTGCCAGAACGTCTCGCGACCGTCGCGCGTGATGTAGTCGATGCGGATGCGCTCGTCTCCGAACCCGCCGAGTAGTGCCTCTCGCGCCGCTTCCGGCAGCTGGTACCACGGCGTGTCGATGTCGACGCCGATGTGTTTGGCGGCCGCTTCAACGAGTTGCGGGTAGTAATTGAGGTTGCCCGAGAACGGCTTGATCGCGCCTTCGGCGAGCGTGCGCGTGGGGTCGGGGACGATGAGCTCGGGGTCGACCTCGAGCTTGCTGCCGAGTCCCGTGCAGACCGGGCACGCGCCGTACGGCGCGTTGAACGAGAAGTCCCGGGGAGCGAGCTCGTCCATGGAGAATCCGTGCTCGGGGCACGCAAGCGCCTGCGAGAATGTGATCTCTTCACCGTCGTTGACCGCGACCGTGAGTGTTCCGCCGGCGAGTTTGAGCGCCATCTCGACACTCTCGGCCAGCCTCGTGCGAACGCTCGCCTTGATGACGAGCCGGTCGACGACCACGTCGATGGTGTGCTTGTACTTCTTGTCGAGCTTGATCTCCTCGTCGAGCGTACGGACCTCCCCATCGACGCGGACACGGGTGAACCCCTCGGCCTTGAGCTCTTCGAAGAGTTTGCCGTACTCACCCTTGCGTCCCTTGACCACGGGCGCGAGCACCTGGAACTTGGCGCCTTCGGGCAGCGTGAGGATGGTGTCCACGATCTGGTCGGAGGTCTGCTTCTCGATGCGACGCCCGCAGACCGGACAGTGCGGCACGCCGATGCGCGCGAAGAGCAGGCGGAGGTAGTCGTAGATCTCGGTGACGGTACCGACTGTCGAGCGCGGGTTCTTGCTCGTCGTTTTCTGATCGATGGAGACCGCCGGAGACAGTCCTTCGATGAGGTCCACGTCAGGCTTGCTCATCTGGCCCAGGAACTGTCGCGCGTACGCCGAGAGAGACTCGACGTAGCGCCGCTGCCCCTCGGCGTAGATAGTGTCAAAGGCCAGGGACGACTTGCCCGAGCCCGAGAGCCCGGTGATCACGACCAGCCGATCGCGAGGGATGTCCAGGTCGATGCCCTTGAGGTTGTGCTCGCGGGCGCCACGGATGGAGATGGTGTCGAGAGACAAAGCGAGGTCCTTTCGGCGGTGCCTATTTTTGTCGAACCTTCATTGTACGCCCCGGTGGAAGCGAACGCATGTTCGTATTGTTGCACAAAGAGCGACCCCGGCTACAGATGCGTGGCCGGGGTCGTGATACTCCAGTCTCGTGATAGTGGCTACTGCTTGGGGCCTACCATCACCGAGATATCGGTGGTGTCGCTCCCGGCACCGGCAGCCATGTAGAACGTGATGTCGCCCTTCTCGACGGAGACCATGCCACTGCTGTCGTCCTTGTAGGTCGAGACGATCTTCCAGCCTTCACCTTCGAGCTCGCCCGTGTACCACGCGACGACGTCTTGAACCGGATCGGTGGTACTGAGCGCAACGGAGAACGAGGTGCCCTTGTCGTTGCTGGTCTCCCAGCTTGACTCGATGGTGCCGTCGTAGACCGGGGCATCTTTGGGCCAACCGTCCGGGAGGGTCGCGTTCTCGGTGTCGATGGTCGTCGAGCTGCCGTCGTCACCTTCGAGCGTCACCTCGCCCTCGTCGCTGTCGACGTCGATTCCGGTGGCGCCCTTGACCGCCTTCTCCGCTGCGGACTCCGCAAACTCCGCACAACCCGCGATGCCGACGAGTGACATGGCGAGTGCGGCAACGAGCATGACCGCTAGAACCCTGCGAGGCATGGCCCCCCTCCCGAGATGCGGCACCCCCCGTGCCGTCGCTTACTGCCACGACTTTACCCCTCGGGCGCGATGCGCGTCTTGCGTGCCGCGAAACACGTTCGAAAGGTTTCTCGCACCGAACACACCCGCGAAACACCGGCGAAACACGAGGCCCGTAACCTCCTTGCAACACACGTTGGAGTGGCCGCGATGCGGCAACAGGAGCGAAGGCGGCGAAGATGGCCCAAATCAACGTCGGTGACACCGCATTCATGCTGGTCTCGGCGGCACTCGTGCTGTTCATGACACCGGGGCTCGCACTGTTCTATGCGGGCATGGTCCGGAGCAAGAACGTGCTGTCGACCACGATGCACTCGTTCTTCTCGATGGGTCTTACGTCGGTCATCTGGGCCCTCGTGGGATACACCATCGCGTTCGGTGGCGCCGAGGGACCCCTTGGCGCCTTCATCGGCGGGTTCGGTAAGCTGGGCCTCTCCGGCGTCGTGACCGGCGTGTTCGGCGCCGAGGGCCATCTCATTCCGGAGTCTGTGTTCGCGATGTACCAGGGGATGTTCGCCATCATCACAGTGGCGCTTATCACCGGAGCCATCGCGGAGCGCATGAAGTTCAAGGCGTACGCGCTCTTTGCGGGGGCGTGGGTCCTCCTGGTGTACTCACCGCTCGCCCACTGGGTGTGGGGCGGCGGCTGGCTCGGCCTCTCCGGCATTGGGGCGCTCGACTTCGCCGGTGGCACGGTGGTGCATATCGCTTCCGCGGCGGCGGCCCTCGCGGCGGCGATCGTGCTTGGTAAGCGGAAGGACTTTGGCAAGCCCGAACTGCAGCCGCACAACCTGACGATGACACTCCTTGGCGCCGGGATCCTGTGGTTCGGCTGGTTCGGGTTCAACGCGGGCTCCGAACTCGCCGCCGACGGCGTCGCGGGATCCGCGTTCATGGTCACTCACCTGGCGGCCGCGTGCGGCATGCTGGGATGGCTCCTGATGGAAACCATCCAGCACGGCAAGGCCACCACGCTCGGTGCCGCCTCGGGTGCGGTCGCCGGTCTGGTGGGCATCACTCCGGCCGCGGGCTTTGTGGACGTGCTGCCGGGCATGGTCATCGGCCTCGCGGTCGGCGTGCTGTGCTACTTCGGTGTGCAGCTCAAGAGCAGGCTCGGCTTTGATGACGCGCTCGATGTCGTTGGCATACACGGCGTTGGAGGAACGGCCGGTGCGCTGCTGACCGGAGTCTTCGCGACAACGGCCGTCAATGCGGCCGGCGCCGACGGAGTGCTCGCAGGTAACGCCGCGCAAATGGTCCCGCAGGTCGTTGGCGTGATCGCTACCGTCGCATTCTCGTTCACCGCCACCTTCGTGATCCTCAAGGTGATCGACGCCGTCATGGGGATCAGGGTTGACGAAGAGACAGAGCAGCGGGGACTCGACATCGCCGAACACGCCGAGACAGGGTATGTCCTTTAACAGTCATCACAAGCCGAGGAGACAAGTCGTGAAGAAGATAGAGGCCATCATCAAGCCCCACAAGCTCGACGACGTGAAAGAGGCGCTCCACGCCCTGGGCGTCGCGGGGATGACCGCGTACGACGTGAAAGGCTTTGGACGTCAGAAGGGTCACACCGAGATCTACCGCGGAGCGGAGTACACGGTGGACTTCGTTCCCAAGACCAAGATCGAGATCGTCGTCGACGACGATCTTGCAGCCAGGGTCGAAGACGCCATCGTCGAGGCGGCCCGCAGCGGCAAGATCGGCGACGGCAAGGTCTTCACGTACGACTGCGAAAGCGCGGTGCGCATCCGGACGGGCGAGCGCGGCGCGGACGCGCTGTAGCCCCGATGGTCGGCGGTCCGCTCGCGGGATACCTGGATGCGCGCGCCGTGCTGATCGCGAGCGCGAAGCCGGGAACCGCAGCGGCACGCGCGCTGTCAGACCTCACGGACAAGGCCGTCTCCGCGCTCGCGGAGGCGGCCTTCGCCTCATTCGATGCACCGTGGACGCTTGTCGCTCTTGGCGGCTACGGCGCAAGAAGACTGCTCCCGTTTTCGGACCTGGACCTGCTGGTGCTCACCGACGCGCCCGCCCGGGATGTGCGTAACCCGGTCGAGCGGCTCCTCTACCCGCTGTGGGATGCCGGGTTGGAGGTCGGACATGCGGTCCGCAGCCGGAAGGACCACCTACGCGCGTGCCGCGAGGACTTCGAGACCCTGACGGCGTCACTGAGCGGGCGAGTCATCGCAGGCGATGCCGCGCTTGCAGACGGAGTCCTGGTCGCGGTACTCAAGGACGCCCGTCGCAGATCGCGGGCTCTCCGACGGTCGCTCGCGTCGCGGCCTCGCCCCGGCTCACCGTACGACCTGTGGCCGGGTCTCAAGGAGGGGGCCGGCGGGCAGCGCGATCTTGACGAGCTTACCTGGCGCGCGGCACTCCTCGGTGAGCCGGCACCGGGCGACTTGGTGTCCGCACAGGACCGCATCACCGCGGCGAGATGGCTGCTTCACGTTGCCGCCGGGCGCAAGGCCGCGACGCCGACGCCCGATCTGGAACTGCCGGACTCCCGCTCGCTCCACGAGGCGCTTGCAGTCACGCACGAGGCGCTGCTGGTTGCACGCGGCGAGTTGGCGGCCGACGTGCTTGATTCATCGGCCTGGAGCGCGCAGGCGCTGTTGGAGGCGTTGTCGCGCGGACCGGACGCCCTGCCCGCCATCGAGTGTGCTGCCCGCAGGGGCGCCCTTGAGCAGCTGGTCCCCGGCCTCGCATCGCTGATGACCCTTGCCCGTCCAGCGCTCTCGCACCGGTTCACGGTTGGCGCCCATACCTTGCTTGCGGCCTCGCTGCTGGCCGGTTCCCGCGAGTCCGACCGCATCGCACGCGCGTTGCTTCCCGGATCAGATGACCTTCGCACGCTCTACGCGGCGACGCTCGCTCACGACGCCGGAAAGCAGGCGGAAGGGCCCGGTCACCCCGAGCGCGGCGTACCGGTTGCCGAGGAGGTCGCGGCCGCACTTGGCCTGGATCCATCGGCCGCCCGCGACGCGGGCATCCTTGTGCGCGAACACCTGTTGCTTGCCGAGACCGCCGCATATCGCGACATCGACGACGAGGACGTGGTGCTCGCCTGCGCGGCGCGGCTCGGGCACCGCGAACTGGTGGGCCCGCTGTACCTACTCACGCTCGTGGACAGCATCGCGACCGGCCCGGCGGCGTGGGACGACTGGCACGCATCGCTCGTGCGCACGCTTGCGGGACGCGTCGACGCGGCACTCGCACCCGAGATCGACGGCGCGGGAATGGTCGCACACGCCG
This sequence comes from Coriobacteriia bacterium, assembly GCA_049657775.1. Taxonomy (GTDB): domain Bacteria; phylum Actinomycetota; class Coriobacteriia; order Anaerosomatales; family Anaerosomataceae; genus JBASNZ01. The sequence continues at coordinate 7,746 of JBASNZ010000120.1, read as the reverse complement.
AGGAGGTCCGTGCGGCCGCAGGTGCGATGCTAGCCGACGCGCCCGAGCCCGTCATGCGAGTCCTCGAGCGCGCGCCCGTGCGGTACCTCTCCTCCCGCACACCCGCGGACGTTGCCGCCGACATGAATGCCCTGGCGGAGTTGCGCCCGCCCGATGCCGCTCATCCGTTCGACCTGCGCTTGGGAAGCGGCCCGACGGGCGACACATACCGCGTGACCATTGCCACCTACGATCGCCCGGGACTCTTCACGCTCGTTGCGGGGTCGCTCTCCCTCTCCGACCTCGACATCCTGGCCGCCGAGGCCGGTGCGGGATCCGGCCAGTTGGTGCTCGACACCTTCACCGTAAGATCAGCGAGCCTCGCCACAGTGGAACACGCGACGTGGGCGCGGCTCGAACGAACGCTCGCCTCCGCGCTGACCGGTCACTTGGACATCGACGCCAGACTCGCAGAGCGCAGGCAGGCCGCACGGTCCCGCCCGCGTACCCGCAGCCGCGTGGAGGTCAGCACTGCCGACCCGATGGCAACGATACTGACCGTGAGCACAGCGGACAGGCCGGGCCTGCTCTACGATATCGCGCACGCGATCGGCGGGACGGGGCTCTCGATCGCCTGGGCGAAAGCGTCAGGCTCGGACGGTATGGTGACCGATGTGTTCCGTCTGCTCGACGAGGCGGGTGCGCCGCCCCGGGAGTCGGGCGAACTGGGACACCTTTCGATGCGGGTCCGAGAGGTCCTAAAGGCGACCTAGCTACTCCAGACACCCGGACCTCTACCGGCCCGGGCGTCTGGAGTAGCTTCGTTTGCCGCCTCACACTCCCGAGAGCAGGTCCTTCACGACCTTGGGGTCGGCGAGCGTGGAGATGTCGCCGAACGCCTCCATGTCAGTCTCACCCGCGGCCATCTTGCGCAGGATGCGACGCATGATCTTGCCCGAACGGGTCTTTGGCAGCTCGCGCGCGAACTGGATCTTGTCCGGCTGAGCGATGGGACCGATGATCTTGCGCACGTGCCCCTTGAGGATCGTGGCCAGATCGTCCGAGGCCACCTGCCCGTCGCGAAGTGCGACGTACGCGTAGATCCCCTCGCCCTTGACCGGATGTGGGAATCCCACGACCGCCGCCTCGGAGACCGCGTCGTGACTGACGAGCGCGCTCTCGATCTCGGCTGTGCCCATCCTGTGCCCGCTGACGTTGATGACGTCGTCCACCCGTCCGAGCAGCCAGTAGTCGCCGTCCGAGTCCACGCGCGCACCGTCGCCGGTGAAGTACTTGCCAGGGAAGCGGTCGAAGTACACCTCGCGCATCCGTTTGTGCTCCGGATCGCCCCACGTGCCGACGAGCATGCCGGGCCACGGCCGCTTGACGGTGAGGTAGCCGCCCTCGCCTGGATCGGCACGGCTGCCGTCGTCGCGCACAACCTCGGGTTCTACGCCAAAGAACGGCCAGTTGGCCGAGCCGGGCTTGAGCGGAGTGGCCCCGGGGAACGGCGTGATGAGGAAGCCTCCCGTCTCGGTCTGCCAGTACGTGTCGACGATGGGCACCTCGCTCCGGCCGATCGTGTCCCGGTACCAGCTCCATACCTCGGGATTGATGGGCTCACCGACGGTGCCCAGAAGCCTGATGCTGGAGAGGTCGTAGCGCTGCGGCCATCCCGCACCGTGACGCATGAGCGCCCGGATCGCGGTCGGCGCGGTGTAGAAGATGTTCACGCGGTACTTCTCGATGACCGCCCAGAACCTGGCGGGATCCGGGTATGTCGGGATGCCCTCGAACATGAGCGTGGTGGCCCCGGCGGCGAGCGGTCCGTAGACGATGTAGCTGTGCCCGGTGACCCAGCCGATATCCGCCGTGCACCAGAACACGTCTTCGTCGCGATAGTCGAAGACGGTCTTGAACGAGAGCGCTGTATAGAGGAGATAGCCGGCCGTGGTGTGGAGCACGCCCTTCGGCTTGCCCGTAGAACCCGACGTGTAGAGGATGAAGAGCGGATCTTCCGAGGCCATCGGCGTCGGCTCGCAGGGTTTGCGCACTTCGGGCGCGCTGATCTCCTGGTGCCACCACGTATCGCGCCCCGGTTCCATGTCCACGTCGCCGGCGCCGCGCTTGACGACGATACACGCCTCAACGCTGGGACACTCGAAGAGCGCCTCGTCGGCCGCGGCCTTGAGCGGCACTTTGCGGCCACCCCGGATGCCTTCGTCCGAGGTGATCAGCATCTTCGCGCCACAGTCCTGGATACGCTCACGCAAAGCGCTTGCGGAGAAACCGCCGAACACCACCGAGTGGATCGCGCCGATACGCGCGCATGCGAGCATCGCGATCGGCAGCTCGGGGATCATCGGCAGGTAGACAGCCACACGGTCGCCGCGCTCGATGCCCTTCTTCTTGAGCACGTTCGCGAACTTGGAGACCTCGTAGTGCAACTGCTGGTACGTGAACGTCCGGGACGAACCGTCGTCGCCCTCCCAGATGAGCGCGGCCTTGTTCCGGCGCCAGGTGTGCAGGTGACGGTCGAGGCAGTTGGCGCTCACGTTGAGCTTGCCGCCGGCAAACCAGCGGTAGTCCAGGTCCTTGAACCCTCCCGCAAAGACCGACGTGAACGGCTCGATCCATTCGATCTCGTCACGGGCCGTATCCCCCCAGAAGCCATCGGGGTCGTCGAGCGAGCGCCGGTACAGCGCCCGGTAGTCGTCGGCGCCGGGAACAACCGCGTGCTTCGCGAATTCACGGGGAGGAGGAATGACCTGTCCCTCGGCACTCAACGCCTCGATCGTACGCTCCTGGGTCTCGTCCGCCATGCAAACCCCTCCGTTCGTCGGCTTGCTCAGTCTTTTCCCCTCCGTGACCTACAAAGCGCGCCCGTCTCGTGGGACGATGTGACGGTGCGTTTGCGGGCGGACAAGGGGGATGGGTGCTCACCCTTAAGTACGACAGTCTGAGGAATCGGCTTGAGAACCTGGGTAACGCTCTTGTAGCGTACTCCGGCGGCGTGGATTCCACACTTCTGGCGTTCGCCGCGCACGTGGTGTTGGGCGAGAAGTGCCTGGCGGTTCTCGCCACCTCCGACGTGCACACCCGCAATGAGGTGGATGACGCCCGCAGGACCGCCGCACAGCTGGGGTTCAAGCTGGTCGAGGTGGACACATACGAGCTCTCCGACCCCCGATTCCGCCAGAACCCCACGGACCGCTGCTACTACTGCAAGTCCGAGATGTTCGGGCTGCTGCATCACGTCGCAGACTCGCGAGGCATCAAGTGGGTGCTCGACGGCAGCAATGCCGACGACGCGTCGGACCACCGCCCGGGTCGTAAGGCGGCTATCGAGTACGGCGTGATCAGCCCGCTTCTGGAGGTTGGACTGCACAAGCAGGAGATCCGGGACCTGTCGCAGATGCTGGGGCTCCCCACGTGGGACAAGCCGTCGATGGCGTGCCTCGCCACCCGGTTCCCGTACGGCTCGGCCATCACCGACGACGGCCTGGAGCGCGTGATGCTCGCTGAGGCGGCGCTGCGTGACCTGGGACTGCGCCAGTTCCGCGTGCGCGCGCACGGCGACGTCGCTCGCGTCGAGGTGGAGCCCGAGGAGATGGAACGCGCCTGGGAGCTGCGAGAGGCTGTCGCAGGCGCCGTTAAGAGCGCGGGCTTCGCCTTCGCGGCGCAGGACCTGGACGGCTACCGGTCAGGCAGCATGAACGAAACGCTGTCCGAGGACACGGACTCCACACCGGAGTAGCCGATGCGGCGGTGCGCGGACCGATCAAGCGTCGGCATCTCCGCTGGGACGCCGCACCCGCCTACGCGACCAGCTCACGCAAGGCAGCCCGGACGGCGGCCGGCATGCGTTCGTACAACCGCGCCGGATCGCCGAACGCTCTTCCCAACACCCGCGTGGTGAACGGCTGCGCGGTGGCGACGATGTCGATCGACGGGTAGAGCGCCCTCGACACACCTTCGACCGTTGCGAGCGACTTGATGAGCAGCCCGTACCCGCTGGGGATCGCGATATCGTGCTGCCCGAGCAACTTGAGGAATCCGAGGCCGAAGTGAGCGAAGTCGCGGGTGCCGTCCTCGCGATACGTGCCGTCGAGAAGCTCGCCGAGCCCTGCGCGCACCGCCGCGACACTTGCGGGCGGCACGTCGACGCCGAGCTTGGCCGAGTACGTCAGCGCCCGATCGGGGTCGCGGTACACGAGCGCCGCCATCACCTGGGTGATGTTGAGGCGCTCCTCGGGAGTGAGGTATCCCACGATGCCGAAGTCGAGATACGCGATCGTGTTGTCGGGTGTCACGAAGAGGTTGGCGGGGTGCAGGTCGGCGTGGTAGCGACCGTAGACGAACACCTGTCGCATGAACGCCGTGGCGCCGTGAACGGCAAGGGCGTAGGTATCGACGCCGGCCTCGCGCGCGGAGTCCAGGTCCGAGAGGCGCCAGCCGGTCATGAACTCCATGCTGAGCACGCGCGCGGTCGTCGTGGGCCACACGATCTTGGGCGCGACGACCTTGGGGTCGTCGCGGAAGTCGTAGCTGAAGCGGTCGGCAAACCGGCCTTCTTGCCGCAAGTCGAGCTCGCGCGAGACGGTCGTGGCAAACTCGTCGAGGAGCGCCACGGGGTCGAAACGCCTGGTGAGGCCCCTCACGCGCCCGGCAAGTCGGCGCGCGATCGCGATGTCGGCGCTGATCGCCTCGGTGGCGCCGGGTCGCACGACCTTGATGGCGAGCGGGGTGCCGGCGGCAAGCTCGCTCCCCCACACCGGCGTGTACGCCCTGGCGAGCGTGGCGCGATGTACCTGCGCGATCGACGCGGAGGCGACCGGCGTGTCGTCGAAGGTGGCCCACAACTCCTCGGGCTCGCGCTCGAACTCCGCGCGGATGACATCGCGGATGGCCGAGGCGGGCAGCGCCGGTACGGCGTCTTGCATGGATTGCATCTCGGCCACGAGCTCGTCGGAGAACTCGTCGGGCCTGACCGAGATGAGCTGGCCGAGCTTGATGAACGCGGGGCCGAGGTCCTCGAACGCCCTGCGCCAACCCCGCGCGAACGCCGCACGACGCCTGCTGCCGGTTGCGAAACCGAAACCGGCCGCGGGAAGCGCGGCGATCTGGTGCTTGAGAACGACGCCCGCGATCTGAAGCGACCTGGAGGCCACGGCGCGCCTACTTATCGCCGAGACGGAGCAGGAGCGTCTCGAGCATCGTCTCGATGCCCTCGAGACGACCACGCATCTCGGAGACCTCGAAGCGCAGGTCCTCAAGCGCTGGATCCGGCTTCTGCTCGATGTCGACCTCCTCGCCACGGGCGCGGGCCTCAAGGTCGCGCTTGAGCTTCTCCTTCTCCTCGGCCACCATCGCGGCCAGTCCGTCCACGAACGCGTCCGGTCCGCCGCCCATGCCTTCGGGCCCGCCCTCCTCGCCGCGCAGCACTGCGGCTTTGAGGCCCTCATCGGCAGCTTCGTGCGTGAGCATCCAGGCCGCGAAGAAGCGCATCACGTCGTCGGTCATCGTTGGTACCCCCAGTCGGTAGTGTCCCCTAGTACTTCGTTCCCCTTGGCAGAACACCTGCGAGGATTGCGCTACACTGCGACGGCTCGCGGAGGCGGATCTGCGTGTGGCGTGACGGGTCAGCGCTTGCTGCGGATGTCGGCCAGTCTCACGGCTTCGGTCTGCTGACGGCCGTCCTTGCCGATGACGATTCGCTGCGCCGAGTAGATGCCCCGATGCCCCGTCATCAGGTATGCGAGTACGCACACCACCGCGACGTGCGGCAGCACGGCGGCCCCGAATAGCTCGACCGCTACGACCGTCAGCGCGATGGGGGTGTTGGAGGCGGCTCCGAACATGGCCGCCATTCCTATCGCTGCCGAGAGCGGCACAGGCAGACCGATCGCCGCACCCAGTACCGCACCCAGGGTCGACCCGATGAAGAAAAGCGGAACGACCTCGCCGCCGATGAAGCCGAACCCGAGCGTGACAGCCGTGAAGACGAGCTTGATGAGTGGGAAGTACGCAGGCACCATCCCGCCGCCAACCACCTTCGCGATCGTCTCCGTGCCGAGCCCGAGGAAGTCCGACGTGCCGCTCAGCCGCCACATCGCTACCACGAGCGCGCCACCGATGGCCATGCGAAGAGGCAGGCTCGGGACCCTGGCAGTCGAGACGCTCTTGACCTTGTACGTGGCGTAGACGAACAGCCTGCTCATGAGCGCGACTGCAACCGCGAGCACCGTCAGCTGCAGGAATACGAGCGGGGTGAGCTCAAGCGCCTGGATGGAAGGGAACGCGGCGTGCTTCACACCCAGCGCGTGCACCACCCACCGGCCGACGACTGCTGCTATCAGGGCCGGAAGCATTGCGGTGTATTCTATGCGGCCGATCGCCAGGACCTCGAGGCCGAAGATCGCGCCACCCACGGGCGTACCGAAGACCGAACCGAAGCCCCCCGCGATGCCGGCTGCAAGCAGCTGCATCCGCGTGCTGCCATCCAGGTGGAGCCGATGAGAGATGTCGTCCGCGATAGCCGCGCCCATCTGAACGGCGGCCCCCTCGCGTCCGGCGCTGCCCCCGAACAGGTGGGTGATCACGGTGCCGGCCAGGACCATGGGCGCCATGCGGAGCGGGATCTTGTGACTGTCCTCGCGTACCGAATCGATCACCAGATTGCTGCCGCCGACGATCGACCCGCCCCAGCGCTCGAACGCGAGACCGAGGAGCAGGCCGGCGAGTGGCAGGGCATACACGATCGAAAGATGCGCTTGACGGTACCGGGTGACGTACTCCAGAAGAACCAGGAACACGGCAGACGCCACTCCCGCGGATGCTCCAACGAGCGCGCCGAGTCCGATCCACTGAGCAAGCCGGTGCAATGGCCTGATGTAGCGCACGATGACGACCCCCCGCGTTGTGCTCTCAGTCTGCCAGGAGTCATTGGCGAGCGCCGAGGCCCGCGGTTGATGGCGGACTCCACCGCCAGGTGTTCTATTGTCGGGGTCACGCAGACCCGAGGCAAGCGCGCGTGATGCGCGGACGGCCTCTCAGCGCTTGCGCACCAGCCGCAGGCTGTTGGCGATCACGAGCAGCGCGACGCCGGTGTCGGCGAAAACGGCCATCCACAGGGTGGCTATGCCCGCGAAGGCAAGGACCAGCACCACGAGCTTGATGGCGATCGACACCACCACGTTCTGCGTGATGATCGCGGTGGTGCGCCGCCCCAGTGCGAAGAATTGCGGCAGCGCCGACAGGTCGTCTCGCATGAGCGCGACATCCGCCGTCTCGATGGCAGTGTCGCTGCCCGCAGCGCCCATCGCGATGCCGATGTCGGCAGCCGCGAGTGCCGGAGCGTCATTGACCCCGTCCCCCACCATCACCACAACACCGTAGCGCTCCTTGAGTTCGCGAACCGCCACGGTCTTGTCCTCGGGCAGCAGCCTGGCCTCGTGCGCGGTGACGCCGACCGCTGCGGCGACGCCCTCCGCCGTGCGCTCGTTGTCGCCGGTGAGCATCACCAGATGCTCTATGCCCGAGGAGCGCAGCGCCGCTAGCGCGGAGGCTGCCTCGGGTCGGACCTCATCGGCCACAGCGATGTAGCCGAGGATGGTGGCGTCGTGCGCGACCACAAGCACGGTGCGACCGGCGGTCTCCTCGGCGGCGATCGCCTCGGCAAGCGCGGCGGGGACGGCAGCGACTTCCGTCGCGAACGCGGGGCTCACGACGCGGGCGTGGGCGCCGTTGATGCGGCCCGCCATGCCG
>JBASNZ010000119.1:0-11144 GCA_049657775.1 Coriobacteriia bacterium | reverse complement strand
GAGCATCCGCCAGAGCGAGCGCACGATAGCATCCACCATCGTGTACGCCTGGTGAGGCATGACCGCGAGGGACAGCGCCGCCCGGGCCGAGTCACGCCAGAAGTCGCTCACAAGCGAGTGCGTGTCCCCGCGGACGTCCGCCCCGCGCGGCCTGAACAGGATCGAGTCCGCGATACCCGAGTACACGGGGAAGAAGACGATGCCGGGCACGATGGCGAGCCAGACCCAGTCGCGGCCGGGGAGTGCGATCCACCCCGCTGCGGCAAAGACGAGCATCGCCGGCGCAAAGAGGCTTCGGCGCAGGTTGTCGATGATCTTCCAGCGGTGGAGGGGAGAGAGCGGGTTTCGCTCCCGGCCCTGCGGCGTGGGGACCGTCCCGCCAAGCCACGGGAGGGTCTGCCAATCGCCGCGCGCCCAACGGTGGAGTCGCGCGGTGTGAGACACATAGCTGGCCGGCTGGTCGTCCAGCACCTCGACGTCGCTCGCAAGCGCCGTGCGCAGGTAGCTGCCCTCCAGGAGGTCGTGGCTGAGCAGCGTGTTCTCGGGGAAGCGCCCCTCGAGAACCGCATTGTAGACATCGACCTCGTAGATGCCCTTGCCCGTGAAGGAGCCTTCACCGAAGACATCCTGGTACGTATCGGAGACCGCGCCGGCGTACGGGTCGATGCCGGTCGATCCCGAGTAGAGCCAGGCGAATGGCGAGCGCTCCGCCCCTTCGAGCGACATGCCGACACGGGGCTGCACCAGGCCGTAGCCGCGCAGCACGCGCCGCTTCTCCACATCGATCTGGGCGCGGTTGAGCGGGTGCGCGATCGTGGATATCAGCTTGCGGGCACCGTCACGGGGAAGGATGGTGTCGGCGTCGAGGGTGATGACGAAGGTGACCTCTGCCAGCATGCTCGCGTCGCCCTCGCGTACCGCGAAACTCGTGTCGGTCGCGCCTCGTAGCACGCGGTTGAACTCCTCGAGGGCACCACGCTTTCGCTCCCATCCCATCCAAACGCCATCGGCCTCGTTATACCTGCGCCCACGCACGAACAGGTGGAAGGGGTGAGAGCCCGCGTCACCGTACGTCTCGTTGAGGACGGCGATGCCGTTGCGGGCCGCGTCGATGATGTCGGCATCGGTAGGAGCAACCTCGTCGGGACCGCCACGCAGATCGCCCAGGAGACCGAACGTGACGTTCGGATCCCGGTTTGCCAGGTACGCGAGCTCGAGGTTGTCGATGATGTGCTGGGTCGAGTGAGGCGACGTGAGGAGTGCGGGGATGATGACCATGGTGCGGTGCGCCGTCGCCACCGGCTCGTGGAAGTCCAGCTTTGGCAGCATGCGCGCCGGCCAGAGCCATGCGGACAACCGGTTGACCAGGTTGATCGCAAGGTCCGAGACGGGGATGACCGAGAGCAGCATGAGCGCCACGGTCCACAGCGGGCCCACTCCTCGTCCGGCGACATACACACCAAGCGCGGCCGCAAGAAGGGCCGTGATGCCGCCCAGTAGACCCCAGTAGATAAGACCCTTGCTCGCAAGCGGTCCGCGGTAGACGCGCTCCCGCATGTGTGGACGGTAGTCGAGGCTGCGCTCGAATGCGTAGCGGCCGCCACTGATGAGATAGAACCCGACGTGCCCTCGTACCGGATCCGTCGGGTCCGCGGTCAGCGCCTCGAGCGCCTGACTGACCGCCGCTTCGGCGACCCCGACCTCGGTATGCGGACAGCGCTGGGCGAGAGCCTCGACGGCGTGGCGGTAGCGGTCGCGTGAGATGAAGTCCATCCGGTGATACACCCCGGAGGGGTCCTCCCGGAGCACGTGCTCCACGAGGCAGCAGTCCTCAAAGAACTCCTTCCATTCGAGAGCCGAGAGAAAGCGGATGCTCGTGATGGAGTTGGCTACCGAGACCTGGTCGGCCGCCTGCGCCTGGTGCTCGGTCTGGGTGAGCTGCTCGGCCGTGGTGCCCTTAGCGGCGATCCTCTCCTCGGCCCACACGACGGCGGGCTCGACCGCGGCGTCCTGACCCTGCAGTCGTTGCGTGAGACGGATGAGGAACGCTGGTTGCGGGTCCGGGTTCGCGCGTGCGAGCTCGCGCACGACGGACTCCACGCTGTCAGATGTCGACAGCGCCGCCTCGAGCACGCGGTTGGCCCACGCGTCTGCGTCGACCGCAGCCGCGTGTGACGCCCCGACGCTCCGGCTCAGCCGCTTGACGTTCTCAACGAGCGCGATCCGCAGCATGATCGGGACGGCCCAGACCTCGCCGATGGACAGCGCGGAAACGTCCTGGAACGCCATCACGAAACGTTCGAGGTGCTCCCGGTCGAGGCGGGCGTCGGAGGCCGATACCAGGAGGGCGACGGCCTCGAAGATGCGCGGGTACCCGCTTAGGTCGCCCGAGAGTAGCCGGGGCAGCTCGACACCGTAGTCCGCGGGCAGATCGTCGCGAACCGTGCGGATCTGCTCTTCGACCAGGTAGTAGTTGTCCAGCAGCCACTCTGCCGAGACCGATATGGGGATCTGCTCGCGCGCGTCGGCAGCGAGTCGGTTGTAGACTCGCGCGATCGCTGCGTCGGCCCCGTCGAGGAGCGCGAGTAGTGGGGTGGTGCGCGCGCGTTGGTCCACGGCGTGACGCTGCGTTGCCGCAAGCGTGCGCGCCGCCTCTCCGAGGCGCTCGGCGCTCAAGAGCTCGGTCCGCAGCGGAGCATCGTCCGGCGGGATCGTCCAGCGCTCCTGTTCGGAGGGCTCGGGCATCTGCACGCCCTTCCGGGTCTGGTCGCCCGGCACCCCCGGCGCCGGACTCAGGGACTTCCTCACCCAAAACTGTATTGTGCCACGAAAGAGCGGTCTCGCGGCGCGGCCCGCGCGCGGCCGGGGCGGCACGACGCTTGCTTGCGCATACCCGCCAGGGTATTATCGTGCTCCGAGGAGGATTCATGGCACAGCGAAAGACCAAGAGCTCGACACCGGCCCCGCCGGCGCCGGTGTCGTCAGGCTCAAAGGCCAAGTGGATCATCGCATTCGTGATCGTGGCGGCTGTCGTGGCGATCCTGTTCGCCGTATCCGGCCCCAAGGGAGACCTTCCAACTCCGGGAGACATCGGTAACGCGGACCTACAGACCCTCGTCGATACCGGGGCGCGCCTCGTCGACGTCAGGACATCGGCGGAGTTCGAGGGCGGTCATATCCCGGGGGCCGAGAACGTACCGGTCGACCAGGTTGCCGCAACGCTTGGCTCATGGGACAAGTCCCAGCCGATCGTCGTGTACTGTGCGACGGGCTCTCGTTCGGTTCCGGCCATGCAGACACTCGTAAGCGCCGGATTCACGAGTGTGTACAACCTCACGGCCGGAATCGTGGCATGGGACGGTGAACTGTCGTCGGGACCTGCGGGAGCGGTCGCCACTGCCGCCGAGCCGTCGGCCAGCGGACTCCCGGTCCTCTACGAGTTCTACACCGATTGGTGACCCACGTGTAAAGCGATGGAGCCCGTGGTCGACGGGCTGAAGACCCGGTACGAAGGCAAGGTCGAGTTCAAGCTCTACGACGTGGAGAAGGACGAGGAAGGCGCCCGGTTGGCAACGCAGTTCGGCGCCCAGTTCGTGCCGACGTTCGTATTTGCCAACGCGGACGGGTCGATCGCCGAGACCGTCGTCGGGGACATGACCGAAGCCAAGTTCACGTCATCCCTGGATGCGCTCAAGTAGACGCTTGTCCTCATTATCGAACCATCGAACGGCAGATGAGCACCGCTCGTCTCCCGTTTCTGCACAAAGCTTCATTTCCACATCCGGCGGGTATATCTTGAACAGGAGGGTCGTGAACGTGGACCCGACGATCCCCGGAGAGTCAGCGGAGGTGAGTCTATCTCGGTGAGAGACTGTGACTGCCACGTTTTCGGCCGGGACGGCAGAGGAAGACTCCCGGGCAGCCGTTGCGTAGGTTAGGCTCGTGTTTCACGGTCAATCGACGTTGCCCGAAGAAGGCAACAGGGAAGTCACGTGAGTCAAGGTACGTTATGGGGCACGGCTGACGAGAGATCGGGCATAAGCCTCTGGATCATCCGGGAGGTGCGGCCGAGAGGGACCGCTCACTTGGCCAAGAGACTCCAAGGAGAGCCCATTGGAAAGGCGCCTCGGGCGGTGCGAAGGCCGGTCCCGGCCACCGAATGTGACGAAGGCGGGCGCGAAAGCGCCCGCCTTCTTGCGTTGCGCGGCCATCCCCGGCGCCGCCTGAGTCGACGCCGGGGATGGAGCAGCGGTCAGATAGCGTCCGTGCCGGACTCGCCGGTGCGGATACGAACGATGTCTTCCACCGTACTCACGAAGATCTTGCCGTCACCGATCATGCCGGTTCGGGCCGCCTCAGTGATGGCGACCAGGACATCGGGCACCTCGTGATCGTTGACCACGGCCATGATCATCACCTTGGGAAGCAGGTCGATGGAGTACTCCTGTCCACGCCACTGCTGCGTGATGCCCTTCTGGATGCCGTGCCCCTTGACCTCGGTAACGGTCAGGCCCGCATGCCCGAGACCGACCAGGGCATCTTTGACCGCCTCAAGGCGCTCCGGACGAACGATAGCCTCTACGCGCTTCATCTATGCCTCACTTCCAACAGGGGCCTCGGTGTACGAACCGCCACCCAGCGCGCCGCTGCCGACGAAGTCGGGGTAGGCGAGCACGCCCATCTCGGTGGCGTCGAGCCCGGCGATCTCGTCTGCCTCGCTCGAGCGGAGGCCGGTGGTCTTGGACTGGATCTTGAAGAAGACATACATCGTGCCGAACGCCCATGCCGCGACGACGACGCTTGCGATCAACTGCGCCGCGAACTGACCGGCATCGCCGTAGAAGAGGCCGGTGACCGCGCCCTCAACGCCGTTCCAGCCGCCACCGTACGTGCCGTCAGCGAACAGGCCGAGCGCCAGCATGCCCCACAGGCCGTTGATGCCGTGTACCGAGACCGCCCCGACCGGGTCGTCGATCTTGACCTTGCGCTCCCAGAAGATGACCGATCCGACAACGAGTAGGCCGGCGATGAGCCCGATGAGGATCGCCGCCCACGGGGTGACGAATGCGCACGGTGCAGTGATGGCCACGAGGCCGGCGAGCATGCCGTTGGCGGTCATCGAGGGATCAGGGTGACCCCAGGCCTTCCACACGAGGGACATGGCGGCCAGGCACCCCGCCGCGCCCGCGAGCATCGTGTTGGCGATGATGATCGGGAAGCGCAGGTCACCGGCCGACAGCGTGCTCATGCCGTTAAAGCCCATCCAGCCGAAGACGAGGATGATGGTGCCGAGGATGGCCATGGGGATGTGGTGTCCGGGGATGGCCACCGGAGTGCCGTCAGCTTTGAACTTGCCGATGCGGGGACCGATCACGAGCGCGCCCGCGAGCGCCGAGAAGCCGCCGATCGCATGCACCGCACTGGAGCCCGCGAAGTCGACCGCGCCGTGGCCGAGCCCGAAGTTGGCGCCCAGTTGCGCGAGCCAGCCGCCGCCCCAGATCCACATGCCGTAGAGCGGGTAGGTGAACACGGCCATATACACGCCGAACGGGATGAACGCCGAGAACTTCCAGCGCTCAGCCATGCCACCGGTGACGATCGTGGCCGCCGTGTCCATGAAGACCATCTGGAACAAGAAGAACGCGAATGCGCCGACGTCGAGCGTCCCGTCACCGAGCGAGCCGAGGAAGAAGCCCTTGGTTCCGGCCACGGCTTGCCCGAACAGCTTGAACGCGTCGCCGTCCAGTACGCCCTGCGCGCCGCCCAGAAGCCCGATGGGCCCGAACGAGCCGAACTGGAGCGCGAAGCCGACCGCCCAGTACGCGACCGCGCCGATGGCGAAGATGACGAAGTTGGTCATCGCCACATGCGCCGCGTTCTTGCCGCGGCAGAAGCCGGTCTCCACCAGCATGAAGCCCGCCTGCATGAAGAAGATGAGCGCCATACCCACGGTCACGAAGAAGATGTTGGTGGCAATCTCGAGATGTCCGAGGTCGCCCGCGACCTCGGCGAGCGTGGGTGCCCCCGCGGTTGCCGCCGTCACATCCGTGATCGTGCCCGTCTCGGCTCCCGTCGAGTCGCCTGCTGCCCAGGCGAATCCGGTCATGAGCGCGAGCGCGAGCAACGTGAGAATGATCGTGCGCACTCCTGCACGCACGACGATCTCTCGCCATGTCAGCCGCTTGCATGCGGCTCCTGCGCGTGGCCTCATCAGCCACCACCTCCTGTTTTTCCCGCACCGATACGTCAGGAGAGGACCGCGTCGTTGAGGTCTCTCGTTCTGACTCGAGGCTACGGGGCGCGCGTTTCGGGGTGGTTTCGGGCCTGGCACTACCCCGTGAACTTCTCGAGTCGCGCGGGGTGTGAGAGTGGGCGGCTCTCGTCTCGGTACACTCCTGGAGACAACGCAAGGCAGGTGCTATAATCTGCGTTCCCGGGGACGTAGCTCAGCTGGGAGAGCGCGGGCTTTGCAAGCCTGAGGTCGAGGGTTCGAGCCCCTTCGTCTCCACCATGCACACGTACCGGAAACGGGCCCGCGAGGGTCCGCTTCCTGTTTGAGGCCTCCTGATTCGTAGGTTGCCCGATTTGTCAGCCGGCCGCCTGTGGGTGATGATGCCGTCGCGGGCGCGTCAGGGAGTCCGGCTATAGGGAATGGGGCTGACAGGTGAGGATCAGGGTCATCCAGCACGTCGACTTCGAGGATGCGGGTGCCATCGTCGACTGGGCCGATGAGTGCGGCCACGACGTGACCACGACCATGGCCGTCACCGGTGACTTCGGTACACCGGATGACTACGACATGCTCGTGGTGATGGGCGGTCCGATGGGCGCCGAAGACGAAGCAGCGTTTCCATGGCTTGCGGAGGAGAAACGCGCCGTGCGTGCGGCGATAGACTCGGAGTCCATCGTCCTGGGCATCTGCCTGGGAGCGCAGATCCTCGCGAGCGCCCTGGGGGCGCCGGTCACCAAGAATCCGGGCCCCGAGATCGGCTACTTCCCACTCACCCTCTCATTCGAGGGGCGTTCCTCGGCGGTGTCGCAAGCCATACCCGAGGGTCTCGCGGTCGGTCATTGGCACAGCGACACGTTCGGGTTGCCAAAGGGGGCGGTCCGTCTGGCACGAAGCGCCGCCTGTGCGAACCAGGCGTTCGAATATGCGGACGGGCGCGTGGTGGGGCTGCAGTTCCATGTGGAGTGGACCGCTGAGAGCGTTCGCACGCTGGTGGAGCGGGCAGGCGACGACCTGGCCGCAAAGGGCGAGCATGTGCGATCCGCAGATGAGATCGTGTCGGGCGAAGCACGCCACGGAGCACGGTGTCGTGAGGCGCTGTACGCGATCCTCGACGCGATGACGGCGTGAGCGGGTAGACGAACAGGACGAGGGCATGCGCTTAACAGTTGTAATGCGTTACGCTGCGATTCCTATGCATCGGCCGCGCTGACGATGGGGGAGACATGAGCGGCATCGTCGAAGTCCGTGATCTGGGCAAGCGGTTTGGCGACCTCGCCGCCGTGGACGGGGTGTCGTTCGAGATCGCGCAGGGTGAGGTCTTCGGTCTCCTCGGCCCAAACGGCGCAGGCAAGACCACGGCCATCTCCATGATCTCGTGTCTGATCGAGCCCACCTCCGGCGACGTTCTCGTCGACGGCAGTTCGATTCTCAAAGACCCGACCGCGGTGAAGCGTGCCCTCGGCATCGTCCCGCAGGAGATCGCGCTCTATCCCACTCTGTCCGCGGGCGAGAACCTCGCGTTCTGGGGCCGCATGTACGGACTCTCCGGTAGCGCGCTCAAGTCCGCGGTCGACGACGCGCTCGAGCTTGCCGGTCTTGCCGAGCGCTCCAGGGAGCGCATCGAGAAGTACTCGGGGGGTATGAAACGGCGCATCAATATCGCGGCCGGTATCCTTCATAAGCCGAAGGTGCTGCTGATGGACGAGCCGACGGTCGGCATCGATCCGCAGAGCAGAAACCACATCCTCGATACCGTGAAGAACCTCAATGCGGCGGGCATGACGGTGCTCTACACGAGCCACTACATGGAGGAAGTCGAGTTCCTGTGCGATCGCGTCGCGATCATGGACCACGGGAAGATCATCGCGATGGGGACGCTCAACGAGCTTCGCGACGTGGTCGGCGGTATGGACGTCGTCGACGTCAAGGTGACGGACATCAGCGATCGGGTGCTGGACGACGTCCGGGCGATTTCCGGCGTCAAGCAGCTCGATCGCACCGGCGACACGCTGCAAGTGCTCACGCCAAGCAGCGGATCGATTCTTGGCAAGCTGGTTGCCACGCTCGAATCGGAAGGCTCACACGTCACCTCGATCACTGTGACCGAGCCCGATCTGGAGAGCGTCTTCCTGCACCTTACCGGCAAGAGTCTGCGAGATTGACGTGCGCGCGCTGCTCAACATCGCCCGCAAGGATGCCTTGATCATCTCGCGTGACCGCGGGGCGCTGCTCGTCATGCTCGCGATGCCGCTCGCGCTCATCTTCATCCTTGGCTCCGCTCTTGGCAGCATCGGGCAGGGCGACTCGCTCGACATCGACGTGGCCATCGTCAATGAAGACGCGGGCGAGACCGGGCAGCGGTTCGTTGGGGGCCTCACCTCATCCAAGGAGATCGACGCGCTCTTCAACATCGAGGTGAGTGACGATGCCGACGCGATCAGGGCCGAGGTGGAGCGGGGCGACCTGACGGCCGCACTCGTGATCCCGCAGGACCTGAGCGCCAAGATCGAGGCGGGAACTCCCGTGGGCCTTGAGGTCCTGCAGGACCCGGGGTCCAAGATCGCCGCTGGCATCTGGGCCGGCGTGGTTCGGGCCGGCGTGGCAAACGCGTCTGCGCAGATCATCGCGGCGCACACGCTTGGGGACTGGTACGCGGCACGCTATGCCAATCAGATGGGGGCCGCGGCCCCGGGATCCAATGTTCCGGCAACTGCCGGACCGTCATCCCGGCAGATGTCCGAGTTCACGTTCGATGCCGTCGCGGTCAAGGAGATCGAGGCCGAGGTCGACAAGCGTATCTCGATGATCTCGTACTACTCGGCCGGGATGACGGGGATGTTCCTGCTCTTCGGCGCCATGTTCGGCGCGTTCTCGTTTGTGAAGGAGCGGCGCGAGCAGACGCTGGCGCGAATGCTTTCGACGCCGGCGACCAAGCTCGCCATCGTCGGCGGTAAGGCGATCGGCGTGCTCATGATAGGCATCGGACAGTTCGCCATCCTACTGGTGGGTACGCACTTCCTCTTCGGGGTGGACTGGGGTGCCAACATCGCCGCCACGGTCCTGGTGGGGCTAGCCGAGGCGCTCGCGGCAGCAGGGCTTGCGATGACGCTCGCGGCTCTGGGTAAGTCCGAGCGAGCGATCGGCGGTATCGCGCCCGCTGCGATCATGCTCTTCGCCGCGACAGGCGGATCGATGATTCCCACCGAGCAGCTGCCATCGTTCCTGCTTCCCGTCCAGGTGATCTCTCCGGTGTACTGGACCGTCAACGGGTTCATCGATCTCATGCAGGGCGCCTCGACCGCCGATGTGCTGCCGGGAATAGGTGCCGTGCTGGCGATCGGAGCGGTTCTCTTCGCGTTCGGTGTCTGGCGGCTGAGGTACGAATGATAAGGAAGATACTCGCCCTTGCGTGGCTCAACGCGCTCCAGCTCCTACGGAACCCTGCGGAACTCGTTGGTGTGCTCGTGTTGCCGCTCGCGCTCACGATGCTCTTCGGCTCGGCATTCGCCGGTGGCGAGGCCAAGCCCATGCACGTGCTGTTCGTGGACGAGGACGGATCGTCGTACTCGGCGCAGGTGGGTACGCTGCTCAACGCCGAGGAGTCCTTTGAGACGGGCATGGTCAACCGGGCCGATGCCGAGCGTCTCATTGCCGAGGGTGATGCCGCGGTCGCGGTGCTTGTGCCCGAGGGCTTTGCCGGGGACCTGAAGGGTGACGGCGCGGAGATACAGGTGTTGCGCGATCCCGCCTCGGAGAGCTCGTTCGCTGTCCTATCGGTCGTACAGGGCATCGCGATGCGAATGTCCGGTAACGCGGAGGCGGCCAAGATCGTCGTCAACGAGGCGCCCGCCGTCCAGTTCGACACGATCTACGACAAGGCGGACGCCCGGTGGGATCCCAAGCCGCCCATCTACACCGAGGTTCAGATGGTGGTAGCCTCCGACGTACGCGGCGACTCGGTCATCGCCGAGGGCTCAGCCCTGAGTTCGATCGGCTTCACCGTGTGGTTCATCCTCTTCATGACGTTCGGGAGCGCCGGCGGCATCTTGGAGGAGCGTGAGCAGGGGACGCTCAGGCGCTTGCTCGTGGCACCGCTGTCCCGGGGCACCATTCTCTCGGGCAAGATCGTCGGAATCGTACTCGCGGCGGCAGTGCAGGCGCTCATCTTGGTAAGCGTCGGCGCGCTCGCGTTTGGCGTGCCATGGGGCCGCGATCCGCTTGCGGTGTTCGTGGTCCTGGGCTCGTACGTGCTGGCGGGCACTGGTCTTGCCGTGTTCGTCTCGGCGGTGGTTCGTACACGCGACCAGCTCAGCGGCTCCAGTCCGCTGATCTCGACCGGACTCGCCATGCTTGGCGGTTGCCTGTGGCCGATCGAGGTGGTCGGCCCGCTCATGCAGACCGTTGCCAAGTTCACTCCCACCGGGTGGGCGGTCATGGGACTCACGGACGTCGTGGTGCGCAACCAGGGGATGGATGCCGCGCTTCTACCCGCCGGCGTGCTGCTCGCGTTTGCGCTCGTGACGCTCGGTCTGGGTGCCCTGCTGCTCAAGTTCGAGTAGCCGGGCCTCGATCCGACGCGTTTCGTCGCCCCTCAGGACTCGCGCTCGACGCTGCCCGGCGGTAGGCTGGTTACTTCACCCATCGGCCTACCTGGCGGAGCGTACATGTCGAACAAGATCGAACCCCGCACTCTTGGCGCAGTCATCGTCGCACTGTTGCTGTGGGCGTCGGCGTTCGCGGGCATCAAGGCGGGACTCGAGGGGTTTGGTGCCGGGCAGCTGGCGCTCCTGCGATTCGGGACCGCGTCGGCGGTGCTCGCGGCGTACGGGTTCCTCACGCGCATGCGCCTGCCGCGCAAGGCCGACGTCCCGCGGCTGTTCGCCGCGGGGGTCTTCGGCATCACGATCTATCA
>JBASNZ010000118.1:0-7142 GCA_049657775.1 Coriobacteriia bacterium | reverse complement strand
GGGTTCCTCGGGGGTGTGGTTCGTGTCTGTTGTGTCCATCGTTGCACCTTCCGTATCTGATCGGACACTCGCGAACGTCGCGAAGGGTTTGCGGGTTCGTACCCATTCTACGGCCGCCGGCACGCGTCAACGCTTGCGCAACGCGGATTCACACGGAATCTCCACAAGAGCGTCATCAGGTTGTACGCGCGGGTGACCCTACTCTAGACTGACCCTGAGGAACGTACCGAAGGGAGAGCCGTGCCGGACGAGAACAGCATGCTGCCAGAGGCTGAGACGCCGAAGGCCGATCTCTCGGCCGAGCCGCTGGCCGAGCCTGAGGAAAGCGCGCCTTTCGAGGAGACCCCCGAGGTCGAGGAAGCGCCCGAGGTCGAGGAAGCGCCCGAGGTCGAGGAGAGCCCCGCACCCGAGGAAGCCCCCGCACCCGTTGAGTGCAAGCCCGCTGGCATCAGCTGGGTCCCGTTCTCGGCGTACCTGCTTGCCTGGATCATCCTTGCGGTAGCGACGGTCCTGGTTCTGCGCGACGCGGCTATCGCCGGTGGCGCGCTGTGGGCGGACGAGTACGTCTACACCGTCTATGGCGGCATCGCCCTGGCCGTCCTGGGGCCCGCGCTCTCACTTGTCGTGTGGCTTGTGACCCGTAGTCGCCGCGCCGCCGATGAACGCAAGGGACTGCTGGTCGGGTCGCTGCTGCTTGGCGCAAGCACGGCGTTCCTGGGCACGATTCTGTGGCTGATGGCGCTCTACGTACTCGATATGTATCGCAGCGGCGCGCTGACCTGACAGACTTACGAGAGGATCCTGTAGTGCAGATTCCGTCGATCGTCGGGCTCAAGGTGGCCGTCCTCATGGGCGGCGTTTCGGCCGAGCGTGAGGTGTCGCTCCACACGGGCGAGCAGGTGATCGCGGCGCTCTCACGGGGTGGCGCGACTGCGGCCGCGCTCGACACGGCGGATCTGGGCTTCATCGAGACACTCAGAACGGGCGGCTTTGATGTCGCATTCATCTGCCTGCATGGTCGCTTTGGCGAGGACGGCACGGTTCAGGGCCTGCTGGAACTTCTCGGGCTCCCGTACGTTGGATCGGGCGTGCTTGCAAGCGCGCTCGCCATGGACAAGGTCATGTCCAAGCACCTCTTCGCCATGATGAAGCTGCGCACGCCGGAGTACATCGTGCTTCGCAAGGGCGACGTGGTGGACGTGGCGCGCATAGCCGCCGCGCTCGGCTCCAAGACGGTGGTCAAGCCGGCCAACGAGGGTTCCGCGATCGGGGTCTCGATCGTGCATGATCCCGCCGAGCTCCCCGCGGCCATCGACGGGGCGTTCCGTTACGACGACCAGGTCCTGGTCGAGCAGTTCGTGGCTGGCGCCGAGGTGACGGTGGGGATCCTGGGCAACGACGACCCCTTCGCGCTTCCGACCTTGGAGATCGTGCCCGAGCACGAGTTCTACGACTACGAATCCAAGTACGTACCGGGTATGAGCAGGCACATCATCCCCGCGCGCGTGTCCGAGGAATCGCGCGCCGAGTGCAGCAGACTGGCGCTTGAGGCGCATCTGGCGCTCGGGTGCCGGGGAATGTCCCGCGCCGACACGATCGTGGAGGAGAACGGGACCGTCTGGTTGCTTGAGGCCAACACGATCCCGGGTATGACGTCCACGAGCCTGCTCCCGGATGCCGCCAGGGCATACGGCATCGAGTTCCCGGATCTGTGCGCGCTACTTGTGGGACTTGCTCTGGAGGGCGTTCGCGCCTAGTCCGGCTGCGTACTCGGCGCCATTCCCGGCGCCAGCGGCAGGTTGATGACAAAGCGCGCCCCGCCACTGGCGGCGTCCTCCGCGCGCACGGAACCGCCGTGTCCTTCCGCGATGGCTCGCACGATGTAGAGCCCCATGCCGATACCCGACGGCGCGCTGTCAGCTTTCAGCTGCGTGAACCGCTCGAACACGCTCTCGTACTGACCGTCGGGAATCCCGGGGCCGTCGTCTTCAACGGCGAGCAGCGCCATCTTGGGCGTGGTGTCCACGATGATTCGGATGCCGGCATGATCCGGAGCATGTTTGCGGGCGTTTCCGACCAGGTTCTCAAGGGCCCGCCTCAGCCTCGGCTCGTCTCCGAGAACCACTGCCTCGGCCTTCTTGATCACGTCGACATGCCGCCCCGTAGCCACCTCGGCCGTCTCCGCCACGGCATCTGCTAGCTCGGACAGGGACACCTCCTCAAAGCGCGAGGGTGCCAGGGCTTGCTCGGTGCGAGTCGCATCGAGGAGGCTCTCGAGCAGCATCGTCATCCGACCGGCCGCCGCGCGCATCTCGGCCACGGCCTTGTCGCGTGCCTGGTCGCTGAGCGGACGCTCGAGCAGATCGAGATAGCCGCTCATGACGGTGAGTGGTGCGCGCAGGTCGTGCGACACCAGCGAGACGATCTCGGCACGCAGCTCCTCCAGGCGGTGCTCTTCGCCGACATTGCGTGCCGTGAGCAGGTACGAACCGGTGGAGAGCGTGGCAATCACGGAGGCGGAGATCCAGCGCTCCTCCATGTCTCCCAGTTTGAAGCGGGCAGTGATCGCGCGGCCGAGCGCGCGCTCCAAGAGCTCGTCGAGCGTCAGAGACTCCCCCTGCTCGGTGGTTATGCTCGCGTTCTCAAACACGGAGCCGATAGGTCGTCCCACCAGCTGATCCTCAAACGCGCCCAGCCACACCCCGGCTGCGGGGTTGGCGATCTCGATGATGCCGTTGGTGACGAGCAGCTTGGCCTCGGAGGATTCATTCACAACGGTACGGAGTGCTCGCTCCGCGCTCACGACCTGAGCGTTTGCCTGCTTGAGTTCCGCCTGACGCGTCCCAAGCTGCGTGAACACGCTCTCGATGACCTCGCCCAGCTGCTTGAAGTCGGTAGTGAGGTGGGCGTCCATCTCCAGGTGCTCCTCGAACGGCAGCCCCTCGATAGCAAGTGAGCCCTGGTCACGGAGGTACTTGACGAAATGCTCCACGGGCTCGCGTATGAATTGCGCAAGCAGGAGCCCGAACGCCAACCCCAGCAAGAGCGATCCAAGGCCGAGGAGCACAGCCACCAGGTTGGAATCGTTAGGCGCCACCTCGTTCCAGGGATCGACGCCGACCATCTGAAGGACACCCGCGGGCCGCCCATCAAGACTCGTGATACTCGCCGCCACGCTGAGCGTGTTGCCACGTTCGAAGTGCCCTACGACGCGGTCGAATCCTTTGACCGTGGCGAGGTCCGTCCAGTCCTCCGGAACCGCCAGTTCCCCGCCCGTGAGCGATAGCTGGGTGATGTGCGAAGGAACCTCCAGGTCATCGACACCAGGGGCGAGTGGGCGAGCTAGTGCGATGTAACCAACGCTGCTGCCGGGGGGATCGCCCACGATCGGTCGCACAGCGACGGCGCACGGTACGCCGCCGATGCTCATCACACCGGCGACCGGCTGGCCCTTGGACGCGAGCGCGACGTGTCGCACCGCCTCCAGGTCCCGGGCGTCACCGTACTCAAAGAACGCCGTGCCCTTGAGGTCGGTCCACAGGACCAGGGTGGCGCCGGAGACATTCCGCAGCCAGGGCTCCAGCTCATCGTCGATCCATCCCGGCCGGAGGCGGACCGACTGATCGTAGAACTCGTCCCACTGCGCGTAGTTGACAGCGTACGCCCCGAGTTCGCGCTCCTCGAGTCGGAAGAGCTGCTCGGCCGACGCCATGCGGTCGCTGGCGTCCGCAAGCGCAAGGTCACGGGCCTGCCTGGAGGTGGCGATGAGCGTTACGCCGTACACCGTCATGAACAGAAGCGCACTTGCTATGACCACGGACAGGCTCAAGCGCCCGCGCAGCGTGACCGGCAGCAATCGCATTCCTGAAAGACGCCGCTTCACCTGGGCTCCTGCTGACGGACGGGTGCACCAACCCGATAATCGGCGTCTTTGCGGGTGTACGTGAGCCGCCTGACGCGATACTAGGCTCGTCGGCCGGCAGGGGCAAGCGCCCCCTACGAATCCTTTGCTGCCACCAGACGCTTGGTGACGTCGATGAGCACGGTGGGTATCAGCGCTGCCGCAAGTACGGCCAACCAGTCGGTCGGTGACAGAGCCCGAGTGGAGAACACTCGCTGCATCGGGGGCGCGTAGATCACGAGCATCTGCAGCGCCATGGAGCCGACGAACGACCAGTTGAGCCACTTGTTCTTGAATGTATACGCTGAGAAGAGCGAGCGGGTCTCGGACCGGAACGAGAACGCGTGGATGAGCTGGGTAAGCACCATCGCGGCGAAGAGCATCGTCTGCGCGCGCTCGGGGCTGTGACCCGGCATGAAGAAGTCGGCCCAGATGTACATGATGAGGCCGGCCATGGTGATAAGCGCGCCCTGCCAGAGCACCTGCGCCTGACGCCGCGGCGCCAGCACCGACTCCTTGGCGTCGCGCGGCTTGCGTTCCATCACGCGCGGCGACGCGGGGTCGACGCCCAGCGCGAGGGCGGGGAAGCCGTCGGTGACGAGGTTGATCCACAGGATCTGGAGCGGAAGGAGCGCGGGCTTATCGGCAAAGAAGGTGGTCACGAAGATGATGAGCACCTCGGAGACGTTGCACGACAGCAGGAACAGTATGAACTTCTTGAGGTTGTCGTAGACGGCGCGACCCTGCCGCACGGCCTCCACGATGGTGGCGAAATTGTCGTCGGCAAGCACCATGTCCGCCGCCTCGCGGCTGACGTCGGTGCCCACCTTTCCCATCGCGACGCCGATATCCGCCTTCTTGAGCGCAGGCGCGTCGTTGACGCCGTCGCCCGTCATCGCCACGATGTGGCCGCGGCGCTTGAGCGCGTCCACGATGCGCAGCTTGTGCTCGGGGTCCACGCGCGCGTAGATGCGCGTTTCCTCGACGGCCTCAAAAAGCTCGTCGTCGGTCATGCGCTCAAGCTCGACGCCGGTGAGGACCTGTTTGCCCTCGAGCAGCCCTATCTCTGCGCCGATCGCGCGGGCGGTGAGCGCGTGGTCGCCGGTGACCATCGCCACACTGATGCCGGCCTTGTGGCACACGTCGATCGCCTCGGCTACCTCGGCACGCGGCGGGTCGACCAGGCCGAGGATGCCGATGTACACCATGTCGTGCTCCACCGTGTCCGCGTCAACGTCGAGGTCATCGGGCAGGTCGCGGTAGGCGAGGGCAAGTGTGCGGAACCCGGCTGAAGCCAGGTCCGAGTTTCGCGCGTGCAAAGTCGCACGGAGCTCATCGGTCATCGGCACGAGCGTATCTCGGAGGAGCGCCTGCGTGCACAGACCCAGGACAACATCGCCGCCGCCCTTCATGTACGCGACGCGACGGTCGTCGACCGCATGGACGGTGGTCATGCGCTTGCGCTCGGAGTCAAACGGCACCTCGGCGATGCGCCGGGGCCGGCGGCCGCCGCTGTGCAGCTGGTCCGCCGCCACGATAAGCGCGGTCTCGGTGGGGTCGCCCACAAGGGTCCCATCGGCGGTGAAGTGCGCGTCGTTGCACGACGCGGCGATCTCGAGCAGCAGGTCCTGGGCCACCGGGTACGGGGTGACGTTCTCGGGAGCCAGACCCCAGTCGGGTGTGACCTCCACCAGATCCTCGCCCACGAGCAGGCGCCGGACCGTCATCTCGTTGCGGGTGAGCGTGCCGGTCTTGTCCGAGCAGATGAAGGTGGTGGAGCCCAGCGTCTCGACCGCATGGAGCTTGCGGACGATCGCGTTTTGCTCGGCCATCTTGCGCACGCCGAGCGAGAGGGCGACCGTGACGATCGCGGGCAGGCCCTCGGGGATGGCAGCCACCGCGAGCGAGATCGCCACCAGCAGCGCCACGGTCAGGCGGGAGCGGAAGGCCTCGTGAGTGAGAGCTGCCATGAGGTTGGTCTCGCCGGTTGCGGTCCACGCCTGGAACGCGCCCACCGCGAACACGATGGCGGCGACGCCCAGCACAAGCACCGCGATCTTCTTGCCCACGGCTTTGAGCTCGTGCTGCAGGGGTGTCTTCTCGTCTTCCTGCGCCGCAAGCAACTCGGCTATGCGGCCCATCTGCGTGGTCTGGCCGGTGTTGGTGACCACGTACGTGCCCCGGCCCACGGCCACAGCCGTGGCGGCGAACACCATGGTGCTGCGGTCGCCGAGCGAGGACTCAAGCTCCACTTCACCGCGCGCGTGCTTGGAGGCGGGGCGGCTCTCTCCGGTGAGCGAGGCCTCCTCCACGCGCAGCGCGGCGTCGGACACGAGGCGGCCGTCGGCGGGGATCTTGTCGCCCGCCTCAAGCACCACGATGTCGCCCGGCACGAGCGTGTTGGCGGCGACCTCCTGCTCCACACCATCCCGGAACACCGTTGCGGTGGGGGCCGAAAGTTGCTTCAGCGCCTCCAGGGCCTGCTCGGCGCGGTACTCCTGCACAAAGCCGAGCACGCCATTGAGCACCAGGATCGCCGTGATGGCGATAGCCTCAAGCACCTGGTGCTCCAGTGCCGAGATGACCACCGCCACCATGAGCACCCAGATCATGAAGTCGTTGAACTGCGCGAGGAACATCTTCCACGCCGGCGACTTCTCTGCCGCGGCCAGCTCGTTGGACCCGTACTGCACCAGTCGCGCGGCGGCCTCTTCCGAGGAGAGACCCCTCTCCGGATGGGACCCCAGCGCCGAAAGGACGTCCTCGGGCGCCATGACGTGCCAGTCCATCTCCCGCGGTGTACCAGACTCGTCGGTCATGATTCCTCCTGTAATGAAAAAGACCTTCGACGGGTCGGTACCCGTCGAAGGTCTCGCGGTCACAGTGTCTGTGATGGCAGGACCGGGGCTCATCGCCCGAGATTGTCGGCCTGCCGCTCCGCTATCGCGGAGAGCTACTCCCCTTCAGAGACGCAACCCTAGCGTATCGGTGGCTTACCGGCAAGCGAACGACCGGTGGGAGTGACGGCCAGGCCGCCACGTGAGGTCTCGCGCAACGACGGCGGGAGCGAGCGGCCTACCTGCCCCATCGCGTCCACGACCTCGTCGAGTGGGATGGGGAACTCCACGCCCGCGAGCGCAAGCTCCACGGCGGCGAGCGCAACGGCCGCCCCGGTCGCGTTTCGCGTGACGCACGGGACCTCCACCAGGCCGCCGACCGGGTCGCACACCAGGCCCATGAG
>JBASNZ010000117.1:0-4678 GCA_049657775.1 Coriobacteriia bacterium | reverse complement strand
GGTCGAGCATGACCGCGACGTGAGCGCCTGCCGCCGCCGAGGCGGCGCGCACGGCTGCCAGCCTGCGTTCGAGCGCCTCGCGAGAGGTGTGGGAGGCGTTGAGGCGAGCGACCGACATGCCGGCCGCGATGAGCGCGGCCAGAGCTTCTGGCGAGTCACTCGCGGGACCGATGGTGGCGACGATCTTGGTGCGCGGCATAGGGTGCCTTTCGCGATGTGCCCGCGGCCCGCGGACGGAGCCGGGTAGGCGGTGTTACGAGAGATGCTTACCCGAGATGGCGGCGCAGGTACTCACCAGGGAGCAGGACAAGCACGCCAGCGGCACGCTGGCCCATGAGAGACCCGAAGTGCGTGATGTCTCCGGTGAGCAAGAAACCCGCTCCGGCGGCTACGGCGCCAACAAGCACCGGTACGTCCTTGACAGGTAGGCCCGACGCGTCTGTGACGGGCATCGGCGCGGGCTCCGCATCGAGTACCGCTACACGCGCCAGCAGCTGTTCGAGTCGCGCGCGCGCCTCGGGCGAACGCACATTACGCCGCGCCTCCTCGACCACATGCGGGGACGCGAGCAATCGCACCGCTGGCGCGCTCCAAAGGTCATGCAGCCCAGACGCTGGCGTAAGCGCCGCCGATACGAGCACGTTTGCGTCCAAGAACACGCGATCCATCAGCGGCCGGGCCGCTTTTGATGTGGGATGCCGGCGAGGTCGATGCCCATCTCCTGGATCTGGTCGAGGGCGGCATCGTACTCAGCAGCGTCTACGGCGTTGTTGAGCATGAACTCGGCTGTCCGCTCCGGAGTGTAGACCTCGACTTCGTAGGCGCGTACCGGGCGCAGCACGAGCCCGGCTGCTCCCTCCTCCATTACCAGCATCTCGCCCTCGTCCAGCCCGTAGCGCCGTCTCGTCTCGGCCGGGATGACCACCGTTCCGCGCTTGCCCATGCGGATGTACTCGGCCATGCGCATCACCTCCGAGTATCAGTATATCAGAAGCTCTGACATCGAGGCGGGCTGCTCCCGCGTCGTGGTCGCCACCCCGCGACCACCCTGGTCCTCCTGCTGGTGAACCTGCCGCGCGCTTCGCTCACGCAAAAGGGGCCGCCATCCAGGCGGCCCCTCGCGTCCTCCCCCGGCTGTGGCACTCACGCGACGGCGGCGGCCACCTTGGCTTTCGCCTTGGGCTTGGGCGCCATCAGCAGCGGGGTGAAGACCGCCCACAGCACCAGGATCACCGAACCCATGAGCGGGTAGTAGCAGCCCCAGACCACGAACGGCCCGCCAAGCGAGTACACCCACACCGCAAACGACAACGTGCTGACCGCGATCTGCGTTACGGATTCCACACGACCCACCCGACGCAGGTAGATGGGCGTAAGCACCAATAAGACCGCAAAGATGAACTGGATGAGGAACGCGCGCAGGGCGTCATCGGTAGCCTCGGCTGACGCGGCAACATACACCGTGGAGCCCGCCGGATACCCGATGATGCCCGCGAGCACCATGTACGCTCCCACGATCTCCGTGGGCACCAGCTTCATGAGCTTGTCGGCAAAGGTTTGCGTGGAGTTGACCTGCCGTCCCATGACCCCCTCCTTCTCCCCGGCGCGCGCCCGCGCACCACTGACGCACTACCGCTTATCACGGTCACGACGCGTGGATGCGCGCAAGCGAACCACGGCGGTGTTAGCCGAGGAGTGAACCACTTGTTGCCGCTGCGTAACGAGCGTTGACGCAGCGTAAGCGAAGGCGCCCGGGCGCTACTGGCGGCGACGGCCGCGCCAGTGTGCGGTCATGATCGAGATGAGGAACCAGACGGTCACGACGAATGCCGCAACGAGCCCGATCTGCCCGACCACGCGCAACCAGTCCGGCACGATGGTCGCGCTGAGGAGCGAGGAGGCACCGATCACAAGCGCCGAGACCACGAGCGCGAAGGCGAGCCTGTTAACAAGCTCCGCGAGCTGATCGATGAAGCCGTGGTAGTCGCGCGGCACGATCGCCACGCGAATCTCGCCGCGGGACGCGCGGCGCAAGATGCGGTCGATCGAGGACGGCAGCGTCTCAAAGAAGCGACCGCTGCGTCGCCAGCCGCGTGCGACGCGGTCCAAGACCTCGGCCGGCCGGGTGCGCTCGACCATGGCGTGCTCCACGAACGGCGTGGCGGCGGCGGCGAAGTCGAACGCCGGGTCGAGCATGGTGCCCACACCCTCGAGCACGCCGAGCGTGGCAAGCGCGAGCGCGAAGTCGTTGGAGACCCCCAGACGGTGGTTGCGCACCAGTCCGAGCACCTCGCCGAAGAGTTCCGTGGGGTTGATCAACCCGAGTTCACGGCCGTGGTACTTGCCGATGAGGTGCGAGACCTCTTTTTGCAGCGCCATCTCATCGATATGGGGGCTCGACGCGAGCGCCATAAAGGTGTCGGTGGCGAGTTCATCGTCCTTGTTGACGGCGGCCCAGAGCAGGTCCATGAACCGGTCGCGTGACTCGCGCGACATGGTGCCAACTCTTCCGAAGTCGGTGAAGGCCACCCGGTCACCCTCAAGCGCCAGGAAGTTGCCGGGGTG
Source organism: Coriobacteriia bacterium (assembly GCA_049657775.1). Taxonomy (GTDB): domain Bacteria; phylum Actinomycetota; class Coriobacteriia; order Anaerosomatales; family Anaerosomataceae; genus JBASNZ01. The sequence goes on along the minus strand of JBASNZ010000117.1, from coordinate 2,113 downwards.
CGGGTCCGCGTGGAAGAACCCGAGCTCGAAGATCTGCTTGAGGTATGAATCGATGCCGCGCAGCGCGAGCACCGCGCGGTCGCAGCCGACGGCATCAAGTTCGTCGATGCGATTCATCCGCACGCCGTCGAAGTACTCCAGCGTAAGCACGCGCGACGTCGTATGCGTCCAGTACACCCGCGGGAACGCGACCGTCTCGTCGTCTTTGAACGCACGCCACAGCCGCTCGGCGTTACGGGCCTCGCGCACGTAGTCGAGCTCGCCGCGGACGGCATCGGCAAACTCGGTTGCGATGCCCACGATGTCCATCCACGGCAGGTCGCTCACGTGGTCGGCGACCCACTGCGCCTGCGTGAGCGTGATGTCCAAGTCGACTTCGACTTGCTCGCGCACGCCGGGGCGCTGGACTTTGACGGCCACGACCGTTCCATCCGGAAGCTCGGCGCGGTGGACCTGACCGATCGATGCCGAAGCGAACGGCTCGGCCTCAAAAGACGCGAACGCCGTCTTGATCGACTGCTCAAGATCGTGCTCCACGACCGCGCGGACGGTATCAAAGGGCTCGGGGGTGACTTCGTCTTGGAGCTTGCGCAGCTCGTGCGAGAGCGCCGGCGGCACCATGTCGGTTCGCGTCGCGAGCGACTGACCGCCCTTGATGAACGTCACGCCAAGGCGCTCGATGGCGCGCCTGATGTGCTGTTCGGTCGTGAGCGTGTCTGGACCCGGCCCGGCGGATGCGCGCCGGGGAGCCAGCCGGCCCAGGCCGAGCGTATCGATGGTGGCATGGAGGCCTTCGTCGGCAAGCACCCCGGCGATATGCCGGTACCTATCCAGGTGCTTCGCCGGCATGAACCCCCCGCGACGCAACGGCATCACGACTTCTCGGATTCGCCGCCAAGCGGACGGAGCGATGCGAGCAGCGTCTTGATCTCGGTGAGTTCGCCACGGATGTCATCAAGGTCCTTCGCCGAGGCGAGACCCATGCCCGCTACGACCTTCTCGGTCTCCTTGGCGACCGTGGTCTGCACGGACCTGCCTGTCTCATCGGCTTTGTTGGCCAGGCGGTTCACAAACGTGTCGGACTGCTCGCGGGTCAGCTTGCCGCGGTCCACGAGCTCGTCGGCGAGCTCCTCGACCTTCTCCTTGGCGACCAGCGCAGCACCGACGCCCATGAGGAACGCCTTCTCGATGAGACCGAGGTCGTCGCTCGTAGAAGTCTTCTCGTCGGCCATTAGGCTTTCTCCTCTCCTTGTCGTGCATGGCTTCACAACCTGGTATGTACCCGCTGTGGGGGCAAACTGGCAGCATCTGTGTGGAGGACCTGCCTCCGGTGCCCGATGCAGATCCACCGACACGCTCGTGCGGGCCGACCGGCCTCCGCGGCTTCGCGGATTCTAGTGGCACGCCATATGCTACACATCGCGATAGATAGCGATATATCGATACGCTATCATCGAGCGAAGGGATCCGACATGCACGGACATCACAGAGACGCCGCATCCTGCGGTCACGTTCACGCCCATCACCCCGGCTTTGGCGGCGGCTTCAAGCCTCCGTTCAGCATGCCCGGCCACATGCACGGTTTTGGCGGTCCCGGCGGTATGCGCGCTCGCCGCGGCGACATCCGCACGGCCATCTTGCGCCTGCTTGCCGAAAAGCCGATGCACGGCTACCAGATGATCCAGGAGCTCTCGGCCCGCAGCGACGGCGCTTGGAACCCGAGTCCCGGCTCGGTCTACCCGGCGCTTCAGATGCTGGCCGACGAGGGCCTCGTTAGTGCCGAGGAGACCGCGGGCAAGAAGGTCTTCAGCCTCACCGAGGCCGGTTCGGCCGAAGTCGCCAAGACCGCCGATCAGCCCGCTCCCTGGGACGACGCGGCGCAGAGCGACTCGGGTCTCGGCGACTACCGCGAGTCGGCGGCCAAGTTGCTGCAGGCTGCATTCCAGATCGGCAAGTCCGGCACGAGCGACCAGCGTGCGGCCGCCGTTGAGATCCTCAACGACGCTCGCAAGAAGCTCTACGCGATACTCGCCGAGAACTAGGCACCGATAGCCATCCCGGCGGGGCGGGCCACCTGTCCGCCCCGCTGCTCGGACGGCCCGGGCCCCGGCAC
>JBASNZ010000116.1:0-3204 GCA_049657775.1 Coriobacteriia bacterium | reverse complement strand
GCCTTGCGATGGGTCGGCTCAGAGTATAGCCTTAAGCAACCATCCGCCGTCTGTCCCGGCTGCTGTGCCGTTCATCACACAATTGGAGCGTCCGGCGCAAACCGCTGGTCACGGGAGTCATTTGGACCGATAAAGGGCTACCAGAACAATTCGCGGGAACCCCGGTGTTGAAACCGGGCAGCGAGGGGCCCGAAGCAAACGACACATGAATCTCCGCAGAACGCATACCTCGCCTCTTCGGGGTGAGCCAAAAAGCAGCGCGCGCCGGAATCGGCAACCGAAGCTTCTTTCGCTCGCGCTGGCACTCGTCCTTCTCGTGCCAGCGGGCGCTGGCAACGCACTCGTGCGCACCACGGTCGACATCGACGGCTCTTTCAGCGACTGGGTACCGGTCTTCGAGGACGGCGCCAACTGCGTCTACGATCCCACGGGCGATGCCGGTAACAGCAACATCGACCTGTCGGTTGTTGCATCGACGTACGACGACACATACCTCTACCACTACATCCGCCGGGCTTCCGCCACGGGCGGCGGAGCTCCCACGTATCTGGCCTTCATCGATCTCGATGGCGACAACCGGCTTGAGACTGGTGACCGCGTCGTGCGCTACTCGCTCGGGGGCGGGAACGCCTTTAGTGGCGGCGCCTTGTTCGCGTACGTGCCAGCGAACGCAGCTGCCGGTGATCCGATGCCGGGAGATGCGAGCCGTCCCGCCGGCAGCTGGAACACCGAGATCACCGTCCCCGCGGGATCCATCTCGGGCGCAGGAGAAGACGGCGGCGTACAGATCGAGGCGCGCATCACCTGGGCGGCGCTCGGCGTGCCCACGGACACGCCTCTGACGATGCAGTTCTACTCATCACTCGGCAGCGCACGCGACAACTCCGACGTGCTCGCGCTCAGGCGGTACGGTGTCACGGTCGCGCCCGACAGAACCTCCGGCGCTTCTGCCGACACGACGGTCACGTACTCGCACACGGTCACGAACACCGGCAACCTGGCGGCCACGTTCAACCTGGCGGCCATATCCTCCAAGGGGTGGACGACCCAGATCCGCCGCGCCGACAACGGCCAAGCGATCACCTCCGTCACGCTCGCCCCCGCGACGTCGATGGAGATCCTCGTCTCGCTGCGTATCCCCTCCACAACAGCAGACGGCGTTAGGGACACCCTCAGTGTGATCGCTACCCACGCCAGCATCGCGAGCGCGACCGACACCGCTGTCGATGCAACCACCGTCGGACCCGTCCTGGTTGTTCCCGACCGCACGGGTTCCATGGCACCGGGTGGCACGATCGTCTACGAGAACTCCGTGCTCAACAATACCGAGGAGACCCGCACGATCACGCTGACGGCGACATCCGACAAGGGCTGGCCGACCGCCGTGTATGACGCGACGGGCACGTTTCCGATGCCCCAGGTCACCCTCGCGCCGCACGAGACGCTCGGGTTCACAGTCCAGGTCCAGGTACCTTCGGCCGCCACACTCGGCACCAAGAACGTCACCACCATCGAGGCCAAGGTCGTTGGTGCCCCGAATCTGAAGGGCAAGGGGTACGACACCACAACAGCACGGCCGGCCCTGGCGGTCGACCCGGACAACGCCGCGCCCGCCGGAGCAGGAACCACGGTGGTGTACCGACATACGGTGACCAACAGCTGGTCCGAGACGAGGACGGTCGACCTGACCGCCGCTTCGTCGCTCGGGTGGACGGCGCGACTCTACGCCGAGGACGGGTCGACCCCACTGACCTCGGTCACGCTGGCGCCATACGGCGGCTCCGTGAATATCGTGGTTCGGGTCACCGCTCCGCAAGCCGCCACCTCCGGCCTGCTCGACGTCACCACCGTCACGGGAACGTTCGGCGCCACGACCGACATCGCGCAGGACCGCACGACGGTGAGCTCGCTCGTGACCTTCGGTATCAGCGGCTTCGGCACACCGCAGGACCTGTTCGACCTCGGGGACAGGGTGTACGCGCGAGGTATGGGACTTACAGCCGGAACGCAGGTCCGCTTCAGGTGGACCGACCCGAACGGCGTGAGCACGACGTCGAACCTGATCGGCGCGGACGCGGGGGGGATCGCGCAGACGACCTACAACATCGCGAACAATGCCGCCGTGGGCACGTGGATCGTCACGCTCCTTGACAGCGGCGGAGCGACCATCACCAGCAGCTCGTTCTACGTAGGCTACAGGGCAAGCATCACCTCGCTCGCCGCCGTAGGCGGTGACGCCGTGAACTCCACCATCACCGTCTCGGCCACCTTTGAGAACGATGGATTTCTACCGCTCACCGGTACGGAGGCCACCTACATTCTCTGGTGGGACGAGAACGGTAGCGGCTCATTCGATGACGGAGACGGATACGCGGCCACGGATGGTTCGTGGGCGACCTTCGGGTCCGGAACAGGCTACTCGTACCGCTCGAGCAACTTGAGCGTCTCGGCCCCGAATGGACAGACGCTCACCTCGTGGGACGTCACGAACCGGAACCTTCCCCACGATGGCGACTATCACCTGTCGGTCACGTGGATCACCGCAGGTGGCATGCTCATCGACACGCGCGAGGCCACGTTCGTCGCGATTCCGGGAGGCCAGTGGGTCGAGCTGACGCTCTCGGATGATACTGTCGACTTTGGCACGGTCGAGCCGGGCGTGCTGTACTCGCATGGAGGCATCGGCGTACAGGTGAAGTCGAGCGTCGGCTTCGACCTCCTTAAGAGCACTACCGGCGCCACTGCGGAGCTTGGCCTTACCACCTCGCTCGTAGACCTCTTTGGCATGCCCAGCGGCACGAACGAGTACACCGACGTGATCAGCATCGACGTACCCTGGGAGACCGCTCCCGGCGCGTACACTGCGACGCTGACCTACACGGTGGTGATGCACTAGGCAAATCACCACTCATCGAAGTGACGTGCCGTCTGTCACACTATTTCGCCGTGCGGCGGACGAGCGTAAACCTGGCAGTGGCCAGGTCCGATAGATGCAGTGGAGGCCGAAAGACCTCCGACTTCGTACAGGAGACAAGCCCGGACCGGGCGCAATGTAGAGAGATTAAAGGAGACAGCAATGAAGAGGACGATGTTGATAGCGATCGCGATCGTCGTGCTTGTGTTTGGCATGGTTGCGTATGCGAACGCCAACGTGACGGTCGACGCCAACGTCGGCGCCAAGGCGACGCTCACGATGCTCGACGG
>JBASNZ010000115.1:0-14054 GCA_049657775.1 Coriobacteriia bacterium | reverse complement strand
GCCGTAGGCGCGCGGCGGCGGCGACCGGCTCCGCCCTCACGGGCCGGGAGATGGTTGTGAAGAACGGCCCGTCGTAGCCGAGCGCGGCGATCGCCTTGCGAGCAGCCTCTCCGTCCTCGCCCGCAAGGGCGCGCCTCTGCTCCAGGTCGGTCGCACCCGGCTCGCCCTTGACCAGGACGACTGCCGCGAACGGTCCGCCGGCGGAAGTGACGGCCGCCGAACCGGGTACCCGTTCGTCGGCGCGCAACAGCTCGGCTCTCGCCTTGGCTACCAGCGCTGCGGCGATGTCTTTGCTGCCAGCACCTACGCTTCCCTCGCGAACCACGCCACGGTCCTTTCGATGCCTGTGTCTATCGGAACCCGTGAGTACCACCCCGTAGCTGCGCGGATCTTCGACGCATCAAGCGCGCTGCGCTCGATGTCGCCCTCGCGCGCCTCGGCCTTGTCGACCGGTCCGAAGTAGCTTGCCGCCATCCGGAGGGCGCCGACGAGTTCATCCAGCGAGGTCTCGGTGCCGGTGGAGATGTTGTATGCGGGCCCGTTCTCGCCCTCGAGTGCGAGCGGTCGGGTCGCTTCGATCGCGGCCTCGATGGCCGCAACGATGTCACCCACGAAGATGAAGTCCCGCGTCTGCCGTCCCGTGCCGTAGAGCACCGGCGTCTCCTTGCGCGACATCGCGGCCGAGAAGATGGCGACCACGCCGCCTTCGCCGCGCCAGTCCTGACGCGGGCCGTAGACGTTGGAGAACCGGAGCGAGGCAAAGTCCGTCGTGCTTGAGCGCAGTTCGCCCGCGATCACGCTTTCGGCCTCAAGCTTGGAGCGGCCATAGGGGTTTGTGGGGGCCTTGGGTGCCTCCTCGGGCAGCGGCACGACCGAGGGTTCGCCGTACACGGCCGCCGAGGACGCCGACAGCATCAGGCGAGCGCCCGCTTCGCGGGCCGCACGAGCGACCGCACGGGTGCCTTCGACGTTGACCAGCCGATCGCGATCCGGATCCTGGATGGAGACGGGCACGCTGGTCTGAGCCGCAAGGTGCACCACGACTTCGGGAGCGATCTCGGCCACGGCTTGAGCAAGCTTGGGTCCGGTGATGTCGAGTGTGCGCGTGAGCGCCGCGGGATGAAGGTTGCCCAGGTTCCCGGTGCTCATGTCGTCGATCACATGCATTTCGTGCCCGCCGCTCAAGAGCGACCACACGAGATTCGACCCGATGAAGCCGGCCCCACCGGTGACAAGGATGCGCATCCCTACTCCTGACTGTCGACGTCGCCGAGGCGCCTGACCTCTATGAGACTGGCGGCCACGATGGGCCTGCATCGGGCACTGTACGGCGGATGACACGCGGTAAGCGTGAGCGTGGACGGTGCTGTCGTGCGAAGCACGTCTCCGCGGTCTGGCGTGACCGAGAAGACCCTGTCCACGGTGTACCGGTAGCGACGATACGGCGAGAACAGATCGATGGTATCACCCGGCTGGAGCACGTCCAGCCGGCGGAACGGTGCGCCGTACGTGGTGCGGTGACCGGAGATGCCGCAGTCGCCGGTTGGACCGGGTAGATCGGTGTACGGAACCCGGCCCGGCCCCTTCTTGAGCTCCGGCACGCCAACGCACACCGGCACGCCAACGCCCTTTACGATCGCAACGTCCAGGTCCATCGCGAGGATCAGAGCCGTCCAAAGACCGCACCTTCGTCGAGCGATTCCCAGTACCTGCGGTCCTGATCGCCCCAACCCTCAAAGTCGAGCGTCGGCCCTTGCCGGAGCGCGATAACTTCCGGCGACACCGCAGCGACCGCTCCAAAGCTCTTCAGTTGAGCGTCCGGGCGGGACTGCTTTCCACTCAATCACCGACGTGTCTTCGCCTCCCAACAAGCATACGTATGCAGATTTCAAACCGTCGTATGCAGATTTCAAACCGTCTGATAAGGCCCTGATCTCATCGCCAAGGTTGTTTCCCGCGATGAGATCCTCCTAATCTTTCGCGGCCTGTCGCTTCTTGTCAGCGGTCTGCAATGCCTGATCGAGAACTTCGTCCATCGTCTCGACGGGCACGATCTCCATCTCCGTGCGAACGTGCTCGGGCACCAGTTCCAGATCGCGTACGTTCTCCTTGGGAATCAGCACCTTCTTGATACCCGCACGATGCGCCGCCAGGAGCTTCTCCTTGAGGCCACCGATGGGCAGGACCCGTCCTCGCAACGTGATCTCACCCGTCATCGCGATGTCGCGATGCACCTTGTGCCCCGTGAGTACGGATGCGAGCGCCGTCGCCATGGTGATCCCGGCCGAGGGACCATCCTTGGGGATCGCGGCCGCCGGTACGTGGATGTGCAGATCGATCTTCTCGTTGAAATCGGGGTCGATCCCAAGCTCCGACGCGCGAGCGCGGATGTAACTCACCGCGGCCTGCGCCGACTCTTTCATGACGTCGCCGAGCTGCCCCGTAAGGGTCAGGTTGCCGCCACCCTTCATCGATGTCGCCTCGATGAAGATGACGTCCCCGCCGACCTCGGTCCACACGAGACCCGTCGCCACGCCTACCTCGTCGTGCTTCTCGGCCAGACCGAACGTGAACTTGGGCGGTCCCAGATAGCTGGCGACGCTGCGCCCGCTGACGGACGTCTTTCCCTGGTAGCCCTCCACGACCTTGCGGGCGACCTGGCGGCAGATGGTCGCGATCGAACGCTCGAGGTTGCGAACGCCGGCTTCGCGAGTGTAGCGGCGGATGATCTCGCGAAGTGCGGCTTCACTGATCGTCACCTTGCGCCTGGTGAGCCCGTGTTCCTTGAGCTGCTTTGGTACCAGGTACCGGGTGGCGATGTGCAACTTCTCATCCTCGGTATAGCCGGGGAAGTGGATGACCTCCATGCGGTCGCGAAGCGCCGGCGGGATCGTGTCCAGCAAGTTGGCGGTCGTGATGAACATGACGTTCGACAGGTCGAACGGCGCTTCGAGGTAGTGGTCCTGAAACGCGTAGTTCTGCTCGGGATCAAGGACCTCGAGGAGTGCGGACGTCGGGTCGCCCCGGAAGTCGGCGCCCACCTTGTCGATCTCGTCCATCATGAACACGGGGTTCTTGCTTCCCGCCTGGCTGATCGACTGGATGATGCGTCCCGGCAGCGCGCCCACGTAGGTGCGGCGATGACCGCGGATCTCGGCCTCATCGCGAACGCCGCCAAGTGAGATGCGGATGAACTTGCGGTTGAGTGAGCGAGCGATGGACTTGCCTATGGACGTCTTGCCGACGCCCGGCGGTCCCACGAAGCACAGGATCGGTCCGCGCATGTGGTCGGTCAGCTTGTGGACCGCAAGGTACTCGAGGATGCGCTCCTTGACCTTCTCAAGGCCGTAGTGGTCCTCGTCAAGGATCTCCTGAGCTGCGAGAAGGTCCAGCTTCTCCTGGTCCTCGACCTGCCACGGAAGCCCGGCCAGCCAGTCCAGGTACGTGCGAATGACGCCGGTCTCCGCGGCGGCCTGGGGCATCTTCTCAAGGCGCCCGAGTTCCTTGAGCGCCTTCTCTTCCACTTCTTCGGGCATGCCCGACTTCGCGATCTTGTCCTTGTACTCGTCGATCTCGGCCTGGATCTCGTCGAACTGACCCAGCTCCTGCTGGATCGCTTTCAACTGCTCGCGCAAGAAGTACTCGCGCTGCGTCTTTGTCATCGACTCCTTCACACGGTTCTGGATCTTGGACCCGAGTTCCAGGATCTCAAGCTCCTTGCGGAGGAAGTCCGTGGTCTTCCGCAGACGGACCTTGGGGTCGATAGCCTCGAGGATCTGCTGCTTCTCCTCAACCTTGAGGCTGAGGTGGAACGTTACAAAGTCGGCAAGCCTGCCAGGCTCCTCGATGGCCCCCGCGGCCATGAGGACTTCTTGCGGGATGGGCTTACCCAGCTGCGCCGCCCTCTCGAAGTCGCCGATGAGGTTGCGCATGAGGGCCTTGGCCTCCAGATCGGCCTCCGCCGTCTCTTCGACCAGCTCGATGCGCACCTCAAGGTACGGATCGGTGCTTACGAACTCCTTGATGCGGATGCGCTGTTTGCCCTCAACGAGCGCCTTGGCGGTGCCGTCCGGCAACTTGAGCTCCTGCAACACGGTCACGACGCAGCCGATCTCGAAGATGTCGCCGGGCTGCGGGTCCTGCGTCTCGGCGGCCTTTTGCGTAACGAGCGCCACATAGTGCTCCTGGCGCATCGCCTCCTCGAGCGCGTTGATGCTTCGCTCGCGTCCGACAAAGAGCGGCACGACCAGATTGGGGAACAAGATGAGATCCCTCAAAGGTATGAGGGGCAGGACATCCGGCATCTGAGTGCGTTCGTCGGCAGTGGACATTCCAGCAACGTCCCTTCGTCGGTCCTTGGTCTCGTGTGATAATCGTTTCCTAGTACTTCTGCGTCAAACACAGCAACCCTGCCGTCCGGCAGGGCACGCGGGGTTGCGGAGACGGGTGGGCATGCGGTTCACGGTACGGACTCGGGCGCTCACGCTCGTAGTGATGATGATGGCCTCTTTGCTCTCGCAGGCGCTGCCTTCTTCGGTGGCCAGCGCCGCGACCGCACAGACGGTCGTGGTACGAGTGGAGCAGCCCACACCGTCGCTGTCACCTGAAGGTACGTTCAACGCCCAGGTGGTCACGGCACTTGGCGATGCGGCCGAGTACTTCGAGGTCCGCCTTCGCATCAAGTCACCGACCGGCCGCCTCCTGTACCAGAAGACCGAAGTGCGGCACAACGTCACCGCGGGAGAGCAGGCCGTCCCGTTCAGCAAGAATCTGGAGGGGCTTGGTATAGCCCAGGGCCGATACCCGATCGAGGTGCGCGTGCTGGCATCCGGCGCCACGGCGACCGAGGCCACGAGCCGTATGCTCATCGTGAAACCCGGGGTCACGAAGGTACCCGTGGCGGTGATCGCCCGCCTCACCTGCTCACCAGCCATCGACCCCGCGGGCCGCTTCGTCGTGGACCCCGAACTCTACCCGAAATCGCGCACGGACGCCGAACGCGTCGCCGACGTGATCTCGCGACACGCGGATGCGCCGGTCGCTCTTGCGCTTCCACCGATCCTCGTCGAGGAGTGGCTGCGGGCGGCTGATGGCTACGAGGTCTCGAGCCCCGGGGGCGTCGTGAAGGTGCCCGAATCGGGAAGCGCCGCTATCGGCAGCGCAAGCGTCATCGATCGCATGAAGATCCTTGTCGGCGATGGGCGAACCTCGCTGCTCGATGTGCCATACGCAGAACCGGACCTCGCGAACATGGCGCGCATCGACGCGCTCGGCGACCTGACGGCGCAGTGGGCCTTGACCGACACGGTCATGAACACTGCACTGGGTGCATCGGTCGCGAGCGGTACCGCCTTCGCTGGCAACGTCGTGCCCCGCGCAGCGCTCCAACAACTCGAGCGGCGCAAGACGTCGTTCGTCGTGCTGTCCCCGGACTCGCTCGAGACCGGCGACACCACCGCGACCTCGGGTGTGTACGAGCTCGACGGCGGGTCGATCCGTGGGCTCGTGATCGAGCCGAAGCTGGCCGATGCCGCAGCGGCAAGCGACACGGATGGGTTCTACGATGTGCTGTTCGATCGGCTCGCCTCGGACAGCCCGGACGAGCCGCTCGTAATGCTGTTCGACATCGGCCCCGGGTCGGACCACACCGCCGCGGGACTGGAGCGCGCCCTGGACCTGCTCGATGGCGCGGACTGGGCAACCGCGGTATCCGCCGAGGACGCCGCGCGGTACGGCAAACCGGACACGGCCGATCTGGTGATGAACCCGCTCGCGCCCAAGGCCCCCGAGGGCTACTGGGCCGAGGTGAGCCGTGCGCGCGAGTATGCGGACGCCATCACCGCCGCGCTCGGCGCCGACGATGTGGACGCCCAGACGGCGCGAACGGCAGTGCTCGTCGCCGAAAGCCACTGCTGGGCCGGCCCGGACAAGAGCTACAGCCTGGCGGACCGCGGTCGGGCGTTCGCGGCTTCAGCCAGCCGATACGTGCAAGACCTCTTCGCCACCGTTAGCATCCAGGGCCGCGATGTGACGCTGTCCAACCGCACCGGCAATGCCCCAGTGTCAGTGGTCAACGGGTCGGGCAAGTCACTTCGGGTCGTTGTGCGCGCAGAGTCGGGCTCGATCTCGCTGCCACGCGCCGAGACGACCGTCACGCTCGATCCGGGCGAGAACGTTCTCACCATCCCCGTGAATATGGGCTCCGAGATAGCTGACGAGATCGGCGTCCGTGTCACCGCAGGGAGGGTCACGATCGCCGAGACCAGCATCCGGGTACAAGCCTCATACCTGGACAGGTTGGCCACCGTTGGCATGGTGGTCCTCTTCTTGCTCGGGTTGCTGTTCTTCATCCGGCGTAGGGTTCGCCGGGCGATTGCTGGTACCATCGACGCAGACGACGAGGGTCCCTCCCCGCACGAATGACGCGCGAACGCGAGACCCGCTAACGAGTGAGGCAATGCATGCGCACGATCGTTCTCGACACCAACGTGCTGCTCGGCGACCCGGACGTGCTCAACGCGTATCCGGATGCAGAGATCATCATCCCCGAGACCGTGCTGGGTGAGATCGACAAGCTCAAGACGCAGCGCGTCGATCCCGAGCTACGCTTCAAGGGTCGCGAGGTCAGCCGGATGCTCTTCGAGCTGTCCGAGACGGGCAGCCTGGCAAGCGGCGTGGACGTACCGAACGGAGGCAGACTCCGCGTGGTGGCGCTCAGCGCCGACACCGACTTGCCGGAAGGCCTGTCCGGGCGCAACGCCGACGACCGCATCCTGGCCGTCGCGTTCCAGGTCTGCAGCAGCGGCTGCGAAGACCTGACGCTTATCACCAACGACCTCAATATGCTACTGAAGGCGCAGACACTTCACATCAAGGTGGAGCGTCGTTCCGAGACCGACGGCGGGTTCGCGCGCAAGTACATAATCCGCCCATTCCAGCGGTACCGGATCCCCCTGACGATCCTGGCGATCGCGATCGCGGTGTTCGCGGGCGTGCTCGCGCTGGCGTTTTACACGACGAACCTCAACGACACGCCGAGCGATGGCGGTGGCGCCGTACCGACCGAGTTCCGCGACCTGCTAAGCGAAGATCAACGCAACCTGCTCGACGGCCTCGTCAAGCTTCAGACAGCGCCCAACGACGCCGACGCGATGAAGCTGATCGCGAACGCGTTCTACAATCTCCGTGACCAGTCGGGGAACGTGCAATACGCGCAAAAAGCGATCGACTACTACGAGCGCTACCTCAAGCTGAGGCCGGATGACCAGGACGTCCGCACGGACCTGGCAGCCATGTACTTCTACGCGGGCGCAACCGATCGCGCCATCCAGACCGCGACCCAGGTACTTGAGGCGATGCCCGATCATGTCCAGGCCAACTTCAACCTGGGCATCTTCTACTGGCGCGGGAGAACCGACTACAAGGCAGCCGCCCTCCAGTTCAAGAAGGTCATATCGCTCACGACCGAAGGTGACGCGCACACCCAGTTGGTGAACCAGCAGGCTCGCGACAACATCGCCGCCATCATCAAGGAAGCTCAGACGGCCGGACAGCCGCTGGACGTGGACGCGCTCGGCTTGACCGAGCTGGACGGAGGAACCATCTAAATGTCTGACATAGAGACCATCGACATCGCCATTATCGGTGGCGGTCCCGCGGGCCTGACCGCCGCTCTGTACGCCGCGCGCGCGAGAGCCAAAACCGTCGTGTTCGAATCGGGGCTTCCGGGCGGGCAGATCGTCACCACCGAACATGTTGAGAACTACCCCGGTTTTCCCGACGGTATCTCCGGCGCCGAGATCGGCGACCTGATGCACAAGCAGGCCGAGCGATTCGGCGCCGAGTTCCGGACGTTCGCCAGCATCGAGCGTATCGAGCCTGATGGCCTCGACTTCCTCCTCACCAACAGCGAGGACGAACAGGTCCGCGCCCACGCCGTGATCCTGGCAACGGGCGCGGTGCCCAAGAAGATGGGCGTACCGGGCGAGGCCGAGTTCACCGGGCGGGGTGTGTCGTGGTGCGCCACGTGTGACGGCGCGTTCTTCCGCGACAAGACCGTTGCCGTCATCGGTGGCGGCGACGCGGCTGTCGAAGAGGCGATGTTCCTCACCAAGTTCGCCTCCAAGGTGTACATCGTGCATCGGCGCGACGAACTGCGCGCAACCAAGTGCATCCAGGAGAAGTGCTTCTCGAACGAGAAGATCGAGATGAAGTGGAGCCGCACGGTCGCCCAGGTGATCGGCGAGAACGGCAAGGTCGTGGCGCTCCGCCTGGCCTCCACCAAGGGTGAACCCGACGAGATCCTGCCCCTGGACGGCGTCTTCGTCTTCGTCGGCGTCGACCCGACGAGTTCGCTTGTAAAGGACCTGTGCGACCTTGACGCCGCCGGATACGTGAAGATAGACCACAACGGGCTCACATCGTATCCTGGCCTTTATGCGGCCGGCGATGTCACGGACTCCGAGCTCAAGCAGGTCATCACCGCGGCCGCAAAAGGGGCCTCGGCGGCATTTGAGGCGCTGAAGTGGATCGACGAGAGGCTTTGCTCGATATAGCGACGGCATCAAGTGCGGCCGAGAGGAGCTTTGAGATGAGCGAGAACCTCAAGCACGTAAGCGACGCGAGTTTTGACGCGGACGTGGTGGGAAGCGAACTGCCGGTCGCCCTGGATTTCTGGGCGCCGTGGTGTGGCCCGTGCCGCATGATGGAACCGGTTCTCGAAGAGATCGCAACCGAGTACGAGGGCACGATCGTCGTTGCCAAGCTCAACGTCGATGAGAACCCGGCCGTGGCCACCAAGTACGACATCCTGTCGATCCCGACGCTGCTCGTGTTCAAGGGCGGCGACGTGGTGCACAAGCTCGTTGGAGCCATGCCCAAGAAGCGGCTCCTCGAAGAGCTCGCCCCCTGGCTCGGCTGAGAGCCCAAGGAGAACTGCGCCGTGCGCATCCTCGTCGTTGATGGCATGGGCGGTCGAATCGGTCAGGAGATCGTCAGCCGCCTGCGCGTGGCGTTTGGTGAAAGCATCGAGATCCTTGCGGTGGGCACCAACTCAACCGCGACGTCTGCCATGCTCAAGGCCGGCGCCAATCGCGGCGCGACCGGCGAGAACGCCGTTCGAGTCACCGTGCGCGAGGCCGACATCCTCATCGGACCACTGTCCGTACTCATCCCCGACTCGATGATGGGCGAAGTCACGCCGCTCATGGCGGAGGAACTGGCACTGTGTACGGCGAAGAAGGTCATGTTACCGTTGACGAATCCCAGGATCGACCTGGTTGGGATCACGAAGACCCCGCTGCCCCATCTTCTCGAGGAGGCCATCACCGTGGTCGCCTCGGCGCTTGGTAAGGAGGTGTGAGATGTGCGAGGCACGAGTAGTCATCGAGGACGCCGAGGGACGCGAAGTCGAGGCGATCGATGACATCACGACGATCGTTCCGGAGGACGGGCGGCTGAAGCTGTTCGATCTCTACGGTGGACACAGGGTCGTTGAAGCGCAGCTCAAGGAGGTTCGCCTGCTCGACCACACGGTCGTGCTGGCGACCGGCGCGTAACGACCGACCCGTGAGAGGAAGGACCCGGCATGTGTGAAAGCGGAGTAAACACCGGCCAGATGAAGCTGGCCGTTGCGATGGTGGACGATTCGCTCGCGCTTGCCCAGCAGTGGCTGGAGCAGCTGCACCACCTGGCCGATCAGGGGAGGCGCTCGGTCACGAGTTCCGAGCTTGCCCAGGTCACGGTGATGCTCGGCGAGGCCCGCGAGAAGCTGGAAACCGCGATCGAACAGCTCGGCGTCGTCGAGAACGACGACATCACGATCGAGCGCATGTAGACTCCGACGGGCCCACGCGAAGGGCCCAAGCGCGTCCCCTCGAAGGGCCGCACGAAACCCGTACGCACGATACAGATGGGGGTTCTCGTGCACATCCCTGATGGCATGCTCGACACCAAGACCTGGGTGAGCAGCTGGATCGGCTCTGCTGGCGCGCTTGCCTATGCGTCCGCGCAGGTGCGCAAGCAGCTGCAAGATAACAAGGTCGTTCTCATGGCCGTTCTGGCGGCGCTCGTCTTCGCGCTCCAGATGCTCAACTTCCCTGTTGCGGGAGGAACGTCAGGACACTTCGCGGGGGGCGCCGCAGTCGCGATCATTCTCGGCCCATGGCCCGCGATGATCGTGATGACGGCGGTGCTCGCGATCCAGGCGCTCCTGTTCGCTGACGGCGGCATCACTGCGCTCGGCGCGAATGTGGTCAACATGGCGATCGTGGGCCCCCTCATCGGGTGGCTCGTCTACCGCTCGGTCATCGCCATATCCAAGAGCCGTCTTACCCGCACGATCGGGTCGTTTGCGGCCGCGTGGGCCGCGTGCGTCGGGGGATCGCTCTCGGCCGCGGTCATGCTGTGGATCAGCGGCCGGGTCCCGCTGCTGATGGGCGCCGCGGCGATGGGACTCTGGCACTCGCTCATCGGCGTGGGGGAGGGCGCGATCACCGCCGGGTTGGTGACATACCTGGCGACCGTCCGGCCCGACCTGCTCGCAGACGAGACGTCATCCGACGCACGACCGTCGCGCCAGGTGGCTGTCGCGCTGGGAATGGTCGCGCTCGTGGCGGCGGGGCTGTCGTTCCTGGCGTCCGCAAGGCCCGACGGGCTGGAGTTCGTGTACGGCCAGCTCGGCCGGCCGTTCGAAGGCGCTACGCTCCTGAACAGCCCCATGCCCGAGTACGCGTTCCCCGGTCTGGCGAACGAGACGCTCGCGGGCGTGCTCGCGGGCGTCGTTGGCGTTGTCGTCTGCGGTGCCGTCGTCTACGCCCTCGTTCGCGCCGCGCGCGCGGGCCGGGAGGACGCGTGAAGGACCCAGACATGGCCGAAACAGGCTTCCACCGTCACGAACACACGCACGAGGCACAGCCTCCACATCGGCACGTACACCACCACGTCGTTACGCGGGCCGGCGAGGCGCCGCACGAGCATGCGCACACGACGGGGTTCGAGCGGCTAACGTATCTCTCGTCACCCGTTCACTCAAGAGACGCGCGCTCAAAGGTCGTGGCGGCGGCGGTGATGGTGATCGCTGTGGTTGCGACGGGAACGATGGGGCCGTGGGAGTTCGCGCTCGCGGTCGCGCTCCTCATGGCTGTCACGGTTCTCGCGCGGCTTCCGCTTGGCACTGTCCTGCGGCGTACGGCGCTCGTGCTCCCGTTCGCCGGCGCCATCGCGATCTTCGCGCCGCTGCAAGCCGCCAGCGGCTCGCTCAACGCGGGAGGCATCGCCGGGGGTAGTGCGGCGTGGTACGTCGAGATCTTCGGCGTGATGTCCAAGGCCTGGCTCTCGGTCTGGGTGATGGTGCTCCTCTCGGCCACGACGCCGGTACCCGAGCTCCTCGACGCGCTTCGCCGGTTCAAAGTGCCCGACGTCTTCTTGCTGCTCCTTGCGTTCATCTACCGCTACGTCGCCGTGCTCGCAGACCAGATCCGAGCGATGCGGACGGCGATCTCGAGCCGTGCTCCGGGACTTCCGCGGATGCGGCTGCTCACGCTCTACGGCCATCTGGCCGGGAGCATGTTCATCCGGGCGTACGAGCGTGGCGAGCGCATCCACGCCGCCATGCTCGCCCGTGGATTCGACGGCACGCTCCCCACGCGTGTGCGCTCGCGCGTGGGCGTTGCCGACGTGACGTTCGTGGCCACCGCCGCGCTTGCGGCGATGGCCATCGCACTGGCCTGAGGGGAAGACGACATGACGCACGAACACGCCAACGCCGTGAGACTTCAGGATGTCGCGTACGCCTATCCCGACGGCACTCCTGCCCTCTCGGGAATCACGCTCGCGATCGCACCGGGCGAACGGGTGGCACTGCTTGGGCCCAACGGCGCCGGTAAGTCCACGCTGATGTTGCACCTCAACGGCATCCTGCGCCCCACGTCCGGGTCGGTCAGCGTGGGCGAGATGACGCTCTCCGATGCGACGGTAGCCGAGGCGCGCAGGCGCGTGGGGCTGGTGTTTCAGGATCCCGACGACCAGCTCTTCATGACAACGGTGTACGACGATGTCGCATTCGGCCCGATGAACGCGGGGTGCGACAGCGCCGAGACCGACCACCGGGTGCACGAGGCGCTCCACGCCGTGGGGCTTGCGGACGTAGCGAGCAAATCCGGTCACCATCTCAGCTTTGGCCAACGCAAGCGGATCGCCCTGGCAACGGTGCTCGCCATGCGACCGGACGTGCTCGTGCTCGACGAGCCGACCTCCAACCTGGACCCACGAGCACGCCGACACATGATAGGACTGCTGGGCGCGCTCGAGGCCACGATGATCGTGGCGACGCACGACATGGACCTGGCCTGGGACCTGTGCGACAGGGCAGTGGTGCTTGATAACGGCGCCATCGCCGCCGACGGTTCGCGCAACGAGGTACTTGCTGATTCTGAGCTGCTCGAGGAACACGGACTCGAGCTCCCGTGGGCGGTACGAGTGCGGCATGCGGACTGATACAATCACAGCACGATGAAGCCAAAGCCGCCCAACATGCACAAGACCGTCTTCGCGGACGCCAACGGGCGTGCCCCTGAGTACCGGGAGTGTCCCACGTGCGGCTTCATCTCCGGCGACCCGAGATTCCTCGACCCGGAGCATCCGTGTCCCTCATGCAGCTCCACAGGCGACCGGCGTCGCTTCCCCTCGGATCGCGTACGACGTCTGGACGAGCGCATCCGCGCATACAACGCCCAGGGCGACTACGAGATCGTGGTCATCTTGGTCATGACGCTCCTGGAGACGATCCTCGAGGACATCATGGACCGCATGCTCGAAGCCCACGGCGCCGACCTACAGGTCCGCCGTATGATCATGGACAGCCAGCGCGCCATCGGCATCCGCATCGGCAAGGTGTTCCCGTCGCTCGCGGGCGAGGAGTTCGAGGAGGCCGCGGCCGAGCTTGGCTACCGCGACTTCCCCTACCGCTGGCGGCAGATGCGCGAGGCGCGCAATTCGTTCATCCACGACTCCCCCTTCAACGGTCCCCGGGAGAGGCTTGACAAGCAGATGGGTCACGACGCGATGATCCTGCTCGACCAGGCATACCGGCTGTTCGTGCTGCTCAACAACCGCTTCGTGGCCGACGGCCTGCGGAGGAACTGACGCGGTGCCCGCGGCGCTCCTGCACGTGACCGGCGTCGTCCAGGGTGTCGGCTACCGCCCCTTCGTCTACAACCTGGCCCATCGCCTGAACGTGCGCGGCTGGGTGCGGAACTCCTCGGACGGGGTCTGGTGCCACGCTGAAGGCCCCGCCGACCTCCTCGCGGCTTTCGAGCTCGCGCTCGCGGGTGAGGCGCCGCCGATGGCCGTCGTGACCGCCGTCGTCTCAAACAGCGTGCCCGAGGAGGGATATGAGGACTTCACGATCACGCTCTCGCATGCCGAGGAGGGCGCGATGACGCTCGTCTCCCCCGACATCGCGACGTGCCCCGCCTGCCGGGCCGAACTCGCGGATCCCGCCGATCGCAGGTACCGCTACCCGTTCATCAACTGCACCAACTGCGGACCCCGTTTCACCGTCATCGACGACGTTCCGTACGACCGTCCACTTACCACCATGCGCGACTTCCCGATGTGCCCCGAGTGCGCGGCCGAGTACGGCGATCCCGCCGACCGGCGCTTCCACGCGCAGCCGGATGCGTGCTTCGTGTGCGGACCTCGGGTGTACCTCAATGGGGGTGTGGCGCAGGGGTCTTCGGCTCAGACAGTCCTCGCCGGACACCCGCGAACAACCGCACGGCAGCGGCCGGCTGCGGAACTCGCCGCAGGTCCCTGCGCCACACCCCCTCTCAACCAGAGAGTCGCACGAGTGCTCCCTCCGGACACGGCGTGGTCGGCCGAGGTCGAAGCCGTGCCCCGGCCGCATCGCGACCGCGATGCCGAGAGCGCGCGCTCCGACGCGATCATCGCTGCAGCGGCGGACGTGCTGCGCACAGGCGGGATCCTGGCGCTCAAGGGCCTTGGCGGCTTCCAGCTGGCGTGCGACGCCACCGACGAAGCCGCGGTCACGCGTC
>JBASNZ010000114.1:0-12265 GCA_049657775.1 Coriobacteriia bacterium | reverse complement strand
TGGACATGCCCAGCGTGATCGGGTGGAGCCGCGTGCCCGAACCTCCGGCAAGAACGATGCCTTTCACCCAGGACTCCCTCGCGACGCGCTTAGTGAGACTCCGTAAGCGTAGCAGATGCGTCCGTGTCAGAGTCGACCGGTGCCCCGGGGATGTCGATGCTGCTCCCGAGTCATGAGAGCTCGTCGAGCCCGTACGCGCGCTCCCACAGCCCGATGTTGCGACTGATCATCCTAGTGCGGGCATACTCCATGGCATTGCGGCCCATCGTGGTGCGCAGGTCCACGTCTTCGATCAGCCGGGTTAGGAACTGCAGCCAGTCCTTGGGGTTCTTGGCCAAGAATCCGGTTACACCATGCTGCAGCGTTGCTTGGTAGGCTTCTGTGCGCGATGCGATCACCGGAATCCCACGACCCGCATACTCAACAAACTTGAGATCGCTCTTGCTCCGGTTGAAGACGGAGTCCACAACCGGAGCAAGCCCTATGTGGAAGGAGCCCAGCAGGTCGGGGTATTCCTCTAGCAGCACCGTCGAAAGCGGACGCATGCGTTCGTGGTGTCGGAAGGGGATCTCGCGCATACCCGCCCAACGGAATTCCACGTTTGGGTACCGGTCGAGCAGCTGTTCGATCACGCCCCCCAGGAGCTTCAGATCCGGGAGATGCGTGTTGGTCCCCGCCCAACCGATCGTGATGAGGTCGCTTGACTGCACAACCGGTTGATCGTAGGCCCAGTAGGCGTCGGGAAGCATGTTGGGAAGCACGTACACATTGCGGTTAAGGGTCCGAAGCCGAACCGCAAGGTGATCGGTGGTGGTGGTAACGCGATCAGCGGCTCGGATGCCGTCCTCCGTTGCCTTGAGGACTTCCGGGGTGGAATAGAACGTGTGGGCGCCACTGTCCCGATGCACGTTCCACAAATCGTCATCGAGCTCGTAGATAGTAAGCTTGCCCCGAGCTTTGCAGTGCCCGATCGCCGATGCGACGTTGGGATCGTGGACGCGCTGAAGGACGATCAGGTCGGCCCATTCGACAAGCTCGGAGGTGAGCCGTTCTTCGACGCGAACGTGATGTCCGTGGTCCGCAAGCGCCTTACCAGGGGTAATAGACCGGTACCAGGCGCATGCGTTGATGGTTTCCGAGACATACAGGATTCGCGACCGGCCCCGCTGCACGTGTGCCTCCCCGCACTGCGGACAACAGGCCCCAGACGCCCGGTCCGCCGACTATCCGACCGGCACATCGTAGCATCTCGGGTGGATCCGCTCCCCTAGATCTCCGCGGGCCCCACTCGCTCGAGGAAGGCAGCTACCACCTTGGGGTCAAAGTGCGAGCCCGCGTTGGCTTCGATGTGCGCGAGCGCCCGATCGATCGACCAGGCGTCGCGGTATGGCCGGTCGGATGTGAGTGCGTCAAACACGTCGATCACCGCGAAGATGCGCGCGGCGAGCGGGATATCCTCGCCGACAAGCCCAAGCGGGTAGCCGGAACCGTCCCAGCGCTCGTGATGGCAGTACGGGATGGCCAGCGCGGGGCGCAGGTAGTCGATGTGGCTGAGGAGCTCTTGCGCATGCACGGGGTGCTTGCGCATCACTTCCCATTCGGCCTCAGTAAGCGGGCCGGCCTTGCGCAGGATGCAGTCGGGTACCGCCATCTTGCCGATGTCGTGCAGCAGGGCGCCCCGACGCACGTGCGCAACCTCCGACGGCGGCATACCGAGCGTGATCGCCAGCTCCACCGATAGCGCTGCGGCGCGCTGCGTGTGTCCGCTCGTTTCCTCATCGCGAAGCTCGAGTGCTCGCGACCAGCCCGCCAGCGTGGCATCGTAGGCGGTCCGCAGATCGTCGGCCGCACGCTGCGACGACTCGTACAGACGCGCGTTGGATATCGCCAGCGCCACGTGCGCGGAGAGCGTGCGGCACATGTCGACGTCGCTCTCGGCCATCTCGGTGATGACCTCGTTCTGCGTACCGACGATCACCACGCCCTCGATCCTGCTCTTTAAGATCAGTGGCACGTAGAGCACCGAGCACAACTGGCGTATCTCACTTACGGCACGTTCCGCCTCGGAGAGTTCCGCGGAGCGCGCATCGCCCATGAATACCGGCGAGTGTGTTGAGATGGCGCGGACGATGTGAGGATGGTCAGCCAGCTTGGCCCTGCGCAGGTGTTCGGGGAAGTCGGTCGGCAGCGCGGGCGTGGTACCACCCAGGTAGAGCCCATGCTCGTCGAGCAGGTAGATGGCACCGGTATCGAGGCCCAGGACCTCAACCATGCCCTCGATCGCGGTCTGCAGGACCACATCTAGATCGAGCGACTCGGCAAGATCCAGGCTCACGCGCAAGAGCGAGGATAGATCGCCATGCGCCACGGGCGGCGTCAGTTCACCGTCAGACACTACAATCCCCCAGTTACGACAGATGCTTGGCGGGTATCGCTCCGTTAGGTAGCAACCGTTTTGCCACTTGACCGGTCATCCGGCAGAACGAACAGGCAGCGTGACCGGCTTCACACATGCACCCGACCAATGCACAAGACCCGGCGGCGTCGCACCCCCCGGGCCTCGTATCTCAGGCGGTGGGGGTGCGGCCCCGCCGCGAATCCCTACGCAGGTAGTACGTACCCGTAATGGGCCAGAACACTCATCTCGTAGAGCAGGCCGCGGAACTTTACGAATGCCTCATGAACCACCGTCGATGTCTTCACGGCGATCTGGACGTCGTAGCCCTCTTTCTCAAGATCGTTCACGAGCGACCTGCCGAGCGAGGCGAAGGCGAATCCACCCATGCCTGGCTGCAACGCGAAATCCAGATCCTCGGAGAACCGGGGCGTCATGAACAGAAGGCGGAGCGCGGCGTGCGAACGGCTCGATATCCTCGTTGACCTGTCCCGCCCGCAGCCCCGCGAAGTACGTGTCCCGCCGGTCCGAAGGCACCGTGACCCACCGATATCCATTGCCCACGAGGAGCACATCCATGAGCAACCGGGCGGTGCGTCCGTTTCCGTCTGGGTACGGGTGGATGGTCACGAACATGAAGTGAGCAAGGATCGCCCTGAGACGTGCACACCGCAAGCGCCCGATCGAACGCGTCACCATCCGCGTTCGCGGTTTCTGCACCCCCGATGATCACGCGCGCACCATGCCGTTCGCCGCCCTCAGCTTCTTGCGAGCAGCCGCTCGAAGGTTGCGAACTCCAGCATGTCAGCCTCGAGTGGTCGCTCCAGGTACTGGATCGCCTCACGGCGCCCCTTCTCCCAGTCCACGGTTGTGAGGCGTTCCAGCACGGCGCCGCGCCAACCACTCGCGTCAAGCGAGTCGGGGTCGGGCCACCCGCCCTGGCGCGCCGCGTTTGCGAGCAGCGTGAGATTCGGCTGAGGCCATGTGCGGTCCGAGAGGTACCACAGCAGGTCGTAGAGGTCGCGTCCCTTGGTGTACTGGCGCATCAATACCGCCGCTAGCTTACCCGCGAACAGCGATGCACGATCGTGGTGGAACACCCTCATAGTCGAGTAGCGGGTGACCTCGCTTACAACCGACACTGCTCCGGCAGGAGGATTCGTGTCGACTTCCACTTTGATGCTCAGGACCTCATCGCGATGCGGCGACAGGCCGAGCTCAAAGAGCAGTCCCGGGAACTTGATGAATGCCTTCTCAACGGCAGTCCGAGACGCGCGTGCGTTGATCTGGATGGCGTACGCCTCGCGCTCGAAGCCGCGAGCAATCACTTTGAGTACGTCTGAGAACGCATATTCGTCGCGATGCACCTCGAGCGCGAAGTCCAGGTCCTCCGAGTACCGCGGCACTCCGTAGAGAAAGCGCAACGCGGTACCACCCATGAAGGCGATGGACGTCATCTGGCCGGAAAGGCCGATATGCTGCAGCATTCGGGCCTGCAGATACTCACGCGCTACCGCGGCTGCCGCTCCCGCAGGAGCCGCCCCTGCGACCCGGAGCAATTCGTCCTTCACCGCACACCACCCTCCCCTGGCGCCTGCCACGGAACGTACTCCAGGCGCTCCCGGTGCGCCATTTCTTCGATCAGGTGGACGGCCTCCCCGACGCGTCTGAGTCCGCACCGCGTGGCCATCATCTCAAGCGTGTCTAGACGCAACCCATCCAGATTCTGAATACGCAGTTCCTCAAGATAGGCCGGATTGGAGGAGTCGGGTTCCAGGTACAGCACATCCACCAACGCCTTCTCGGGTGGGGCGACATACGCTCGCACGCCGCGCGACACATCGTGAGCCTCGTAGCCCCAGAACATGGCGGGCTTCACATGGCGGTAGACGAACGCGCCGAGGGGCGTGATGAACCGCCCGGGGCGCCCGGTTGTGACCGAGGTCGTTACCGGGACGTACTCGGGGATGAGTCCCGCTGCTGCAAGAACGCTGCTGAGGCTCACGTAAGACCCCGGGACAAGCCGGTTAGCCACCTCGAACGGTTCCGCCGCGCGCCGCGCGCGGGCGTCCGCGCCCGCAAACGCGTAGAGTCCCCGCCTCAGTTGCAGCAGCTTGCCAGCGGATGTCCACCTTGAGAGCTGCCGCAAGACGTCGGCGCGATCCACGTCGCCAACCAGCAGCAAACCGGTCTCAAAGATCGGTTCCGCTCCGGTGGCATCAAGGAGTTCGGTCCATTTCATCGCAGTAACTTACCATATATGGCAAGTTACTGCAACGCGCCAGCTCCCTCTACCAGGCGCCGTCGCCCACAAGCACCGCCGGCACCGTGCGCGCCAGCAGCGCGAAGTCGAATGCCACGCCCCAGTTCTCGATGTAGAACAGATCGAGGCGGACCATCTCCTCAAACGTAAGCGAAGAGCGGCCCGAGACCTGCCACAGACCCGTCATACCCGGCAGGACCTCCATGCGGCGCCAGTGGTAGTTGGTGTACTGCTCGGTCTCGGCGATGAGCGGCGGCCGGGGGCCAACAAGCGACATCTGGCCTTTGAGGACGTTGATGAGCTGCGGGAACTCGTCGATGGAGTACTTGCGCATCCAGTGACCGATGCGCGTAACGCGCGGGTCCTTCTGCATCTTGAAGAGCGGGCCGTCGGCCTCGTTCTTCTCCCATAGTTCCTCAAGCTGATCATCGGCGTCGGCGCACATGGATCGGAACTTGTACATGGCAAAGAGCTCGCCGTTCTGGCCCACGCGTGTCTGCCGGTAGAAGACCGGCCCGCGGCTGTCGAGTTTGATGATGAGCGAGAGCGGCACCCACAGGGGCGACCCCACGATGGTGATGAGCGACGCCAGGATCAGGTCGAACGTGCGCTTGACGGCGAAGTTCCACTTGCTAAAGGACACGCTCTTTACCGTGATGAGCGGGACGCCAGCCACCTCTCGCACAAGAACGCGGGTCGTGAGGATGTCGAACAGTCCCGAGGAGAGATGGATGGACACGTCACGCCCGCGCAACTCGGCGATCATGCGCGGCACGATCGGGTAGTCGAACGCCGTGCTCGCGATGATAACCGTGTCGATCATGTACTTGTCCACGATCGTACACAGGTCACGCGAGTAGCCCAGGTACGGCACATCGCCCGGCCCGCAGTTCTGATCGGTAAGGTCGGCAAGCGCGGTGGCCAGGCATCCGACGGGCACAAGACCCGTCTCGGGGCGGGCCTTGAGGATGCGGACGACCTCGGTGGCCTCGGGGTTGGAGCCCACAACGAGCGTGCGCAGCACGTACTTACCGCCGCGCCGCAGGGTGCGAAGCGCATGGCGCAGCAACAGGCGCTCAACGCTTACCAGCGTGAGTGCGATCGCGTAGAACAGCAGCGTCCACACGCGGGAGAGTCCGGGCAGGCTGAACGCGAACGTGGCAAGCACGATCGCGACAACGGCGATCGCAAGCGCACGCGCTATCCGCGTGAACTCGCCTGTTCCCCAGAACAGCCGATCCAGGTCGTAGAGCCCCTCGTGGACGATTGCAAGCACCGAGAGCACGATGGCGTATGCGGAGACCCGGACGTACCACTCCGAGCCTGCCCAGCTTGCGGCCGTGCCCGTGGCCACCAGGTGCCAGTACCGCAGGTACGATGCCGCGACCGCGGACACAACCAGAGTGATCAAGTCGGCACCGAGCAGGGCTGCGAGCAGTCCCCTGCGCGCAGTTCTCTCGTGTGATGACAAGCCCGTATGTAGGCCCACCTGATCCGGCGCCACGATCCCCCCGCCCTGCCCTCGTGCGCTCCCCCGAGAAGTGGATTGTATCTTAGCGAGGTTTGACCGCGCCGAACAGGGGTTTCGTTACCTGACCGCGGCGGTCATCAGCACCCGGCCTCGCTGAGAGCGCCGAACTGAGCCTTGGCAAGGTGGCTGAGGGCGTCTTTGATCTTTGGGTCGTCACCCATACGCGCCATGTAGATGAGGCTTTGCAGGTCCTCCGAGAACTGACCGTCGATGCAGGGCAGGCAGTTGAGCCGCATGACCGCCGGGCAGTCGGTGGGCAGCAGGCAGCCGTCGCCGTGCACCAGGATCTCGTGCATCTTCTCGCCTGCCCGCAACCCGCTGAACTCGATGGTGGCGGGCACGCCGGAAAGCACGATCATGCGCTGGGCCAGGTCGATCACCTTGACCGGCTCCCCCATGTCCAGCACGAAGATGTCGCCGCCCTCGCTCATCGCCTGCGCCTGCAGCACGAGCCGGGCGGCCTCGGGGATGGTCATGAAGTAGCGCGTGACGTCGGGGTGCGTAACGCGGATGGGGCCCCCACGCCGCAATTGCTGCTCAAAGATGGGGACCACGCTCCCCCGGCTGCCTAACACGTTGCCAAAGCGCACCGCGATGGCACCGATGCCAAACCGCGCCGCGGCGAGCATGACCAGTTCGGCCACGGCCTTGGTGGCTCCCATGACGTTGCGCGGCTCCACGGCCTTGTCGGTGGAGATGAGCACGAAGCGCTCGGTCCCGACCTCGTCACACGCACGGAGCACGTTGGTGGTGCCCAGCACGTTGGCGCGGATGGCCTCTTCGGGTTCGTCCTCCATAAGCGGCACGTGCTTGTACGCCGCGGCGTGGAAGACCACCTGCGGGCGCTCCTCGCGAAAGATGCGGGCAAGCTTGCGGTCGTCGCGGATGTCGCAGATGCGCATAACCGCAACGCCCGGCGCCTGCTCCTGCAGCTCAAGGTAGAGCTCGTACAGGCGCGACTCGTCCATTTCAACAAGCACCAGCTTGGACGGGTTCATCTTGAGTATCTGCCGACAGAGTTCGGAGCCGATGGAACCCGCGGCGCCGGTAACGGCAACGACCTTGTCCGCGAGTGTGTCCGAGATGAGATCGACGTCGATCGTGTTGGGCTCGCGGCCGAGGAGGTCTTCGATCTCGACGGGGCGCAGGTCGGCCAGACCAGCCGAGACCGCGTCGCTGGCGATGCCCGAGATGATGCGCGTCTTGATGCCGGCCGAGGTGCACAGATCGAGGATCTGGCGACGCCGCTCGCTTGAGAGCGACGGGATTGCGACCAGGATCTCGTCGACCTGCTCACGCTCCGCGATCTGCACCAGGTCGTCGATGGACCCCAGGACCTTGCTGCCACGGACCGACAGATTGTGCTTGTGCGTTGCATCGTCCACAAAGCCGACCACGTTGTAGCCAAGCTGCGGCTGGTTCTCGATGTCGCGGAGGAGTAGCGAGCCAGCGTCACCCGCGCCAACGATGAGGATGCGATAGTTGCCCTTGGAGGCAGCACCGTACATCACGACCCAAAGGCGACCAACGCTACGGAGGGCGGCGAGGCCAACGAAGGCGAAGACGCACGTGATAATGACAACGCCAAGGGGCACGGGTCGAGCACCGTTGTCCGCAGTAAAGACCACGTCCAGCACGCCGAACAAGACTGCGGAACCCGCCATCGCCGCCATAAGACGACCGATCACCATGATGCCTACATACCGGAGCACCACGTGATACAACCCGGCAATCCACAGCGCTGCTACCAAGACAATGACAGCGATGATCGTGGCGCTGGGCAGGTAGTGGGCGAAACCTGAGGGCACCTGGCCCTCGAAGCGTGCGAAGTACGCCAGCTCAGTCGCCCCTACTATGACCAGAACGTCGGTGAGCATCATGGCGGCCAGCTGCACGCGATGCGAACCGCGAACGAACTTCATCAGCGTGACCCAGAGACTGTCGCGCGTTCTCGGCGAAGCCTGCATGCTAGCGTCTCCCGGTCGCATGAGAATGAGGCACCTCACTATGTGAAACGGATTGGATTGCCTTGGCTGTACATTCGCACGGCAACTCTGGTCCCCAGTGCCAGGTGTACCACACATTCTTGACGGCTGATGGAATCCATCTATCGGGGCTGGCAATAATCTTGGGGCCCTACAGATCGCGCGGGCCGATGATTGAACATCAGCTTACGCGTGTGTATCGGAACCGCTTCACATCACGCGGGCTTCGGTCCCTGCCCCCAAATCGACTAGGCTCCTATCGATGTAGCGTCCCTCACCGAACAAGATCACGCCAACCGTCCTAAGCACAATCTTCAAGTCCAGCGCCATGCTCCAATGCTCCGCGTAGTAGGCATCCAGGGCGTACCGTTTGTGCAAGGGCAGGTGAATGTTCCCGCTCACTTGAGCAAGGCCTGTCATTCCGGGCCTCACGTTCATCCTCTTCGCAATCTCATCCGTGTACTCGTCGAGAGATGCCATTCTTTCAGGTCTGGGACCGACGAGGCTCATTTCGCCCTTCAGCACATTCAAGACCTGCGGTATCTCGTCGATCTTCGTTCTCCTCAAGAGCCGTCCTAAGGTTGTGACACGCTCATCGTCGCTCGCAACCTCTTGCCCCTTGATCATCGTGTCGGAACCTGGCCTCATCGTTCTGAACTTGAGTATCTTGAACGCTTGTCCATAGCGTCCAGGACGGTCTTGTAGGAAGAGCACCGGTCCTGCCGATGTGGCGACGACCAATACAGCAACCGCGATCCAGAGCGGAAAGAACACCACGAGCACAATGAGCGCAGCGACGACGTCGACGAGCCGCTTGATACGCTCTTGCGCCATCGCTACTGTCCGTCAATTTCGTAGTCAACGGGCGCTAGGAACCCATCACTGAGACGTATCTCGCCTTGGTCGCTATCAGCCTTGGCTGACCAGATTCTCAGAGTCCTATCACCATCTACGTAGAACGCTCCCGGATACGGATGCGTCACGGCCCGCACCAGCCGGTCAGCCTCTTCCATGGTCATAGTGCTGAGCAACCTACCGTCTTGTGGCCTTCTGGCGGGCCATTCACTTGCCCTCGCTTCATCCTGTTTAGTGAGGGTGAGCTGATCAGATACGATTTCGCTCCAGTACTTCGAGATGAGGCTCTTGTGCATCTCCTCAACCTGTTTGTACAGGGAGGTAGCCGTAGTGTTCTCGCCAATCTCGATGACTCCCTGACCAATGATGTCGCCAGTATCAACACCCTCATCCAACTTGAACAAGGTGACACCGGTCTGACTGAGTCCCTTGATGATGGCCCAAGGTATAGCCGCCCTACCTCTTCCAACGGGAAGCAACGTCGGATGCATCCCAATACAGCCACGTGCGGGTGCTGCAAGAATCTCGCTCTTGGCGATCTGCGACCAGCCAATGATGAACAGCCAATCGATTTCGTACCTTCCAAGGGCGCGGATGACTTCGACGTCATTGATGTTGTCCACTTTGATGAGTGGTACACCATGTCTGTCGGATACGTCGTCCAGGTAGACCCTCCCAGAGCTGCTCTTCCCCTTCTCGTCCTTGAGAGTGATGAGTAAGGCGAACTCGCCACCGATTCTGTAGACCTCTTCGATGCAACTCAGGCCTAGCTGAACGCAAGTTGCGAATGCCATCTTCATCGTGATGCTCCGGTTCCCGAGAACACTAGAATCCTCTTCTGAACACGCTTTCGAAGCTTTCTGCGAAGACCATTCCTGCTTGAGAACCCCTGTACGCCGCAAGTGCCCTGAGGGCTTCACTGCATCTTGGATGCGGAAATGGCCTCATGACACCTCTGTACTGCGCGAGAGCCTCAATCTTCTTCTCGATCGCCTCTAGCCCGACTTCCATAAACGTGTTCGGAGTGAACCGATTCATTCCGGAATTGAGGGCCCATTCAGTTGCGGACGCCACTTCCATGAAGAGCAGCTCACTCAGCGGCTTCGTTTGAGTCCTTCTCTGGAACAGCCTAGCCGCGGCCTGGCAAGCGATAGAAGTGTGCAGGTGATCGTTGTTCAAGTCCGCAGGGTGATGTGTCAGTATCACGTCTGCTTTGGTCTCCTCTATCGCACTCTCGATGAAGCGCACCACTTTC
The DNA here is from genome assembly GCA_049657775.1 of Coriobacteriia bacterium. Lineage (GTDB taxonomy): Bacteria > Actinomycetota > Coriobacteriia > Anaerosomatales > Anaerosomataceae > JBASNZ01. Next base: position 1,981 of record JBASNZ010000114.1, on the reverse strand, counting down.
AAGTGCGGAACAGTGTTGAATTCGATGTTGGGAAAGTCCCCCGCTATCACATGACCGATGCCAACAATCCTCGCAGCGCTATAGAGGTCTCGCTGGAGCTCATCGGAGCCCGGCCTACCCTCTCTCGCAACTGCCTCGCCAGAGAGAATGCACGCACTCACCGAATGACCTTCCCCGGCAAGCTTGTATGACGTAGCTCCTGCACCCAGAACCTCATCATCCGGATGAGCTACAACAACCAGGAGATTCAATTCTGATACCTCGCTCGTCCACATTGATGCTTGGATATCACGCTCAAGGCACAACCCTCAATAGCCAGGAGAAGCACCCGACTCCCTCCCAATCACCGACGAGTTCGACGACTGCTGCACCAAACGCACCCTCACGCACAGACCGCATCATACCGTTTTCCGCGCGTCATTCGGGCTCACGCATCAGAAAGCGGCGGCTTACAGTCTGGGAACACAGCGGTCTACTTCGCCGTGAGGCTCTCCAGAGCGCTTTCGAGGCTTCTCATGAACCTATCCTTCGTGAAGTGCTCCTCGTAGTACGCTCTACCATTCTTGCCACACGATGCGTAGTTGTCCGGGTGCTCGATGAAGTCCCTCATGGTTGCAGCTAGTGCGTCTGAGTCTCCAGCGCGAACGCATACACCGCACTTAGACGCATCAATTGTCGCTCTACCCGCGCCGTCCATTGCGCCAATCACCGGGACACCGGCGGCCATGTACCCCTGCAACTTCGCCGGCATGGTCAGACCAGTGAGATTCTCTGACTTCAGCGTGAGAAGACACGCGTCGGCCATAGCATAGAATCTTGGCATTTCCTCGACTGAATGACGACCATGAAACGCAACTGCTTCGTCGATTGCCTTCTGATGAACCAGCTCCTTGGCTGTCTCCAGATAGGAGCCGTCTCCGACAAAATGCACTTTGAACCGCAACACGTTCTTGATCTTCTCTACGGCGTCCAGGATGCAATCAATATCCTGAAAGACCCCAATATTCCCCATGAAGACGAAATTGGTGACATCGTCATCAGAGGTGGCCTCCCATTTCATAGCGTGGGTGTCCTCGGCGTGCTGAGGAATGTACGTGAGCCTCTCGAACGGTATCCCATGCTCAAAATGGAGGTAGTCCAAGAAGGGCTCCGAGGTCACCGCTACCGAATCGCACTGCGAGTACAGGAACCTACTGAACCGCTTGACTGCCCTAAAGACGAGACCGTTCTCGTCGGGTAGAAGGCTCTTCATTGACTCGGGCCAGATGTCGCAGCAGTAGAGAAACAGCGGGACGCGTGCGCGCCACGTCGCTACAACACCAGGCAGCGCCATAGTTACCGGAGAAAGCTGATACACGAAGGCGACGTCATAATCCCCACCGAGCAGGAGCGCCCGAGCCGAAGCGGCAAACATGAAACTCGCGTAGTTGAGCGCAAGCCCGACTACACTGCGCCTTCGACCAAGCTCGAAAGATCGCAGCACACTCACTCCGTTTAGCACCTCGCGCCGCCTTCTTCCGCGGCGGTACTCCTGTGGCACCGTTCCCGTCGGGTAATTTGGCAGACCCGTCAGGACGGTCACCCGATGACCGTCACGAACTAACTGCTCGCAGATGTCGGTAATCCGGAACGGCTCAGGATAGTAGTACTGGCACACGACCAGAATCTTCATCAAGGCTCTACCTCGCTAGACGTGCTACATCGCTTCACGAACCTCTTCGCGCATACCGCAACTACGGCGCGAGTTCCTCAACAAGACATCAACTCGCCTTAAGATCCCTTGATGGGCCGGAGTCCGTTAGTCCCAAATTGACAACTCCCAGGAAGACCGTCAACGGCGACCAACCTTGGGCAACTAGTACTTCGTTCCAGAACAACCATTACACATTACACCAGCCCCAGATCGAACTTGTTCCAACGGAACACAACGGGTGAGGCGTTGAACTCATCTATGCCCTTCAGTATGCGCGCCTTGAGTTCG
>JBASNZ010000113.1:0-25202 GCA_049657775.1 Coriobacteriia bacterium | reverse complement strand
TCTCAAGACTACCTACGTGCTTTGAAAGCATCGACCCGCCAAGACCGGAATACGCAAGACCCGCAAGACCTGCAGACAGAGCCAGCTGCGCTGCGTTGAAGAGCCGCAGTATCATCGGCTTGCCCTCGCGGAACTCCTGCATGTTGGTCGACCCAGCAACCGCGCACACTACGGCCGCGAATGGCCCCGAATGAAGAAGGGCAGCATAGGTGACAGCGAATGCCAGCGACACTGACCCTGCAATCGGTAGTTCGAAAACGAAGTTCTCAGTGATGAAGTCCAGTAGCAGCAGTGCGACAACCGGAAGCCAATTCGGTATTGGATACGCAAAGAAGAGGGCAGCCGTCACAATGCCTGCAAGTGCACAGAGCGCGTATGTGTATATGTGCATGGCTCTCGGCATCAAAAACCAGCCTTGCTGACTAAGCGGGCCAACGCCGCATTGCGTACTAGAGACGGAAGTGCGCGCCGCCGCCAAGAACGAGAGCGGCGATTGAGCTGAGCAAAAAGACGATACGCTTCATGTGAGAAGACCCCCTTTTCAGATGGTGTCTCCTCCCATTCCGCTAGTAATGGAAGAACCTGTCCGCTCCGCTCAGTCGTGTGCTGACAGTGTTCAAACCGGTGCTCACGGCGTTGGCCCAAACTGGTGTCTATGAGGTTGTCAAGAAACCCATGCGGCGGTTGATCGCATCAAGCGTCGCTTTCACGATCGAGTCCTTCTCGTTCATGCGCACAAGCGCTGCGCCCGAGAAAGCTTGCTCGCCCAGTGACGTTACCAGGACGACGCACGCTACCGCAACGGACTCCCTGCCGAGGCGGACGATGTCTACGTCCTCCAAAGCGAAGGTCATCGTGCCGCCCAAGTACTCCTCGACGGCGTTCAGCGTGGCCTGGGCCACCTGACGCTGCCGGGCCGTCTGGCTGGCCGGACCTGAAGCCTCGCCAACGTGGAGGTCGCCTTCCAGCTCGAGGGTGACCGTGGTATGAGCGTGAACCCCGCTCACCTCGGCGTTGATAGAGCGAATGAGAGCCCGGGGCTGCACGGCAACTTCGTCGCGCGGCATGACGTCCTGCCCCAGCTGCGCAATTGAGATCTTCTTGTGGTCCACAGGAATGCCGAAGGCAGCCATGATCGTGGATTCGATGTCGCGCACAAGCTGCTTGGGCGACTTGGTGGGAAGCGCCAAGACGTGGATCTCCTGGATAAAGCCCTCGGGCGACGCGACGACGCGTGCCGCCCTGATCTCCGAGACCTGGGAGAGAGCTTCTTCGATCTCAGCGAGCGTGCTCGCCGAAACATTCTGCTCCACTAGTGCCCCCTGTTTCGTCCGTTACTGCAATTTGACTGCAACTCGTGCGAGAACCGGGATAGCCACCACCAGACTCATTCAAGCCCTCGGGTACCCGTGTGTCAACCGCTCGCCCCCGCGGAGAGGGCGCCGCACAAGCACGAACGGGAGGGGCCGCAAGGCTCCCTCCCGTTCGAATCCGTGTGTCTGGATCAGTGCTATCGGGGCTCGATCAGCCCGTAGTCGCCGTCGTTGCGGCGGTACAGCACGTTGATCGCCTCTGTCTCGGCCGAGGAGAACACGAAGAAGTCATGACCGAGCAGCTCCATCTGGAGGATGGCTTCCTCGGATGACATGGGCTTGACCTCGACGATCTTGGTCTTGACGATAACAGGCTCGACCTCAACCTCTTCCGACTCGACCGGCTCCGGCAGCTGAGCCGGTGCCTTGTGACGATCGAGCATCTTCGTCTTGAACTTGCGAACCTGCCGCTCAAGCTTCTCGGAGACGATGTCGATGGCGGCGTACATGTCGCCGGCGGCCTCTTTGGCACGGATCACATGGCCCGTTGTATACATGGTGACTTCTGCGACGTGCCCCTTCTCGATCGAAGGGTTCCGCTCCGCGTACAGCTCGACTTCGGCGCTCAGGATCTTGTTGTCGTCGAGCATCTTGGCAACGCGGCCGACTTTCTCCTCGGCGTACTCGCGGATGGCAGGGCTGACCTCCATACGGCGTCCCTTGACGATCATGTTCATCGTGGACCTCCTCATCGTCCGGACGATCAGAACATACCCGCGAACCGGTGCCCCAAGGCACCGGACGCGGGTACGGAACTCCAGAAACCTACCTGATGTGACCGAGGAAGTCCTTGGTCCGTTCGTGCTTGGGGGTGTCGAAGACCTCGGCCGGGGTGCCCTCCTCGACGATGACGCCGCCGTCCATGAACACGGCACGCGTCGCCACGTCACGGGCAAAGCCCATTTCGTGCGTCACGACGAGCATCGTCATTCCACCGCGAGCAAGTCCCTTCATGACCTCGAGTACGTCACGAACGAGTTCAGGATCGAGTGCCGAGGTGACCTCGTCAAAGAGCATCACGATCGGGTCCATCGCGAGCGCCCGGGCGATTGCAACACGCTGCTGCTGACCACCGGAAAGCTGCGAGGGATAGTGGTCCGCGCGGTCAGAGAGCCCGACCTTCGCAAGCTGCTCATCAGCGATGCGCGATGCTTCGTCCTCGCCGCGTCCAAGCACCTTGCGCTGGGCGAGCATCACGTTCCCTTTGGCCGTCAGGTGTGGGAAGAGGTTGAAGCTCTGGAACACCATGCCGATGTGCTCGCGCACCTTGTTCACGTTGGTGCCAGGGGCATTGATCTGCACGTCCTGAAGCCAGACCTCACCACTTGTGGGCTCTTCAAGATGGTTCACGCAACGAAGCATGGTCGACTTGCCCGAGCCGCTGGGACCAAGGATGACGACCACCTCGCCGCGCCGGACTTCGATGTTGACGCCCTTCAGCACCTCAAGGGAGCCGAATGACTTGTGCAGGTCAACGATGCGAACGACAGGCTGAGTCATAGCACTCACCTCGATTCATGCTGAGCGGCGGTTGTTTCGAAATCAGGTCCCGATAGCATCGCACCGGGCTGCTGATGCCGATGGCGCTTGGATGGCGCGGCGGTGACGCCGTGCTCCGACTGCGCGAGCTTGGCCTCCAGACGTCCCACCAGATTGATGAGCGGGATGGTGATGATGAGGTAGTACAACGCCGCCACGACATACGCTGTGAGGTTACCCGACCGGGCCACGAAGTTCTGCGATCGCAGCATGAGCTCGAAGATGCCGACAGCCGCAAAGAGCGCGGTGTCCTTGAACAGCAAGATGAACTCGGATGTCATCGTCGGCAGCACGCGACGCACTGTCTGCGGGATGATCACGAAGCGCATCGCCTGCCAGTACGTCATGCCAAGCGATGAGGCAGCTTCGAACTGGCCCTTGGAGATCGACTGGATGCCCGCTCGGAAGATCTCGGCCAGGTACGCCGAGGAGTTGAGCGTGAGTACGGCGATGGCCGAGATGAAGTCCGGGAACCGCAGTCCCGTGGTCCTGAGACCGATGAAGACCACAAAGATCTGCAGGAACAGCGGTGTGCCCCGGATCACGTTGATGTAGACCGCCGCGAGCCATCGGATCGGCGGGACCTTGGACATCTTCATGAACGCGGTGCCCAGGCCACCGATGATCGACAGCGGGAACGCGGTCAGCACGAGCGCGAGCGACATGAGCCACCCCGCGAACAACAGCGGGACCGCTCGCACGAACTGCTGCGGCTTGAGGAACAGGTCGAGGATCTTGATGCTGTTCCACGCCTCTACCCAGCCCTGATTCTCGAGCCAGCGCGAGATGATCTCGTCCCGGGGAGGTGTCTTGTACTTGAACGTGAGTCCTTCGAGCGTGCGCTCCTCGGTGACTCCCCCCGCGGTTACGGCCGTGTAGGTGACGGGGAGTTCGTACGTGCCGCCTGCGATGGGCGTCACGACATCGCGCACCTGCATGAACAGGTTGCTGGAGGCCGGGATCGGCGGATCGAACGCGACCCGCACAACGCCGTCGTCGTCGACACCGAAGGTGTACGCAGCATCGATGCGCTTGAGACCTTCAAGCAAGGTGACGTCGACTGCGACGTCTTCTGTGTCGAATCCCTCAAGGAACGCAAACGCGATCTCGGTGACCGCCACGTCGTCTTCGATGGTGGCGGCGAACGTGAAGCGCGTGGGCTGTCCGCCGGTGTCGCGATCCACGGTGACCTTCGCGTCCGTCATCCCGAAGGCCAGCGGTGCGATCGTCAGCGAGAGCACGACGGCGAGGATCGCCGCAGCGAGAAGCCTGTACCGGTACTTGCAGGTCACAGCGAACATGCATGCCCCTATCGTGGCCGGATATTCACGGGGGACCCCTGACGAATCAGGAGTCCCCCGAAGAATACACAGAACCGGTCGTGCACGTCAGCTATTCGGGAAGAATCCCGAACCACTTCTGGTAGATCTCGTCGTACGTGCCGTCCGCCCGAAGCTCCTCAAGCGCCGTGTTCATGGCTGCCTTGAGATCGGGGTTGTCTTTGCTCACGCCGAAGCCGTACTGCTCGCCCGTGGGAATCTGGGCGACGATCGCCATACCGCGCGAGTCATCCTTGAGGAGCTCGGTGGTAACAGGCAGGTCGTTGACCACTGCATCGACGTTGCCGGCCTGCAGGGCGGCAAAGGCGTCCGTGGCGTTCTTGAACGGAACGAGTGTGGCACCCTCGACGTTCTCCTTGGCCCATGCCTCACCGGTCGTACCGGACTGCACGCCGATCTTCTTGCCGGCGAGGTCGGCGGGACCCGTGTAGGTCGAGCCTTCCTTCATGGCGATCGACTGGTTCGAGTCGTAGTAGGGATCGGTGAAGTCGATCTCCAGCTCGCGCTCGGGCTTGATCGTCATGCCGGAGGCGATGACGTCGAACTTGCCGCCAGCCTTGAGCGTCGGGATCAGAGTGTCGAAGATCTCGGTCATGAAGACGACTTCGAGACCGAGCTTGTCGCCGATGGCCTTCATCAGGTCAACGTCGAAACCCTCGGCAACGTCACCATTCATCGACTCGAACGGCGGGAACGCCGTGTCGGAACCGACGAGGAGTTTGCCTGCCTCGATGGTCTTCAGCTCCACGGCCGGGGTCTCTGTCCCGTCGGTCGCCGGGGTGGTCTCCTCCTTCTTCGCGCAACCGCCGAGAGCGAACATGCTCGCGACGAGAGCGACGACGAGGAGCAGCGCAAACAGCCTGCTGGTCCTACTCATGGGTCCTCCTCCTGATTGCCCTAAGATGCCCGAGCGCCCTGAAGCGCTCGCTACCGCCAACGATGCATAACTATACCGCAATTCCCGAATCCTGATGGAACCCTCAGTGCGATGATACAGCCGCTCGCCAGATGTATGCAATACGACCCCACGCCACTGCGTGGGCCTTGCATGATTTGATACAGAATGAGTGAGCCTACGGGGTGACTGAGTTCTCCTCGGACGAGCTGACCTCAAGCTTGGGGAGAGTCCCCACCCACTTCGCACGGATGGCGTCGAGCACGCCTTCGCCCGCGAGCGCGTCGAGCGTATCACGCACAGCGGTCTCCAGGTCGGTGGCGTCCTTGCCGACCGCGACTCCAAGCGGAACCGCCGGTGAGAGTTGCGCCGCATACGCGATGGTCGGGAAGTCGCGTGCGAGATACGCGCCCACGACCGCATCGCATGCGACAACGTCGACCTGCCCGGCCGCGAGTGCTTCGAAGGCCGCCCGAAGCGTGTCGAAAGATGTGACAAAGCCCTCGCCGTACTCGGACTGGAGCGCCCAGAACGCGGCGGATTCCTTCTGCGCGCCAACCTTGAGCGAGGCGAGGTCGTCGGGGTCTCTACCGGCCTCGGGCGCGACCGTGCCTGTTGCCGCGGCGGTCGACGAGGCCGACACCGAGAAAAGCGCCGGGCCGTCGCTGAGATACGAGCCCGCGAACGTGACGTTTCCGAGGATGGCATCGGTGATGGGAGTGGCTCCAAGCGCGATATCGATCTGCTTGCCCTCGAGCGCCTTCGGGATGTCGGCGGTGGAGACGTCCACGAGCTCGAGCGTGAGTCCCAGGCGCTCGGCGATCGCGGCGGCCACATCGATGTCGATGCCGACCTTTTGACCCTCGTCCTCACCCGCGAATGGCGGATAGTCCATCTCGACGCCGGCTTTGAGCACTCCAGCCGAGACGATCACAGGAGGTGCGACCGTGGGAGTAAGCGTCGGCTCCTCGGCCTTCTTGGCGCATCCGCCGAGGGCCGTCACGAGCAACGACGCCACAAGGATCGCCGGTGCTATCCGCAGTCGTGACATCCTTACCTCCTGTCAGATATCGAGGTACTTCCATCCGGCTGACCTGGTCTTTGGCCCCACACTCGCGTACCGGGGCTTCCGCTTGATGTCATCTCACTACCGGCCCTCTCGCCCGCGAGAACGCGAACGGTACGACTTACCCCTAAGGCGCGCCATGCTCGCACGCCGGCCGAGCCGCACGTGCTTACGTGGGTCCTTTCGGCCGCGCCTACCTTGGACTGGGGCGCCGAAGCGCCCGCAACCACAGACCCGGATGGAAGCACTCAGAAGTGTAGCAGATGAGCACGGGCGCGCTCGCTACGCGCGGGCGAGCACGATGACCCGCACGTGGCTCGCACCGGCCGCCAGGAGTGCCCTGGACGCCGCATCAAGCGTGGCCCCCGTTGTCATCACGTCGTCCACGAGTAGCACCCTGGTGGGCAGACCGACCTCACCAACGACCGAAAACGCCCCCGCCATGTTGGCGAAACGCGCATCACGACCAAGTGCTCGCTGGTCCCGCCGGCCCGAGACGCACAGCCGACGCTCGACCGGGACCGCGAGCGCGTCGCCGACCGCGCGTGCGAGCGGCAGCGTGTGGTCGAACCCCCGGCGAGAACGAGCGGCCCGTGTTGGCGGAACGGGCACGACGACGTCTGGCCAACCGGACCACCGGCTGCAGGTATCCGCGAGAATGGCGCCCAGGAACCCCGAGTAGCGGCGCTCACCGGAATCCTTGTAGAGCGTTATCGCACGCGACAACGGCGGCTCGAACGGGCCAACCGCCAGCGCCGCCTCGAATCCGAACTCGCGGCCCTCGCACTCGACGCAGCGGGCACCGCCGCTTCCCGCACCGATCGCACCGCACCGGGTACAGCTGGTATCGGCATCAGCACGAACGATCGCGGAGGCGCACGCGGGACACATCGTGCTTCCGGGCAGATCGCATCCGGCACACCGGGTTGGCGCGATGAGGTCGAGCAGCCCCGCTATCAGCATTGCGCGCGCACTCCCCTCCCGGGGCGCGACGCTACACGAGCAGCTGTAGCAGCGGGATCGTGACGATCGCCCCCACCGTCGTGACCAGGATCGCCGAGGCGATCAGGTCGACATCAAGCTTGAACCGCATGCCGATCACCACGGTGAGCATCATCGAAGGGACCCCCGCCTCAAGCACGAGGACCCGCACGGACGCCTCGTCTTTGAGCAAGAGCGAACCGAGACCCCACGCAAGAAGCGGCAGCACCAACAACTTGATCACTGCTATCGCCGAGACTATCGGGAGGTGCTCTTTGAGCCTCCCGGGCTTGAGCGATAGACCGACGGATACCATGATGAGCGGCACCACGAGCTTACCGAGGACGCCCAACCAATCCATTACCGGAATCGGAACGGCAACTGACCGCAGCAACAGCGCGAGCGCGAGCGCTATGAACGGCGGGAACGTGGCGATCTCGCGCAAGGGATCGACCTTGATGTCGTGCTCGCCGAACCTGCTGGCCACGAGCGAGCCGATCGTCACGATCGCCGCGGTGTTGCCGAAGATGTCGTAGAAGATCGCGCGCACGAGGCCCGTGTCGCCCATGAGCGCCGAGGCGACCGGATAGCCGATGTAGCCTGTATTGCCGAATACCGCAGTGAGCAAGAAGGCGCCCGCAACGGCGCCCTTCAGGCCGAACGCCTTTGCTGCCAGAAGCGCCAGCGCCAGGCCTGCCAGGACGATCACCCAGGCCAGCCCCGGTATGGCGACCAGCTTCACGCTCACCTCGGCGGGCTGCACGGTCGTGAAGACCAGCGCGGGCAGCGCCACGTAGATGAGCAGTGTGTTCAGGGGCTTCGAGTCTTCCGGCGTGAGAAGCTTGCCCACACGCAGCGCGACGCCCAGGCCGACATAGCCGAGTACCCCGAGGATCACCGTCATCAATGCCGCTATCGACACGCCACTCTCCTAGAGCTCGTGAATCGCACCGGAGCCGCAGCACGCGCCCGCCAGTGACTCACCGTACGGCGCCCGCGTCACGCCGCGCTCGGTGATGATCGCAGTAACGTACTCCGCGGGAGTCACGTCGAATGCGGGGTTGTAGACCTCAACGCCCGGGGGTGCGATCCGGAACCAGCCGTCGAACTTGTAGGCAGCACCCTTGCGGTCGATGAGGAGCTGGTGCCCCTTTTGCAACGGCACCTGGTATGGGCCCTCCAAGGTGAGCACGTCGAACGCGCGCGACGCGGCGGCCGAGTCGGGCTCGATGATGCCGGCGACAGTCACGCCCGTGACCTCGCGCGGGTCGCGCTCCTCGATGGTGATGTCGTCGCCCGTAGCGAGTGTAAGGTCCACCGTCGAGGTCGGCGCCGCCACGTAGAACGGGATGCCGTGCTCCTTGCACAGCACCGCAAGCCCGTACGTGCCGATCTTGTTGGCGACGTCGCCGTTCGCGGCGATACGATCGGCGCCGACGATCACAGCGTCGACCCAGCCGGCGCGCATGACGCTGGCGGCCGTATTGTCGGTGATGAGTTTGAAGGGTACGCCGGCAAGCTTGAGCTCCCAGGCGGTCAGTCGGGCGCCCTGCAGCACCGGACGAGTCTCGTCCACCCACACGCCCTCGATCTTGCCCTGCTCGTGCGCGGTGAAGATGACGCCCAGCGCCGTACCGAAGTACGCCGTAGCGAGGGAACCCGCGTTGCAATGCGTGAGCACGCGGCTCCCGGGCTCGATGAGCGCGGTGCCGTTGGCGCCGATCGCCCGATTCCGCTTCTCGTCCTCGGCCCGCACGGCAAGCGCCTCCTGGACGATCAAGTCACGCAGTTCGTCGAGACCGACGTCGGAGTTGTCGCGCGCGAAGCGCTTCATGCGCTCGGCACCCCACGCAAGGTTGACCGCCGTCGGCCGCGTGGAGGCTATCTCATCGGCCACCGCATCGAGCCCGGCGAGAAAGGTGCTCATGTGGTCGATCTCGGCGCCCTCGGTCGTCGCCCACAGTGCCACGGCAAGCGCCGCCGCCACGCCGAGAGCGGGAGCTCCACGCACCGCCATGCCGCGGATCGCGTGGCAGACGCCCTCGTAGGTGTTGCACACGAGCAGATCGCCCTGGAGCGGCAGCCTGGATTGGTCGACGAGGACGACCTTGCCGTCCTCCCACCAGATCGTGCGCGGAATGTCATTGATCGCCATGCGCATCTCCCGTATACGAACACGGGCCGGCGGATGTCCGCCGGCCCGCGCGGTTGGACCGATCGCTAGACCGTGCCTTCCTCCCAGGAGCTCAGGTACTTGTCCTGCTCATCGGTCAGCACGTCGATCTCCACGCCCATCGACGCCAGCTTGAGAGCGGCGATCTCGGCGTCGATCTCCTCGGGCACCTCGTACACACCCGGCTCCATCTCGGCGCAGTTCTGCACCATGAACTCGGCGCACAGCGCCTGGTTCGCGAAACTCATGTCCATGACCGAGGCGGGATGGCCTTCGGCGCACGACAGGTTCACCAGGCGACCGTCGGCAAGCAGGAAGATCTTACGGCCATCGGGAAGCGTGAACTCCTCCACCAGCGGGCGCACCTCGCGCGCCGAGACGGCCATCTCGCGCAGATGCGGGATGTTGATCTCCACGTTGAAGTGGCCGGAGTTGGCGATGATCGCGCCATCCTTCATGGCGTCGAACGCGGGCGAATCGATGACATTGATGTCGCCGGTCACGGTGACCCAGATATCAGCGAACTCGGCGGCCTTGACCGCCGGCATCACGCGATAGCCGTCCATGACGGCCTCGAGGGCCTTGAGTGGATCGATCTCGCAGATGATGACGTTGCCACCGAGTCCGTTGGCCCGCATGGCGATACCGCGGCCGCACCAGCCGTAGCCGGATATGACCACCGTGCGACCCGCGATGAGGCGGTTGGTCGCGCGGATGATACCGTCGATGGTGGACTGGCCGGTGCCGTAGCGGTTATCGAAGAGGTGCTTGGTGTTGGCCTCGTTGACGGCGATGATCGGGTACTTGAGCGCCTCGTCATCGGCCATCGCGGCAAGACGGATAACACCGGTGGTGGTCTCCTCGGTGCCGCCGAGGATACCGTTGATGGCCTCCGGGAACTCCGCGTGGATGCGGCCCACGACATCAGCGCCGTCGTCCATGGTGATCTGCGGCTTGTGCGCGATCGCCGCGTCGATGTGCGAGTAGTAGGTCTCGGTGTCCTCGCCCTTGATCGCGTAGGTGCGGATGCCGTAGTGCTCGACAAGCGCGGCCGCCACGTCGTCCTGGGTGGAGAGCGGGTTGCTGGCGCAGAGCACGCAGTCGGCTCCGCCCGCCTTGAGCGTGCGCATGAGGTTGGCCGTCTCGGTCGTCACATGCAGGCACGCCGCGATACGGATGCCGTCCAGCGGCTTCTCAGCCTCAAAGCGCGCACGGATGCCGGCGAGCACCGGCATATCGGCGTCGGCCCATTCGATGCGAGCCTTGCCGGCGTCGGCAAGTGAGGGATCCTTCACGTGAAATTCCATGGTGGTCCTTTCGAGACGAACGCCGCGCAAGACGGCGGTTGACTACAACTTTCGCAGTATACCAAGCATCAGCGCAGAAAGGGCGTCCCCCGCGGCCTTCCCCGCCGCGAGTACTTCGGCGTGCGAGAGGCCCGTGCCGGCGGCCACGTTCGTGACGACCGAGAACCCCAGCACACGCAATCCGAGTGCGCGGGCTGCGATGACCTCGGGAACCGTGGACATGCCGACGACGTCGGTTCCGATGCTCTTGAGGTACCGCACCTCTGCCGGCGTCTCGTAGCTCGGGCCGAGGAGACCCGTGTAGACGCCGGGCTTGAGTTGGAGACCCTGCTCGTCGGCGACCTCACTCGCGAGCGTGATGAGTTCAGGGTCGTACGCGTCCCGCATCGGGACGAACGGGAATCCGCCGTCGGGTCCGGGCCAGCCGATGAGCGGGTTGGTGCCCATGAGGTTGATGTGATCCGAGATAAGCACGACGTCGCCCGTCTCGAGGCCATCGGCAACACCGCCCGAGGCGTTCGTGACGATCAGCGTCTCGCAGCCGAGCGCAGCCGCGAGTCGCGCGGGATATGCGGCATCGAGCGCGCTCACCCCCTGGTACTGGTGTGCCCTGCCGCCGAAGAGCGCCACCGGCGTGCCCGCCAGTCTGCCAACGACCAGCCGTCCGGCATGACCGGCGACCTTCCCGACATGCGGAAACCCCTCGAGCTCGCTGTACTGGATGGTCGCGCCCTCGGTCGCCTCGTCCGCCAGGCCGGCCAGACCGGAGCCCAGCACGATCGCTACTCGCGGAGGTTCGGGCGCCGCATCGAGCACCCGACGGACGTCGGCCTCGGGCACATCGAGCGAAACGAGCGGCATGGGGTCCTCCTCGGTGAGACGGCTGCCTACCAACCTAGCTCATCCCCCGGGAGCGGCAAGCCTACTCCATCATGACCGAGTCGATGGCCTTGAGACCCGCATCGGAGATCGCGCCCGTGCCACCGAGGAGCCATATCTGGCCGATGGTGGTGCGCTTCTCCCGGAGGAGAGCAGCCGTTCCCGACGGACAGCTGTCGCGGTGCGTGAGGATGAGGGGCTTGGCGCGCGCCCCGGCGAGCATGCCACCTGCAAGCGCGTCCGCGTAGGCCTCGCCCGTGGCGATGTACACGTCGGTGAACGTGAAACCGACCGTTCCCGCGTGCCTCGCGACGGCCGCAGCCGTGGAATACCGATCGGATCCCGAGAGCCGCTTTGCGGTCCCGGCGGTGATCGCGGTGATACTCGCCTCGGTCGAGGATCCGATCGCGCTCGTTCCACCAACCACCAGCGTGGTGGCCGGTTTGGCGGCCGCGAGGAACTCGGCAGCGTGTTTGGTAAGCCCGACCTTCTTGATGAGCAGGATCGGGTACGCCTTTGCGTACGCCAGAGCCGAGACTGATGCGGCGTCGGGCCACGTCTCCCCGCTTACGACGACGGCGATCGTGTTCGGGACGAGCGACCGGGTCTTGTCGGCGACTTTGCGCGACGTCTCGTAGCGGTCCACGCCCGAGATGCGCTGGACGGTCGCGGTCGGTCGCGCGGCCTTGATCGCCGACTCCACCGCCGCCGAAACGGCGCTGGTGCCGCCAAGTATGTAGATCGCAGACGGCTGCAGCCGCTTGATCTCGGTGCTCACCTCGGTAGGGAGACTCACGGGATGTGTCAGCAGGAGCGCGCCGTCCGCAGCCCCGGCAAGCGCCGAACCCGTAAGCGCGTCGGCGTACTGATCGCCGCTCGCGATGACGACTGCCGGAGCAGTCCCCGGAAACGTCTTCTTGGAGAGCGCGACCGCCGTGTCGTAGCGGTTGCTCCCCGAGATGCGCGTGATCGGGAAGCCGGAGAACGTGAAGTTGGGCGACTTGAGCCCGCAGGCGGACTTCACGGTGTACGACGTGAGCTTGACGGAAGCGCCGGTGGAGAAGCGGAACGTGACCCATCGCGGATAGCCGGAGACACCCTGCTCGATCGTGACACCCGTGACCCAGACCGACGTGCCGGCACCCACCGGCACCGCAGGAAGTCCGTGGTTGGACAGCTCGGACGCCACGGCCGAGGAACCCTTGAGGTTCGCGGCCAGCGTCATCCCGTCCTTCTCGACCTCCCACGAGATATCCGGGCAACTCGCGACGCCCTCGTATGGATCGTCCACCCCGACGAAGTACGGCTGCGGGGTGGAGTAGCCCCACGAGTCTTCGATGTTCGCGGTGTGCCCTCCCGACGAGGAGAAGAAGAACGTCTGCACGATGGTCGTACCGTTCTTGACGACCTTGGCATCAGTCGCATCCACAGCCGCATTTGTGGTGGAAGCCTCATGCGGCACCACGGTTCCCTGGCTCAGGCGGGAGTGACCACCGTAGACCTGATCGGCGGTTGTGCACTTCAAGTTGGCGTCGCGAATACCGTCGTCGTCGGGGTCGATCTTCGCCTTGGCGTATGAGCGCGCGACGATCGCCTGCGCCTTGAGCGCGTCCGGATCCCAGCTAGCGAAGCTCTCCCGCGGAACGACCCCATACAGGTAGTACTGGAACGGAACCATGTTGACGAGCGCCAACTCGTTCGTTCCGCTCCTCACCAGCTGCGCCTTGCCACGGTAGCGCATGTATGGGTACCCATTGGGGTAGTCCACGTTGAGCTTCGGCCCAGAGACGTCCTTGATCTCGAACACGGTGGCGTAACCGTACGGATCCGCTGTGACGTCCCCACTGAACGTCGCAGTGGTCTTGCCAGCGCCGTCCGTGACGGTCACGATTCCGTTGACGTTCGTGAACTTGTAGTAGCCGTTGGGCGTGAGGTTCTTACTGACGTCTCCCGAGTACACGGTAAGCGTACTGTCGATAGCCCGCAGCGTCCAAGACGAGCGCGCTTCTGCGTCCTTGTCCAGGTAGACCCGGACATCGAGATTCTTCGCCGTCGCGATGGTCGTGCCCTGGAAGTAGTGCTTGACGATGTTGTCGTACGTCCAGCCCTTGAGTGCGAAGCCCTGGGAGCCGTACTGGCTGAGTCCGATTCCATGGCCGTAGCCGCCACCATGGATCGTGAAGTCGGGGATCGCGAGCGGTTCGACAGCCTGCGCGGGAAGTGTTCCGATCGAAGCGACGAGCGCGAAGACGCACACGAACGCGAAGAATCGGATGAGTTTACTGTGATTCACGGCTGAGACTCCTCCGCGTGCTACGACGTCATCCTCACACACATCGTACCATCATCGGCCACATCGGGCCCTCGAGTCAGCTTCTGCCTGCAAGCGTTGCGTAGGCGTCAACGATCTTGTCCGAGACGACCTGCCACGACAGCCGCTCCTCCACGATCGCTCGCCCGCGCTTGCCCATCGCCTCGCCCAGACCCGGCTCCGCGATGAGGCGACGGAGGGCCGCTTCACCTTCGGTCTCGGCGTTCTCGGGGTCTACTGCAAAGCCAACGCCATTCTTCTCAACGAAGTCACCCATCCAGGTCTTCCCGTAGACGATCATCGGGATGCCGCAGGCCATGGACTCCATCACCTTCACTGGAAACGCTATCTGAGCATTGCCAAGATACGCGTCATAGAGCACCCAGCTCACGTCGATCTCCGGGTAGTACGAGGGAATGTCCTCGTACAGAACGCGACCGACCGTCTTTATCCGGTCCACACCTGCCGCCGCCTGTGCGACGGCCTCCGCGGCCACGCCCCCACCCGCGAGAAGGCCGTTCATGTCCGGGTTCCGCTTGATGATCTCGATGAGCATGAGCAGCTCGGGTAGATAGCGCTTGGAGCCGATGTACCCCACGGTGAACGGGCGGTCCGGCCGCGGGGTCTGGCGGGGCCGGAACATGGTGGCATCCGGCGCGTTCTCGATGAGGATCGCGCGGTCACCGGCCAGTCGCACGTAGCGGTCGAACGCTCCGGGCGGGGCCACGAACACGAGCGCCGCTACCTTCATGGCTCTGCGCTCGAGATTGTCCACGTACGCTCGCGCGATCGCGCCCACGAGACCCTTCTGCGGAACGGCGCTCGAGTCCCGGTAGAGCTCGTGCAGGTCCAGCACGAACTTCGTCCCTGGGCACTCGCGCACCACACGCATACCCACCGGCGCCGTGTCGAGGTCGTGGCAATGGATGACATCGGGGCTCATCTCGACCGCTCGGGCCGCTGCGTTTTCCCAGAACGCCCGGAAGAGCGGCAGGCTCTTGATCCCCGCACCGTACGGTGCCTGCGGGCCGAGCCGCTCGATGACGAAGCCGCGTCGCTCTTCGCGTGCGGGCGCCGCACCTGCGCGGTCCCACGCGAGGATCGTCACGTCTCGACCACTCTCGACGATGACCTGCGCCTCCTTCTCGACCCGCGGATCCGAGACACAGTCGTTGGAGAGGATCATGACAACGCGATCACCCATGCTAAGAACCTCCTGGAAGGGCGCGACCTTCTACGACCGAACGGTAGACCGAGACCAGACCGGCCCCCACCTTCGCGGGGCTGAACCGCTCGCGAACGTCGTTGGCCAGCGCGCCACGGTTCCGCGTGGGCAGCGACGCCACCAGCTCCACGATGCCCGCCGCGAACGCATCCACATCGTCTGCGTCGACGAGAAGCCCGTCCCTGGGGCGCACGATATCCTCCGGGCCGCCGCAACGGGTCGCCAGTACGGGCAGACCTGTGGCGAGCGCCTCGACGATGGCCACACCAAACCCTTCGCTCCTGGACGCGAGCACAAAGGCATCCGCGCGCGCAAGCGCGGCAACGAGATCGGCGTCACACAGCGGACCCGAGAAGCCCACCCTGTCTACGATCCCTTCCTCGACGGCGATGGCTTTGAGCCTCTCGGACTCGACACCGCCTCCCACCAGCTCGAGTGTCGCATCGAGTCCGCCACGCACGGCGATCGAAAACGCTCGAAGTAGCACGTCGTGCCCCTTCACGGGGACGAGATTGCCCACGCTGACCAGACGCGTGGGACCGTCGTGCCCGGCGCGCTCGACGTAGTCGAACCGCGAGACATCGAAGGTGTTGGGAACCACGACCACGCGATCGGGATCCACGCATCCAAGTGCGCTCACTTCACGCGCAAGGTGCGAACTCACGCAGACCACGGCCGCGGCTGATGAGAGCGTGGCCCGTACCTCGCGAGCCCATGCGGGACGAACGAGGTTGGAGCGAAGGTCCGAGCCATGCACAGAAACGACGAGTGGGGTGCCCGAAGATCCGATGAGCCGCCGCGCTGCTGATGCGCTGGGGTAGACGCCGTGCGCGTGCACGAACTGCGGCCGATGCGATCCCACGATGTGTGTGAACGCCCCGCGGGAGGCGAAGGCCATCGCGGGAGCGACGGTAGTGTACAGGAGGCGCCGCGGAAGCACGGGGTAGCGCGGGCGGTATACGGGCATGCCGTCCACCGTTGGCGCTCCGGTCACGTATGGGCGTCGCAGCGCTCCGGCGAGCCAGCGAGGCGCCCATGGGATCGGCGCGATCACCTGCCAGTCGACTTCCGCGACCGTTGCGCGAAGTTGTTCGAGCGTGAACGAACCGCGGAACGGCTCGGCGTCGTTTGGGAACTGCTTCGCAATAGCGACTCCGCGGAGCATCTGCGACGGCCGAAGGTCGCCCGGGTCACCCACGAGCGCCTCGCAGGCGAAGCCGCTCGCGCACAAGTGCCAGCAGGAGTCCCGCGACGAGGCCGATGACCGCTGCGCCAACCGCGTCGTTCAGACGCTTGCCCGCGGCGGAACTGGCGGTCACGGACACGTCCTGTTCGAGGACGTAGGCCCGGTCGTACGTGGCTTGCAGGGCCCGCGCGTCAGCAAGCTCGCGGCGCGCCTGCCAGGTCCGGAACGCCAGGTCCGCTCGCTCCCAATCGGTCTCGACGATGATCGATTCGAGCGTGGCAAGCAGCGCCTCGGTATCGGCGATGACCGCGGCCTGACGGTCGAGCTCCGTTGCGCCAAGCTCGGTCACCGCCTTCATGGTGGACGCCGCGGCAGCGGACGCGACCAGCTTGGCTTGCTCGCTGTCGGTACCGGTGTACTGGAGCACGAAAGTATCGGCCGGGGAACCAACGGTGTACGCCTTGAGCGAGGTCTTGATCTCGTCGGCCGGGACCTTGGTCTGGCTGGCGAGCGTACCACGGAAGCTCTCGGCGCCGATGGCCTTGATGAGCCGTTCGGGTCCCGGCAGTCCGGACACGCGAGCCAGTACCGACGAGTCGACGCGCAGCGTGGCCCGTGCGGCATACGTGGTCTGCTGATCGTACGCGAGCGCATAGCCGGACACCGCGGCGGCGAGCATCGCGACCACCACGATCCACCACTGGCGCTGGACGGCTCCGACCGCTGCGGTGGCTATCGTCTTGGGTGTCATGCAGAGACCTCCTCGGCGTCCCTTGTGAACCTGGTGGCGGCGACGGTGAGCGCAAGGAACAGCCACAGGTACTCAAAGTACAAATAGTACTGGAAGAGCGACTGGACAAGCACAGCCAGGAACCCGGCCACGCCCAGAGCCTCGTACACGTTCCATCCCCGGTGACGCCGGCGCCGAATCACGGCGACCACGCCCCCCACGATGAGCAGTTCGGCGATCAGGCCCACGATACCCATCTCGGCCCACATCGCCAGGGGGAGCTGATGCGGCTTGGTGATGGAGGTGAGCGCACCAGGCTTGCGATACGCGGGGTACGCCCTCTCGTATGCGCCCAGCCCCGTGCCCCACACCCAGTCGTCGCGGATCATCTCCACGGTGGAGCCGAGCATGAGGTATCGCGTGCGGATCGACGAGTCGTGCTGGATGTCGAAGATGGACTCGGCACGGGAGACGATGGCCCCGGGCGCCATGATGACCGCGATGACGGCGATGCTCAGGCCCGCGCCGGCGAGCCACGCGCGACGCCGCCTGGGCGCCGTGAGGACGAGCACGACGAGGCCGAGAGCCACACCGACGAACGCGGTGCGCGAGAGCGTGACGATGAGCCCCGCGCCACACACCGCCGAAGCGACGAGCCAGGTGAGCGCGTCGACCCAGCGCCTGGCGTGGATCGCTTGCGCGAGCGCCGCGATGACCGCGACGGACAGGAACGTTCCAAGGAGATTGGGGTCCTCGAAGAACGCGCTCGGACGAACCTGCGCGACCTCGCCGAGCGTGTAGTCGAGATGGGTGGTGCCGATCGGGAAGTCCGCGATGCGGCCCTGCGCGAATGCCAACATCGCGGACGCGGCCGCCGTGAACACGACCGTTGCCACCACGCGAAGCGCATCTCGTTCGGTTCTGACGAAGGTCACGACCGACAGGAAGAAGAGCCACAAGAACACCAGCCGCGTGATGGATACGAGCGTGACCGACGGATTGAGCGAGCCCGGGAGCGACCATATCGCCGCGGCGACGAGTGTTGCGATCCCGATGTCAAGGACCGAGACGCGGGGGCGATTATCGGCGGGCGCCCTCAACCACGCCCGGGTCCACGCGATGAGCATCAGCAGCAGCGAGAGGTGGTAGACCGTCACCGCCACCGGTTCCGAGATGATACGGCCCGCGATGTCGAGTGGCAGTGCCAGCAGCATCACCACAACACCGTACTCGGGTCGGCGCAGCACCAGCACGGCGCACGAGAGTGCGATGAACGCGCCCACGATGGCCACGGCACTACTCGAGCCTGCGACCCGGTACGCGACCGCAGCGGCCACGCCCGTGGCGACGGCGATCGCACCACCAACGACGGGTGACGATCCCGCGTGTGAGAGCGCGCTCACGACAGGGTCCCGTCGAGAAGACGCGCGACGTGCGCGGCCTGCGCGCGACGGTCGTAGCGAGAGACTACCGTGGCATCCGGATTCCACGCAAGCGTGCCCGCCTGCTTCTGCGAGGCGATGCGCTCGAGTGCATCGGCGATCGCGCAGGTGTCGGCCGGAGCGATCGAGAGTCCCGCGCGCGACTCCGCAAGCAGTCGGGCGGCCACGCCGTTAGTAGGGCCCACGAGCAGGACCGGCAGCCCCATGCCCATGTACTCGAACAGCTTGCCCGTGTAGATGGCCTCGGCGCCGGGTCGATCCGTGATGGTCACGAGCCCAAGGTCGGCCGTTGAGACGATCGCAAGAGCATCGGCGTGGGCGCGAAAGCCATGCTCGACAACACGCGACTCGAGTCCCCGCGCAGCGACGCCATCCCGGGCGAGAGCGGACGGAGGACCCACGATCTCGATGACAAGATCCGACGCGGCGCCACCACGGCGGACCGCCTCGGCGACACCGTCGAGGAACGGGCCAGGGTCCGTGGTGTCGTAGAAGCGCCCCATGAACGCCACGCGCAACGGTCCCGCCTGCGGCGCCCATGTCGGCACGTCGGCCGGATCGAACCCGTTGGCGATCGTGACGGCCGAGGATGCCCCGGCGCCACGCGACTCCGCGGCTATCGGATCCGAGACCGCGAGCACGACCGCGGCCGCCTGCATCACGTCGGCGTGGAGGCGTATGGAACGCGCATCCTTACGCGGATCGTCGGGCCATCTGTAGGCGGGGCCCTCCAGCCAGGGATCCCGGACATCGGCGACGAATGGCACACCCAGGCGCTTCGCGGTGATCGCGCCCGCTACCAGGGCCGAGTGCGGCGGCCCCGAGGCGATCACAGCGTCGATCGTGACCTCACGGCTCAGCCGCACGGCGGCAGCCGGAACGCGAGCAGCCCAGAGTGCGGCCGTGTCGAACATGAGACGTCGCACGATGCGCGTACTCAAGGGCGAACGGGCGGCGCTCGACCCTGACGCGGTTGCCAGGGGCGCGCCGGCGGCGGGTTGCGCTGGGCCGGACGCCGCGCTCGCACCGCCTCGGGGACGGCGCTTGAAGGAGCTGATCAGCCGCGCTATGGCCGTCGAGACGTTGCGGTTTCCAAGTCGAGTGACGGGGATTCCAGCCGTCTGCACGAGCAGTGCGTCATCCCTGGGTCGACCCCATGCGGGTGTAGCGGTGATAACGTACGGCTGCCAACCCGAGTCCGGGAGATAGCGTGCGAGCTTCATGATTCGCTGCACGCCGCCACCGGCGGAGGGAGGGAACTCGTACGCTATAATGAGCACGTTTCGGGGTCGGGTGAGGTTCACGAGTCCGATACTATACGGACTGGCGGCGTACGACCACAACCGTACGACGTCGCCCGTTATCAGTGTGTGACACAACTATGACCGCCCCCGGAGTCGCCGTGCGCATCGGCATGTTGTTGCCAAACCACCCCTATCCGCCGGATATCCGCGTGGACAAAGAGGCGCGGGTCCTCGCCGACGCCGGGCACGAAGTCTTCTTACTGTGCCGCGGGGACGGCAGGCAGCCGATGCAGGAGCGGGTGGGTCCGCTCACGGCATTCCGGCACCGGGTGTACCCCGGCTCCGGGCTTCGCCGGAAGCTCGACTCAGCCATCTTCCTGGTCACGATGGACTCGCCGTCGTGGCGCTCGGCGATGGAATCGATGATCGTGGACCACGGCATGGACGCGCTCCACCTGCACGACCTGCCGTACGTACCCTCGGCTATCCGCGCCACCAGAGCACACGGCGTCCCGCTGGTGCTGGACCTGCACGAGAACTACCCCGCCGCGCTCGCTCAGTGGGGCGGCAAGCGGCTTGCGAACCGACTCCTGTTCTCGCCCGCACGCGCCGCCAGGCTCGAGAAGCGGGCGGTCAAACAAGCCGACCGGGTGATCGTGGTCGTCGACGAGGCGAAGGATCGGATCGTCGGCCTGGGCGCGGACGCCGACCGCACGGTGGTGTTTGGTAATACCGAGCCGCTCGCACTCGTACCGGCGCAACCGCTGCCACTGGACTTCAGCAGAGGCGCGCGCCTGGTCTACGTGGGTGGTATCGGTCCGCATCGGGGTCTGGACACGTCGGTCGAGGCCATGCCGCAGATCCTTCGCAACGACCCCGCGGCAACGCTGACGATCGTGGGCGACGGCTCCGCGCTGGCGGGCGTGAAGGCACGTGCCGCCGAGCTGGGGCTGGGTGACTCGGTGCGGTTCACCGGCTGGCTCGCCAAGGACGAGGCGATGACGTACATCGCCGACGCGAACATCGCCCTCGTACCGCACCGCCGCTCGGCCCACACCGACGCTACCGTTCCGCACAAGCTGTTCCAGTACATGGCGCTGGGACGTCCCGTGCTCGTAAGCGACTGCGCTCCCCTCGCCCGCATCGTGCGAGATGCCGGATCCGGTCTTGTCTTCCGCTCGGGAGATGCCGGCGACCTGGCTCGGCAAGTGGAAGAGCTCTCGAACCCGACGCTTGCGAGTGCCATGGCAGCCGCCGGGCGGAAGGCCGTGATCGAGCACTGGAACCTTGAGGCCGAAGCCCCCGCGCTCGTCGGACTCTACGCCTCGCTTGCTCAGCGGTCGTAAAGCGACAGCGCAACCTCGTTTTCCACGCTCGGTGCGATCGCTCCGCTGCCACCAAGTACGTACACGTCGAGCACCTTGCCACCCTGCATGTCGATGAGCGCCTTCGTTGCCGGATGCAACCACGCTGACGGAGTGAGAAGCATGACCCCGTTGTAGCGCGCGGCCAGCAAACCCCCGCTCACGGCGTCGGGAAACGCGTCGCCCGACGCAAGCATGAACCGCTCCATGCGCTGCCCGGCATCGATCGAATGCTGAGCCACCACGCGCGCTGTCTCGTACCGGTCGCTGCCTGCCCACCGCTCGGTCGGGCCGGTGAACCGCCCGTACGCCACCTCGACCTCGGCACTCACTGCCGCTTCACCGCCGATGACCACGATGCTCGGCGTCTCGAGTGAGACGATGGCCGCGATCGTGTCCGTCACAGGTGTCGATGGCGGTGTGAGCAGCACCGGGTAGCCCTTTCTGGCAGCGTACGGCGACACGCTGAGCGCATCCGCAAACGACAGCCCAGACGCCAGCATCACCTTCTCGGGCACGCCGCGCCGCTCGGCAAGTGACGCCGCGATGAGAGCGGACGTCTGGTACCGGTTGTCGCCACCGATGCGCTTGATCGACGAGTATATCGTCCTCCTCGTTTCGGCCGACAGGTCCGCCGCGTTGGCTACTACCGCGGCGTTGACCTCGGCGTATGCGGTGGACGAGACACTTGCCTTGCCGCCGAGCACGACAGCGTCGAGCGCACCCAGACGTCTGATCTCCTGGTATACCGTGCCAGCGGCGGTGCGAGAGTCGGTAAGCAGCACGGGCGCCCGGTACGACTGCGCGAGCGGAACACCGCACAGCACGTCGGGGTAGTCCCACGCCGACGCGACGATGACCGCACCAGCTCCCGCGGGAAATCCCTTGCGCGAGATCTCGGCCGAGGTCTCGATCCGGTTCACACCGGCCAGCCGATGGATCTGGGGTGTGAACTCGCGGCCCACGAATCCGTCGTCGTTCCAGAGGTACACCTTGCGGATATAGTTGGAGACGTCGTTATCCCACTCTGAGAAGAGCAGTCTGGCGCCGCCATTGTGACCGCTCACCACCTGCGGATCGTTGAAGCGCGTCGCCGCGCCGGAAGACGAGATGATCGTGCGGGTGAGCATCCAGGTGAGGGCGTCCGCCGAGTGCCACATGGCGATGTCGCCACCGCGTGTGGCCATCAGCTCCTCGCCGGGCAGCGCCTGGTCGTCCGCCTCACCACCGGTCACGAGGAAGGCGTCGACGCTCCCGTCGGGGTTGACCTCGATCGCGCCGGCGTCGAACAGGTTGTCCGTGTCGGCGATCGTGCTCTCCTGCCACGCGCTGCCGCTCCATCGGTCGAACCGCCATGCGTACGCCGGCGGTTCGTTCGTGCCCGCAAGGTACAGGACCACCGGCTCGCCGTCGGCACCCTCGCGAACCACGACCTGGTCGGTGTACTCGTCGCCGGAGTCGACCACCACGCCCGTTGGCTCGAGCGACGCCCTGGATGCCATGGTGAGCGTGGCCGTCACCGACTCACCGGCGGCCGAGAACGCGCCGACCCCGGGACGCCACGTGAAGTAGTAGAGGTTCTGCCGGATGAACTGGTTCGTGGCGTTGGACATGTCCCGCCATACCGCGGCCACGTGGTAGCCGCCGTTGGATTTCGTCGCGGTGTTGACGTACCAGTAATCGCCCGTCGTCGTGGGCTGTGTGGAGTCGTACGTCGACCCGTCAAGGACGGTCTCGGGCGCACTCCACACAAGGCCGCCGCCCGCCGTCGGAGACGATGTGATCGACACCCAGTCGCCCTTGGTCTCGCCGCCGTCACTTCGCGCGAAGAGTCGCATGGTGCCCGACGTCTCCACGTGTGGCTGGCAGTACGTGCTCACGAGTGGCTGGCCTCCGGCCATGATCGTGCCCATGTCGACCCACTCATCGTCGGAGTGAGGGTACTTGGATCGGGCGAGCCTGAGCGGCGTGCCGTGCGAGCCGTAGAAGATGTTGAGGTATCCGTCGCCGTCGATGATGAGCGCCGGGCCCCCGTGCGAGTCGCCGTTGAGCGCGTTGGTGCCCACCACGCTGGCCGACCCCCAGGCGCTGCGTGCATGGTCGTACGCGATCACGTAGGGGTCGAGGTCACGCCCCTGATACACGAGGTAGGTGGTATCCGAGTCCGCGTCGTAGACAGCCTCGGGATGGATGACCATCGATTCGTACACAGCATTCCCGGACGCGGACTTCTCGAAGAAGTCGGCCACCCAGGCCCCGGCCGGAGCGGCCGAGAGGATTCCGATGAGAACGGCGACAAGGAGTGTCAACATGGTTCGGTTGCGCATGTGCCCCCCGGGGAGTTCGTTGACGGTGAGTTGACGTACAGTATATGAGACACGCGGAGAGACGGCGACCTGGACTACGATCGCCGGATGCCTGAACGGCCGCCGGATGTGCGCACCAGTCAACCTCGGCCGATGCAGTTCGGGCGGCAGAGATACCGGATGACAATGGAGACAATGGAGGACTGAGTGCTCAAGCAGATCTTGCGAGGCGCGGGCGGTGACGCCCTCAAGTACTTCCCCGTGCGCTTCGTTCCGGCGCTCACGTCGCTCGTCACGGTGCCGGTGTTCACGCACATGGTGGACAAGGTCGACTATGGCAACTTCTACCTGGTGAATTCGGTAACGGGCCTGGCCGCGACGCTCGCCACGGCGTGGATCACTTCATCGGTCGTGCGGTTCTACTGGGCATACGAGCGACAGGGCCAGCGCGACACGTACATAGCTACGATCCTGTGGATGACGATCGGCTCCATCGCCGCCGTCTCCGCGATCGCCGCCGTCGTCGTCTATGCCCTACCCGGCACGTTCAGCGCGGGCGTCCAACGACTCATGCCGGTCGCTTTCCTGGGACTTGGCGTGAACTACCTGGTCCAGGTGCTGCAACAGATCATGCGGGCGGCAAACCGTGCGTCCGCGTACGCGATGCTTGCCGTGGCGTCCACGCTGCTTGCCACCGCGTTCGGGGTGTACTTCGTGGCAAGCGCCAAGATGGGAGCGTTCGGCATCCTGTTGGGCGTGGTCGTCGGCAACTCGTTGCTCATTCCGTTCGGCCTGCGCAACGCCAAGAGCGAGGGCTCTCTCTCGCCCGCCCATTTCTCGAAGAATGCTCTCTATGAGTTCGCCCGGTTCGGCTTCCCCATGGTGCCCTCGGCGATCTCGTCGTGGATGCTCGTGCTTTCCGACAGGTACATCATCGGACTCACGCGCACGGCCGGTGAGGTCGGCGTGTACTCGGTGGCCTACGGGCTGGGCGACAAGATCATGAACCTTGTCGTTCTGCCGCTCCTCATGACGATGGGTCCGGTGATGATCCAGACCTTCGAGAAGCAGGGGCAGGATCTTGCACAGCAGGTACAGACGCAGTTCACGAGGTACTTCATGATGGCCACCCTCCCGGTGCTGGCTGGCATGGCGGCGGTCTCGCAGAACTTCATGGCGGTCTTCACTGGTGAGCAGTACCGCGGCGCGTACGCCATCCTGCCGATCATCTCGGCGGGAGTGCTCTGCAACGGCCTCGTGCAGATAGCCGGGAACGGGACGGCGCTTCACAAGCGAACCACGATCACCATGACCAACACGATGGTCGCCGCGGCGGCGCAGGTAGCAGCGAACCTGGTGCTGATTCCCCGCTACGGTTACGGAGCCGCGGCGTGGACCACGCTTGGCTCATACGTGGTACTTCTCTCGCTGACCTGGATCCGCAGCCGTCCGTTCATGGCATGGAAGATCCCGTGGGCCGACATAGCGCGCGTCGCCGCGGCAGCCGCCGGAATGGGCGCCGTCGTCGCGCTTGCGTTCAACCACCTCGGCGCCTCGTTCTGGATCCTTCTCGCCGAGGCCCTTTCGGGGCTGATCATCTACGTCGTCCTGCTCGTCGTGTTCAGAGCCGTGCGACCCGACGAGCGCGAGTTCGCGGTCGAAGTGGTCGGCAAGGTCCGCTCTCGAATCACAAAGAAGCGCTCGTGACGGCTTCGGTGGCCATACTCGGGCCGCTCCCCTCCGCCGGCGCCATTGGCGGAGTGGCAACCCACACGCTCGCGCTGTCACTCGAGCTTCGGTGCCGCGGAATGCCGGTGCGCGTTCTCGATGACGCACACGTC
>JBASNZ010000112.1:0-11419 GCA_049657775.1 Coriobacteriia bacterium | reverse complement strand
GGGGGCTGTCGTTCCAGGGCTTCTCGCTGTATGGCGGTCTGGTTGTGGCGACCGCCGTGGGCATCGCGCTCGCCCGCATCTGGAAGCTTCCGGTGTGGCGCGTCGCTGACAGCGCGGTGCCCGCGCTGGCGGTAGGCCTCGTCCTCATGCGAACCGGATGCTTTCTTCGTGGCTGTTGCTCGGGCATCGTGACCGATGTGCCCTGGGCGGTGACATTCCCGATGGGGAGCCCTGCCTGGGCCGAGCAACTCCGCAGCGGCCAGACTGGCATTCTGGGATTCATGGGCGTCGTCAAGCCTGTCCACCCGACCCAGCTCTACGAGATGGCGGCCGCTATCCTGCTGGCGACGCTTGCAATCTGGCTGATGCGCCGCCACGCCGCCGACGGCGTACCTTTTCTCGCCTTCGCTCTCGGGTTCACGCTCTTTCGCCTGGGTAACGGGTTTCTCCGCGTGCGCCAGGACGTCATCACCGCTCCCGGGTGGTTCTACCCGGTGTTCTACTCGGTGCTGGCGCTCGTCATCGCAGGGCTGATCGCGCTCCGGGTGAGCGGGCGGGGTTCGGAGGGTAGGGACGACGTGTAGGCCCGAGCAGGCGCCTTGGCCACCGCGATCGTCTTGAGGCTCTACGGCCGCCTCTTCCGAGCGGATGAGCAAGCCCGCAGCCGCTGCGTCCTTTCCGCGTACGAGTGTCCCACGCGCAACATCGCGTTCACGCGCGGCGAGATCCTCACGTGGGTCTTCGCCTACAGCATCTTGGCGCGGCTACTGCCCTACGTACTGCTTCTCCACGTACCTCGACGTGAACAGACGGAGCGTCGCCGAGTAGCTCGGGACGAATGCGAGCACTTCGCCGATCCGCGGCGCCTCCGGCAGGGCGTCAACGTCGAGCACCAGGTGATCACTCGAGGCGCCGAGGACCTCGATCCGCGGATCGACCGGCACTATGCCGCCCGGATCCACGTCCTGACGACCGATCGCCACGATCGCACGTCGCCGAAGGCCCCGGTCCTCAAACACAGGCCGCCCTCCAAACGCGTCCTGAGCGCTCGTGCCGATGGGCCTGCTCGGCTTCACGAGACACTCGATCACGGGTGCCCTCACGGTGATCGCGTCCGTGTGCAGCCCGAGGATCCGCTCGCGTGTGACCGTGGAAACGCCGAGTAGGATGCTCTCCCCGATCCGCAGGTTGTCGATACGCGACGGCAGCACGCCTTCGATGAGCGCATCGAGTGACGATGACATGCCGCCGGAGATCAGCAGCCTCCGGCCAAGGAGTGACTCGGCTTCGGCGGTGAGGCGAAGGAGCTCCGCCTGGTTGCGGACATCGGGGACGATCGCGCCGTAGCACGTAAGGCTCGCGCCGATCCCGACGACCTCGATATTGGGGAGCGCCTCGGCGGCCCCGAGGAACATCGGAAGGTCATGGGGCATGACGCCCTCGCGCAAATCGCCCAGGTCCACCATCGCCACGACCCGGTGTCGGGTGTCGGCCTTCCGGGCAGCCGCATCAAGCGCGTGGAGGGTTTCGACCTCACTTTCAAGCGTGACGTCGGCGAGGCGGACGGTCTCGGCGGCGAGTGCCGGCACCGGCGCCCGAAGCAGCCAGAGCGGCACGTCGATGCCCGCCTGGCGCAGCCCTGCCAGATTCTCCAGCCGCGAGTCGGCAACACCCACGGCGCCTCCGGCGAGCATCGCACGGGCGACTTCCGGCGACCCGCACGTGACCTTCGTGACGCCTATGACGTCGATCCCCCCGAGCGCGTCGACGACGCGGTGGGCGTTGTCGGTGATCTTGGTGAGGTCGACGGTGACGGTCGCTTTGGCGAGCATGGGTGTCTCCTAGAGTCCGGCGCTCGCGCGCATGAGCGCGACGACCGCATCGTGGGCGAAGTGACGGCTGAGCGCGCCGCAGCACGCGAAGATGTAATCGGCATCGAGCGCGACGCGAGCGTCGGCCGGGGGCAGCAGGTACTCCTCGGGCCCTCCCAGCGTCGCGGCCAGTGCCGACTCACCGCCGGGCAGGCGGACAAGTGCTCCTCCGGTGCCGATGACCAGGCGACATGCGGTGAGGTCGCGGCCACGGGCAACGGTCTTGCGACCGGTGGGTGTGTACAGATACGCGAGCCGCCCCGCATGGCGGGTCACAGCGGTAACGGTTGCCGCACGCGCAAGCAGCGCCGCCGATTCGATCTCGCTCGGCGTCATCGGCAGAGCCGGCGGAAGCTCGTCTGGTCGCTCGCCTTCAGCGAGGAGTTCCGCGACGTACGCGGCACTGATATATGTCCCCAGGTCGCCTTCGACCGTCCGTTTCGCGTGCGGTTGAACGTCAGCGGACATCGCGGCGATCTCGGGGCTGCCATCGGTGACGGAGTGTACATCGGTGGTCGCTCCGCCCACGTCGACGATCACCAGGTCGCCGACGGCCGCGGCAAGCACCTCGGCCGCGATGAGCACCGCGCCGGGCGTGGGCAGGATCGCCCCGGTCACGAACTCGCCGATGCGCTCCATCCCGGGCGCATGGGTGATGTGCTCCTCGAAGGCGTCGTGGATGACCGCCCGAGCGGGCAGGATGTCCAACTCGTCCACGCTCGGATACACGTTGTGCGTTACGCGCACCGTGAAACCGGCGGTCTCCAGGATCGCTCTGGCCTCGGGCGCCACCACCGAGTTGCCCGCGTACACCACGACCGGTCGGACCTGAAGCTCCGTGAGGCGCCTGGCGTTGAAGAGCACCGTGTCGGCGTCGCCACCCTCTACGCCGCCGGCGAGCAGCACCAGGTTGGGACGTACGGCCTCGATCTCCACCAGATCGTGGTCGTACATCTTACCGGCGGTCTGGTATCGCACCACCGCACCAGCGCCGAGCGCGGCTTCGCGCGCCGCCATCGCGGTCATCTTCTGGGTGAGCCCGTGGACCGTCATCCGCAGCCCGCCGGCCGCCGAGGAGGTCGCCAGCGTCAGCGCCGGGTCAAGAGCGCCGACGGACGCCTCCAGCGCCGTCCGGGCAGTCTCAAGTCCGATCCCCACGTCGCCCTCGACCACGCTCGTGGGAGCCACGCCCTGGCCGATGAACTCCGGGCGCGAGTCCGGCCAGTCGGACAGGTCGTCAAAGGCGGACACGCTCGTGGTCGTCGAGCCGATCTCGGCAACGAGCACGTCTATGGAACGGGGCTCGGTCACGTGTTCTCCCGTCGGGGGTTATGACTCCCACAAGTATAGTCATCCGCCCGAGTGGAATCGTCACCTGACTGCATACCCGAGTACACCCAGCGCCAGGCCATGCGCGCGGCTCGGTGCTAGACTGTTCGACATGTCTCGCCGATGGACAGCCGGTTTCGCGCTTCTCACCGCTATCGCGATCTGCCTGGTGGGGCTCAGTGCCGCCCCGGCTGGAGCCGCCCCCACGTCCGGGCAGACGTCCGAAGACCGCGCCGCCCTCGCGCGCGTGCTCGACCGATACGAGGCGGCGCAGGCCCGCTCGGCCCAGGTGGATGCGCGCGTGCGCAAGGCCTCGGCCGCACTCGACCGCATCGTCGCCGATGAGGCCCGATACCAGAGCCGCCTTCGTTCGCGGGTCGCTGCAATCTACCGCTCGCCCGATGAAAGCGCCATCATCCTGCTGTTCACGGCTTCGTCGGTGCAGGACCTTTCCGAGCGCTTTGACATCCTCGAGAGGATCGCGCAACAAGACGCGGACAACCTCAAGGCGCTCAAGGCTGCCCGTGCCGAGGCAAAGCAATCGGCCGCTGAGCTGCTCAAACTCCAAGCCGACGAGGCACGTGCGCTTGATGCGCTGGCCGATGAGGTGGCTCGCGCGCGCAAGGAACTTGCCGCGAGCGAAGCGACGCTGCGCGAGTACGAGGCGAGAACGGCCGCAAACGCGAAGGCCGCGCGCGCCAAGACCGACTCGACGCGGAACCTGAGCGGCACCGGCGCGTGGAAGACCGCGGTGGCGTCGCACTACGGCCGCAACTTCACCGGGCGCGGGGCGAGCGGTGAGGCTATCGGCCCGTACTCGATGATCGTGGCGCACAAGACCCTGCCGTTCGGCACGCTCATCGAGTTCGAGTACAACGGCAAGCGGGCGGTCGCGCGCGTTGCCGACCGCGGCCCCTACGTTGCCGGGCGGACGTTCGACCTCGGCCCCGGCGTCGTGCGGGTGCTCGACTTCAGCGGCGTGCACGAGGTCAGGTACCGCATCATCTCGCAGTAGCGAACCGCCTGCGACGCCACCGGAGCCGACCCTTACAGCCCTCGCTCCCGCATCGCCTTCACGATGAAGCTCGCGACCGCAAGGCCCTTGGTGCGCCTTCCGAACCCGGCGTCCATGCCCCAGCTGCGTGCGAGTTCGTCGGTCACCTGCGTGCCGCCGCTTATCAGCAGCACCTTGTCGCGAACGCCCTTCTCCTCGGCCAGGTTGGCGAGCTTCTCCATCATCTCGCGGTGCACCTCGCCGTGCGTGATGATCGTGGAGATGAGCACGGCGCTCGCAGCGTGCTCGATGGCCGCATCCAGCACCTTGTCGATCGGTACGCTCGTGCCGAGATAGGTGACGCCGAAGCCCCACTTTTCGAGCCCACCGTGCTTGATGTCGATGATCTCGCGCATGCCCACCGAGTGCTCGTCGTGGCCAACGGTCGCGGCCACCACCCGGATGTTCCGCTCGTGCACGAAGTCGCGGATCTCCTCGTCGGTGAGCACCTCCGGCGGCTCAGGGATGATCAGGTTGGCCGGATCGATCACCACATCCAGTCGGCCCTTGAGCTCCAGCACCGTCCCCTCCGCAGGATGCATCACGCGTTTGTGGATGACCTCGCAGTCGGTCAGGTTCATCGCGCGGCCAAGTTCGAGTGCCGCTGCCTCGGCGATCGCTTCAGCGGCGGGCAGGAACATGGTGACCACCACGACGCCGTCGCCGGCCCACTCGACCTCAGGCTTGATCAGGCCATTGTGACGCAGCAGCGCCGTCTGCTCGAGTCGGGTGGCCGCGTTGTCCACTGGATCGAGCTCGTCGGTGTACGGAACCTTCCCGTCGTCACACAGGGTGCACTTGCCGATGAGATCGCACGGGCTTGCCTCACCGAACGCCTCGCCACGATAGCCCTCTGGCAGGTGATTCTCGCCAAAGTGGTGGCACACGGGCGCCATGTAGTCGTCGGCGCGCTCAACGATGGTACCCTCGGCGACGCCGGCGTCCGAGTGACGCGCTATGCCGTCGTCGTGCGTCTCGGGATACTCGCCCGAATCGACGAAGTACGCCTGCTCGACTCCGGCGAAGTACCCGCCGTCTTTGAGCATCGCTTCCAAGAACAGCACCGCGCGCTCCTTGAGCTCGCGGACTTTGCTCTTGAGCTCGGGGTTCTCGCGATCAACGCGCACCATCTCGCGCAGGCCGTCCATGCCCACAAGCGCCTGCTTGGCGGTGTCCACCGCGGCAACGTTGTTGTAGTGCCACGGCACGTTGCGGCCCTCATCGGGCGTGATCGTTGACTGGACGTCGGCCGAGGTGAGCCGCGAGATCATGAGGTTCATCACGTGCGACACGGTCGCGTCGCGCCCGTCGGACTCCATGTAGCGTGTGTTCTGCTGCGCGCGCATCTTGTACTGGCCGAACAGGTCGCGAAGCGCGATCGCGTACGGCAGGTCCATGCGCATGCACGGCGCGGGCGCCGCGTCCGGCGGCACGGTCGAGAGCGCGATGCTCTCCTTGGGCATACCGGCCGCCTCGGAGTACGCGCAGTTGATCGCGTGCTGCACGAGGAGCTCGGGCATGACCTTCCACGCTTTGACAGCCGTGGCGTTCGCGTTGTGCGCGCCGTCGATCTGGAGCATGCCGGTCGAGGCCATCACATGTTTCGCCTCGGCCGCGTCCACGAACGAGCGGTACATGTTGATGTTACGGTAGAGCACGTTGTACTGCGGGTCCTGGTGGGCGCCGTTCACGCCCTCCTCGGCGAACATCACGGCGATCTCGGGGCCCGCGACGCCGCTCACGTAGCTATGGAAGTTGATCGGCCGACCCACCTCGTCCTCGATGAGATCGAGAGCGCGGCGCGTGAGGCGCAGCTGCTTGCGGGTGATCGCGATGCCGCCCACGCCCTCCGGCGTGCCCTCGAGCAAGCCGTCCATGTGCGACTGCCCCGCCGTGCGGATGACCATGATGTGGTCGGCGCCGTGCCACGCGGCCATGCGCATCCTGCGGATGTCGTCTTCCGGACGTCCCGAGGCGATCTCGGTAGTGATGACGCAGTCGGGCTGCGGGTCGATGTTCTCAAAGTAGTGGGCAGCCGGAAGCGGAATGCCCTGCTTGAGCGGCTCGGAGGTCTCGTGGTACGTGAACTCGTACATCCGCTGGCCGGGCACCTGCTTTCGCCACGTCCAGGACTTCCGGCGAGGGCGGTAGTGCTCGAGGCCTTGCAGCAGCGCCTCGACGTCAAGCTTCTCGTTGGGGTCGAGCGGAGCGTCTGAGATGCGGGGTTTCTCGCTCATCGCGCGTTACCCCACTTCGCCTCGGGCACGTCCCAGCCATCGCCCGCCGCAAGCCTGGCGGCGGCCGTCGGCGCATCGACACTCCACGCCTGCATGCACGCGAGCACCACGTGCCCCGCGCCATGCCCGAGCAGCCCGCGCTTCTCGCACTCGGCGACGACCGCCACGCCCACAGGTGAAGCGACCCCCATGCGCATCAGCACGCTTCGCTCGATCGAAGGCGAGGTGTGCGCGCGCGCAAGCTCCACCAGCGGCGCGACAGTCTCGCGCGAGAGCTCCCAGAAGCGGGTCTCGAGCTCGGTGTCGGTAAGCCCGGACAAATGCTCGCGGACTTCGTGGAAGGTATCGGGACGAACCATGTGCTCCTCCTAGCGATTGACCCATGTCAGAGCGGGTAGATACACTCCTGGTGTATCCGCTTGGTGTATCTGCGATTCGGGGTGAACGGCATGGCTGTGTACAAAGTGAACGTGTCGCTGCCGGAGCATCTGGTGAGCGAGATCGACGAAGCCGCCGGTGCCCTGGGACTCTCGCGAAGCGGCTTCATCGCGGAAGCAAGTTCGCGATACGTGTCCGACGTGCGTGACCTTACGGCACAGGAGCGTCGACGCAAAGACATCGAGCGCGCAATCGAGGGTTTCCGAAGAATCCGCGAGAGCATGCCGGTCGACTACAAGTTCGACTTCACCTCGCAAATCCGGGCCGATCGCGAGCGCGACCGCCCCGAAGGGTGGAGACCATGAGTATCCAGATCGTGGTTGACTCATGCGTCGCCTACAAGTGGTTCTATCGGGACGATGAACCCGGCCTCGAGGCCGCTGATGCTCTCCTGCAGGCTCACTTGGACGGGCATATCATCCTCGCCGCCCCCACTACCCTGCCGGTGGAGCTGTGCAACACACTGCGTTACTCGCGTTTGCCTGAGGACCAAGTCCTCGAGATACTCGACCTGATCGACGCCGCCAACATCATGCTGTACTTCACATCCAACGACCGGCTCAAAGGCGCGACGACGCTTGCATTGCGCCACAACCTGCCGGTCTACGACGCGCTCTTCCTTCAACTCGCCGAGGAACTCGAGTGCCCGCTTGTCACCGCGGATAGCCGAGCATTTGCCGGCATCGACACTCCCGTGGAGATCCGGCTCCTGTAGGCAGGTGAACGGCACCTACGCCTCCCTGAGCGCGGCGAGGATCTCCTCGACCGCCGCGGGCGTGCTGTTGGTATCGGCCGCCAGGAACTCGATGTCCTCGGCAGTGGGAACGTAGCCCTCACCCGCATGCGCGAGCGCGTTGCGCACGTAGCTGCGGCGCATCTTGGCCAGGTCGAAATCCTTGGCGCGGATCTGCTCGGGGCGCTCGGGGATGACGATGCTCTTGCCCGGTATGTTCTCGGCCGGATCGCCCGAACGGACCTCCACGCCGTTCTCGCGCGCGAAGTTGAGCTGCGCCCAGTGGTGCTTGCCGGCGCCGGTGTACTCGGTCTCCTGCACCACCACAGTGGCATCGCGCGGCAGGTCGCGAGCGAGCGACATGGCGGCAGCCATGGCGGTGTTGCCCGACGGGCCGCGCTCGAGTCCTTCGAGCTTGGCCATCGCCTCGGTCACGTAGAAGACTTCGCCCTGACTCACGGTGAGGTAGCGGTCCATGTAGCGGAGCGCCCTCGCCGCGTTACGCGGCACGTCGGCGCGGTCGGGCCAGGTGGCAAACGGCACGCCAAAGCCGGTGTGCCCCGTGGTGAAGCTCTTGCGGTTGAAGTCGGCGTCACTGGCCATGTGCAGGCCAGAGAGGTCGACCGATGCGCTCACGATCTCGGTTGTGGCGCCGGCGCGCTTGAGACCGCGCGCCGTACCGGTGGTGTTGCCGCCGCCCGCGTGCGTGACGACCACGTGCGTGGGCGGGGCACCGGTGACGGCCGTCATCTCCTGGGCGAGCTCCCACCCGAGCGTCTCGATTCCCGAGACGCCGAACGCCGAGTAGAGCGAGGCGGCCAGGTAGCCGGTCTCGTCGAGCAGCTCGAGCATGTGGCTGAAGAGCTCCGGGCCCACCGTGAGCTGGATGACCTCGGCGCCGAACGCCTCGCAGATACGCGACTTCTCGATGATCTCGGGCTGACCCACGTGCCGCGAGTCGAACGCCTCCTGCACGATGATGCACTTGAGTCCCGCGCGTGCCGCCTGGCTGGAGACCGCGGCGCCATAGTTGCCCGACGTCGCGGCGATCACCCCGGCGTAGCCCTTCTCCCTGGCCACGTGGATGCTCACGCTTGCACGGCGGTCCTTGAAGGAGCCAGCCATGTTGGCGGCCTCGTCCTTCACGAAGATGCGGGCGCCGTGCCCTGGCTCGCTGTACGAACGAACCAGGTCGGTGAGGTTGCGGAGCTCGAGCAGCGGCGTCTGACCCACGCCACCCGCGCGCTGGATGTCGATGATGTCCTCGATCGAGTACCCGTGCGCGCCCATCATGCCTTCGTAATCGAACGCGATGGGACTGCGCTCGAACTGCGAGTAGTCCATGCCGAGCGCGCGCTTCATGATCTCGCCCTTGCGGGCCAGGATCTCCTCGGTACGTCCGGCCACGTTACTCACCCGCCTTCGCGTCGCCGGAGGCGCGGTACTCCGCGATGCGGGCGCGAAGATCGCGTCCCACCCGCGTGAGCTCGGGCGCCGGGGCGCCAAAGGTGTGAGTGTAGCCGGGGTTGATGGCCGAGAGGCGACCGCGCACCCTGCGCCCGGTCATCGTCTCGATCTCGACCTCGTCACCGACGGCGGCTGCGCTTCGGGCAAAGCCCTTCACCCACATGCGCAGCGGCTGTGCGGCGGTGTCCTCGGGCAGGTTCTTGGAGCGGTCGGCAGGCTCGAGCAGCACGCGCTCGACCTCCACCCACTCGTCGGGGGCGCAACGGTCGGTCATGGATGTTCTCTCCTCAGACGGACGGCGCGAGGAATCGCGGCAGCGGCAGGTCCACCACGGTGACGATACCCGGCTTGGCATCAACGATAAGCGGGATGTAGTTGCCGGTGCTGGCGTATGTGCCCTTGCCGCCGGGGATCTCGGGACCCGTGGACATGTGGACCTCGGGGTCGCCGGTGATGTTGATGTAGTCGCCGGTGTTGACGCCCTCCATCTCGGGGTGGATCTGCTGCGGGTGGATGAGTTCGATCTTGAGCTCGTCACCGACGTAGCCCCGGCCGATCTGCTTGCAGCCCGCAACGTCGCCCGCCTTCACCGTCACGTGCGGCGTGGAGCGCTCGATGGTGGTCACGATGGGCTCGCGCGTCTCCTCGACACGGTCGATCTTCCAGCCCATGGCCTTCCCGATGAGGTGGATCGACTCGGGAAACCCGATGTGACCCACGATCGAGCCGTCGGCCACGCCGGCCTCGAACTCCGCCACGGTAGTGCCAACGCCCTGTGTCTTCATGACGGTCGGACCAAACGGCGAGAGGTCGTTCACGCGCTGGGCCTCGATCTTGTCCACGCGCAGGCAGATCGACGTCCACATGACGATGAGCGCGTCGAGGATGAAGCCGGGGTTGATGCCGGTGCCCAGGATCGACACACCATACTCCTTGGCGAGCGCGTCGAAGCGATCGGCCCACGCGGGGTCGCTCGCCCACGGGTACGCAAGCTTCTCGGCGATGCAGACCACGTTGGCGCCGGCCTTCACGCACGGCTCCACCTGGTCGGTGATCTCGTGCAGGAAGCTCTGCGTACAGATGCACACCACATCGGGCTTGAGCGCGAGGACTGCGTCGGAGTCGGTCGTCATGCGCACATCACATTCACAGCCAAGGAGTTCGCCGACCGCTTTGCCCTCTTTGGCGGGATTGGTGACGATCGCTCCGATGAGCTCCAGATCGTTGGGGCGGTCCAGGATGAAGCGCAGCAGTCCCTGACCCATCATACCCGTACCCCATACGGCAACCTTGATCATGCGCGCACTCCTTCATCTCGATACAGAACCGGCGGTGTTCTATGCAACAATACCTTGCGCGAACGCTCGGCAACAGGCCGTAGCCACAACTTGCGACAGCCGGTCCATACCCCACCCGCTGGCACCACGTCGTCCGGCACCCTCAAGCTACCCGCCGGCGCCACGTCGTCCCGCGCCTTCAAGCAGCAGCCCGGTGAGCGCCGAGGCGACCTCGCCAGGCAGCCGTTTGGCCACGAGCGCATACACCTCGCCGTCCTTCTCGGGCAGACTGGCCGCAAAGCGGCGCCCCACATCGCGCACCTCGCTCGTGATCGCGGCGACATCCCGACCCGCCAGTCCCGCACGGCTAAGGACGTCGAGTGCGTCTGCCAGCGTGTCGACCATCGGCAGCAGGCTTGCGGCGCGAGCGCCCGCGGACGTATCGAACGCCCGCGACGGCTCTCCCCGCCAGCCGGGCTTTCCCGCCCTCCAGATGCGGATCCCGATGAGGAACGCGATCACGCTGGTAACGAGCCACACCGCGATGTACGCCTGCTTGCCGATGACCGACGGCCACGCGGCTGCGTCGGATGAGGCGAGACCCATGCCGCCCATGAGCGGCGCCAGCGCCACGTCCGTTGCGGTCACCTGTGGCGGAAGCAGCAGCAGGCTGCCGCCGAGCACGACGAGCGCCCACACGCCGCGCTTGGTGCGCACGAACGCGTCGCGCGGGGCGATAAACGCGTACCCGACGACGTACGCCGCTGCTACCGAGCCGATGAGCGCGACTATCGCTGCTGTTAGCACGTGACTCCTACTTGGTGATTCGAAGGATCTTGCCGGGGAAGATGTCCGCGCGCGATCTTGACCTGAAGGTCCTCAAACCGGTCGCCTTGATCGTGAACGCCATGGGCGACGTGTTCTTGAGGTCTCCCGAGTTGTACCGTCCTTCCACGTTTCGGCGATCTCGACCCAGCCCTGCGTGTGCGCACCCTCATCAGCGTGTTCGTCGG
>JBASNZ010000111.1:0-5851 GCA_049657775.1 Coriobacteriia bacterium | reverse complement strand
TGATGGCACGCAGACGGGGCGCTGCTTCCATGACGGAACGATCGAAGAGCGCGTTCAATCCGGCGAAGATGACATCGGCGTTCCCGAACAGGCGCTCGTAGTCGGCCTGGTCATACGCCACGAACCCTGCGCCTTCCAGGGCCGGTCCCCGAACGATCTCGCAATCGAGCGCGCTGATCGCCTCGGCCATCACGTCGGAAAACCAATCTCTCGAGATGAAAACAACTGGTTTGCTCATGTCCAACTCCTTCGTCGATGTCATCTACGCAACCACCGGTTCGGGGCTCTTCCGGGCGCGCCGCACGTACTTGCGCACCTCTAACAGAAGCATCCACGCGACCACCACAACCGCGGTCAGCAGCAGGAGCCCGATGGGAACGGGCGTGAGGTTGATCCGGGAAGCGATCCCTGGAACGTACATACCCACCAGCAGGAGTACCGCCGTCGACAGCGCCCAAACATCGACGACGCGGTTGGAGAACAGGCCCACCGAAGCCAGCGGTTCGCGGTCCGAGCGAGAGACGAACGCCAGGGCGACGTGCCCGATCATCCACGCCGCGAAGGCGAGCGATCCTTGCTGCGCGCTCGTCAGGCCGCGGGTGCCTGCGAACACATAGGCCGCCATCACAGCAGCGAAGAGGAAAGCACCCTTGAGCGCCAGGTCGCGCACATGGGGGCCATCGAGAATGCGCGTGGTCATCTCGATGGGTCGACGGGTCTTGACATCGGGCTCGCCTGGCTCGGCCACGAAGCCCGACGAAGCCG
Source organism: Coriobacteriia bacterium (assembly GCA_049657775.1). Lineage (GTDB taxonomy): Bacteria > Actinomycetota > Coriobacteriia > Anaerosomatales > Anaerosomataceae > JBASNZ01. Next base: position 5,086 of record JBASNZ010000111.1, on the reverse strand, counting down.
CGAGGTCCATGAAGAGCTCGAGCAAGATGATCTGGACCGGTGAGAACGGCATAGGCATGCCAAGCACAGCCGGCAGCAGGAACACGGCGATGAGAGCGGCCTTGACGGAGAGATAGTACTTCACGCCCTTGCGAAGGTTATCGAAGAACACGCGCCCCTCAAAGATGGCGTTCGCGATGGTGGCGTAGTTGTCGTCGGCGAGAACGACATCGGCGGCTTCCTTGGCGACGTCGGTGCCCAAATAGGTACCAACGAGTACCAATAGTCACCAGGTACTTGGGCGACAAATCGGGCGACAAATCGTGGGTGTAATCACGGGCAGCCGTAGTGGAGTTGCTGGCGCGCAAGCGCGACCTCCCGGCGCGCCGGGAGGTCGCAAATCCGCAATCGCGGCGTCGCGCGGCGACCCTCTGAGCGCGCGAAACGGAACGCCGCACGCGCGTTCAAGCGGTACAATCGGCACGCCGCCCCGGATGTCCGCAATGATCAAGTCAGCGCCGACCATGTGGCAATCACCAACGAGAGGTCGCAGGCGGATGGAGCCACACGAATGACCGAGAAGATCCGCGTGTTCGTGAGTTCGGTCCAGAAGGAGCTCGAAGACGGGCGCCTCATCGTGCAGAACCTCGTGAACACCGACCCGTTCCTGTCTTCCCACTGCGAACCCGTGCTCTACGAATTCGAGCCGGCGTCTCCGGCCAAGGCCATGGAAGACTGTCTCGAGTGCCTCGAAGGGTGTCAGGTCTACTTGGTCATCGTGGGCATCCAACAAGGGGCCCGCGTAGGCGACCATACGATCACCCACGCAGAGTATCGGCGCGCGAAAGAGCTTGGGTTGCCCATCATCGCCTTCATCAAGGGAGACCGGCACGTGGTTCGGGAAGAGGGAGCCGAGGCGCTGCTCGTCGAGATCGCCGCTGATGGGCTGAAGTATAAGCGGTTCGGCAACGTGATCGAGTTGCAGAAGGAGGTGCGGCTCGCTCTCGTCAAGCTCTTGGAAGCTGGGTTCGGCATCTCGCCGACGAGCGACGAGAACGAGATCGCCGATCAGACAATTGCGGCGACCTCGCCCTTTGAATCCCAACCGCTGGACCGGGTGCGGTGGGCCGATCTAGACCTGGACACTACCCGTCCCCTCATCGCAGCGGCTGAGCAGCGTGAACCTGCCGACCTATCCGAGAGCGACCTACTGTCGGGCGCCGCCCTGCGCGGACTGATCTGGCGGGAGTCCGCCTCTGGCGAGTACTTCGCCACCGGAGCGGGAGTGCTTCTGTTGGCCAAGGATCCCTCGGCGGTGTTTCCACAGTGCCGCGTGCTTGCCGATGTCTACCGAGGTGCCGAAGTCGACAGCGAACCGCGCGATCATGAGGACATCCGGGAGCCGATCCCGCGCGCCGTCGAGCGGGCTATCGCCTTCGTGGATCGCAACACCCGCCATCCGATGCAAGTCGTCGGACTGAATCGGATGCGTCTCGACGAGTATCCGGTCGAGGCCTTGCGCGAGGCTTTGGTGAATGCGATGGTGCACCGCCAGTACGAGGACGCGGGTCGCAAGATCCTCCTTGAGGTCTTCTCCGACAGGGTGGTCATCTCGAGTCCCGGACTTCCGCCTGCCCCCATCACGCTCGCGAACCTCCGACGGGGCAGATACCGACCGTGTTCGCGCAATCCTGTCTTGGCGCAGTGCCTGTCGTATTTCCAGCGGATAGAGGAGCGCGGCAGCGGGTTTCGGCGCATGCGCGACCAGATGCTCGACCATGGCTTGGAGCCGCCGATCCTCTCTACCGATACCGGCTACTTCCAGGTCACGCTCCCCGGACCGGGCGAGGACATCGATCGTCTTCGGGTTCCCGAGAGCCTCGCCATGATGTCACCTGCCGTCGAAGCGCAATTGAACCCGCGCCAGAGAACGATTCTCGAACATGCGCTGCAAGAGGGAGCCGTGACAACGAGATGGTGTGTGGAGACGCTCGGCGTGGCTCGCGACACCGCTCTCCGCGATCTGGTGGGTCTCGTCAGACTCGACCTGCTGGAGCCCAAGGGGGCGGGACGTTCAGCGCGCTACATCCCCAAGGAAGTCCGTTCCGAGTGAATCGCCCGATAATCGCCCGACACCAGCACGTAATCGACCGATTCTGACGCCAACGGGACATGACGTTCGCAATGAGCAGGAACCCGCCCATCAGGAGCCAGAGAGCTGCAACCAAGATCAGCGGGGCCGGGCGCTTGTTCACATGCTCTCCTCTGCCTACGTCTATACGCTCAGACTGCACGCCAATTACTTCTCAGTGTAGCCGACGACTCCTGCGCGTCAGCTGATATGCGGGTTAGAAGGATGTCACCCGCTCCGCTTGCCTGACACTATTGCCACGACATTCACCACAGATGTCGTCGCCTCGGCGCACATGAGGGCGCTGTTGTACGTGGCCATTCGATCATGCTGGAGCTTGTTCGCGAAATCCAGAGCTGCCTTCGCGTGCCGTCGGGCCTCCTTGTTTCCGGTGCCCGGTAGCTCGTGTTCCAGGAAGCCATCGAGCATCCGCTTGGCGTCCGTCTCGCTGGGAACAACGCCATCCGAGCAGGGGTGCGCATCTGGGTCATAGACAGCCTGAGCCAGCGAGATGAGCGTTTCCCGGCAGGCGAGACCAACGGACTGATACTGCTCTTGCGTTCCGGCGGTCTTCAGTTGATGTCTGATTTCGAGAACCGCACGGTCGACTCGATCCCAGCCCGTCTTGATGCCGGCATCGTGAAGCTCGATGAGTGTTGGGCGGCCCGGATCGACGATGAAGGTCAGGTGACTGATGTCCGCGTCGCCCGGCCTGGGCGGGTACAGCTCCCTCAGCAGACCGAGTATCAGTTCGTAGCCCGACTCCGATAGCCCCCGTAGGCTCTCGCAGTCTTCAATGGGACCCTGGAACACGGCCGCAGCATCGAGTGTGTCCCACTGTGAGCCGTACTCACCACCAACGTCGATATCGAGTCGCATTCGTGCAAGCCGGGCCACGAGACCATCGCGAGTCTTCGCGTGCAGCAGACTGCAAAGTCCATCAAGAACAACGTCGACGAAGGCACGCTCATCCTCACAGGGCGTTGCCAGCGCCTCCTCGATATCGGGGATGAGCGCGTCAACCTGCGCTTGGGCGTCGTACACCGTGTAGATGTCCTGAGTGTCGATAGTGATCTCGGACAGTTCCCCCACCAGTGATGTTGGGACCAGACCGCGAACCAGCCACTGCAGCAGTTTGCACAACCCCCCCCAGCCACGCCACCTGTCTAGTTCTGCTGTACACACCGGCTCAATGCACAAACAGTCACCATGTATTTGGGCAACAAACCGGGCAACAAACCCGGAGCGCGGCCCAGCGTTGCGGGGGACCTGGCAATGCCTCGCGTGATGGCCGTCCAGACTACTCGCCGACCGCCGATTCCATCGTCGCGATCAATCCCGACATCACCGAGAAGGCGTACTGCCTGAACTGCTCGTCGTTCAAGCCGGGGAAGGCCGTGGGCGGCTTCTGGATGATGAGTGCATCGACGCCACGAGACTCCGGCCCGTCGAAGATCGCGTTCAGGTTCTTGATGCTCTTCTTGAACCATGCCGGCTTCAGCGCGGCGAGGCGCTCGAGTTCTGCGTCGATCGCCCCTCGCCACTCCGGAAATGCGTCCAGCACGAAGAAGACGTAGTAGAGATCCTTCTCCGCTTTGAGCCGGTCTCGGCGATTCCTGAACACCAGCGACTTGTGGAAGACGAAGGCGGCGGGCCTCGGAACGAGGATCGTCAGGTCGACGTCTCCGTCGGTCAGGCCGGCGAGGTCGACGGGCCACGGGCTATCGAGCAGGAGGCCCACGTAGTGCAGCTCCTGAGCCGTGAGATCCAGCTGCGCCATGATCGCGGCCTCGGACGCGCCCGGCGCGTCGGTGATGAACTCGATCTCTATGTCGTCATCGCCCTGGGTCGCAACGTACTTCGTGACTGCCGGCGAATCCAGCGAGTGGAACTCACAGCGGAAGTCGGCCCCCTTGAGCAACTCATCGATGCTCCTGCTCCTGACCGGCACCGAACGGGGCACGGCCAGATCGATGTCGCGTGTTCGAGGTGATCGACCGGCCGTGCGGGCATCGTAGAGGAGTTCGTAGATATGCGGCACCCATCCCCCGGCGACGACGACCACGTCGAGGTAGGGCTCGATGGCGGCGAGGCCGCGCGCAAGAGCCGGATCGAGCCGGTTCACGATCGATCGTCCCGCTCGACGAGCGAGCGCAGGCGTCGTTCGTAGAGGTGCTCGGCCTGCTCCCGGCCACGGACGGGATAGTCGTAAAGGTCCAGATAGAGCTGGAGGTCGGAGGCCACTTTGATCCCGCCTTTCGACATCTGCCGGTCGTAGAACGCCGACTCCCGATAGTAGGGCACCGATATGTTGACGTTGCCGCCGCGCTGGACTCGCCGTGCGCCGAGATCTGCAAGCGCCGGCACCACGTCTTCGAGTTCCCTGACGTAGATGTCTGCGACGTCGAACGCAGTGTAGCGGTCGACGAGACTCGCACCGGCGTGACCCGTGAGGACGTAGTCGGCACCCTTGGCGTGAAACGCCTCGGCGACGCGGGGCAGGAGGTCTTCAGCGCTCGGCGCGAGGACGAAATAGCTTGCCGGGACCGGCCGGCGGCGGCCTCGATACGCCGACGTCCAGTCGCGCAGCAGCTCGTCGGCATGGCGAAGCACGATCTTCTCGTCACGCCTGGACACGTAGCCGCGCCTCTCGAGCTCCGCGACCACCTTGGACACATAGCCCGGGGTGAGCCGGATCCGCTCGTCTTTCGAGCTTACGGTGCTCGCTATCTCACGCACGCCCATCGGGGAGCGCGCGACGAGGAGAGTGCGAAGTACGAGCGACGCCTTGTCGGAGAAGAGGTCGCGTTGCCCGCGCTCCTCCTTGCCGGGGTTGTCGAAGCCGCGGCGGTCGATGTGGATCCCCGGTGCCACGAGCCACGCGTTGCCCGCGTAGTCGATGAAGGCTGCGTTCGCGTCGCGCAGCAACTGCTGGCTGGCCGGGCTGAGGTATGGCAAGGCGATGACCGGGATCGA
>JBASNZ010000110.1:0-6197 GCA_049657775.1 Coriobacteriia bacterium | reverse complement strand
CCCGGGGCCCAGCCCAGCCGTGGCCGCCCGGCACGACCGGGCTGCACCACCAACGTAGACCGGAGGATCCATGAAGCCGTCACACCTGCGCGCCCGTTACTGGCGCATCGTGTTCTTCTTTGGCCGGGTCACCCTCGGCTTCATCTTCTGGGAGATGTTCGCGCCACGCATCGGTCTGCGCGGCGTGGCGCGCCGCAACCGTCCGGAGCGTAACCGCCGCGCGGCGGTGCGCTTCCGGGCGCTCGCGATCAGCATGGGCGGGCTGATGATCAAGGTGGGCCAGTTCTTCTCGGCCAGGCTCGACGTGCTGCCCCCCGAGATCACCGACGAGCTTGCAGGCCTCCAGGACGAGGTTCCGCCCGAGAGCTTTGACGACATCCGGGCACTGGCGGAGTCGGAACTGGCGCTCCCCCTCCTGGAGCACTACGCGTGGTTCGACGAGACCGCGGTTGCCGCCGCGTCGCTGGGGCAGGTGCACCGCGCGCGTCTGCGCGAGGCCGACGCCGCCGAGGTCGGGTTCTCCGACGTGGTGGTCAAGGTTCAGCGTCCGCACATCGAGGCCGTGGTCGAGGTCGACCTGTCCGCGCTTCGCCGCGTGGGCGGTTGGCTTGCGCGCTACAAGCCGATCGCCGACCGCGTGGACGTGGGCGCGCTGCTCGAGGAGTTCGCCGCCACCACTCGCGCCGAGATCGACTACCTGGCCGAGGGCAGCAACGCCGAGACGTTTGCCGAGAACTTCACCGACGACCCTCGTGTCGGTGTGCCGCGCGTGGACTGGGAACTGACGACCCGCCGCGTGCTCACGCTGGAAGACGTCTCGGCCATCAAGCTGGGCGACTACGACGCCATCAGCGAGGCCGGGATCTCACGCGCGCAGGTGTCGGCGGTGCTCGCGGACACCTACCTCAAGCAGATTTTCGAGGACGGCTTCTTCCACGCCGACCCGCATCCCGGCAACCTGTTCGTAACGCCGCTCGAGGGCACGGACGAGGCCGGCAACCGCAACTGGAAGCTGACGTTCATCGACTTCGGCATGGTGGGACGCGTGCCCGAGAACCTGCGCGCCGGACTGCGCGAGGCGGTCATGGCCGTGGGCACGCAAGACGGCGCCCGACTGGTGAGGAGCTTCAGGACGCTCGACGTGCTGCTGCCAAGCGCCGACATCAACCTTATCGAGCGCGCGAGCATGCAGCTGTTCGACCGCTTTGGCGGCATGAGCATGGGCGAGCTCAAAGAGATCGACCACAACGAGATGATGAGCTTTGGCCTGCAGTTCCGGGACCTCATGCTCAACTTCCCCTTCCAGCTGCCCGAGAACCTGCTGCTGCTGGGCCGGTCGATCGCGATCTTGTCGGGCATGTGCACGGGGCTGGACCCCGAGTTCAACCTGTGGGGCTCGATCGCGCCGTACGCGACCAAGCTCATCTCGGACGAGGACGGCGGCGTTGGCGGGACCTTCCAGACGATCCTTGCCGAGGGGACCAAGATCCTCCAGACGGTGATCGGGCTGCCCGGGCGCGCGGACCGGGTGCTCACGCAGGTGGAGCGCGGCGAGCTCAGCGTTCAGACACCGCTGCTCAACCTGCGGATCCGCAGACTGGAGCGATCGGTCGGCCGCATCAGCGGCGCTCTGGTGTTTGCGGCGCTGCTCGTGGCGGGCGCGATCGTCTACGGGACGGACGCCGAGTTTGGCCGGTGGCTCATGGGCGGATCGCTCGTGCCACTCGTGTGGGTGATGATGGCGGGCCGCGGCCGGCATCCCGGGAGACGGTAGCGGGGCCTGCGGTAGAGCTACTCCTCGCGGGCGAGCGATACGCCGAAGGGCGCGGGATCGGCCAGCTCCAGCTTGTCCATGGGAATGTCGAACAATCCGATCGTGAGTCCGTCGCCGTCCAGAAACTCGACCGTACAGATGTCGGTCTGAATGCCTACGACAACACCACGGGCGCCTTCGATCAGGCCTGACGGTAAGTCCTCCGTGAGCTCGACGAGATCGAGCTCTTTGATAGCTCGCTTCATCGTTTCACCTTCTTCAAGTAACAGGACACAAGCGTTGGGAATGAACCCCGACTGCGATTCCACGCGGTTATCAAGCGCATCGCTCCGAGTCTCCCGAGCAGCATCCACTCTACCACCCAGCGCTCGGTGCCATCGATGTAGGTCTTCACCAGCCGCGCGTCGTGAACCGAGATGCCATCCCGAATGATGCGCTCAAGCTTTGGGGTGTCGTTGAGGGTCAATCCCAGCGCCGACCTGAACACCCGTGCCTTATGCTGCCCGCAGGGGTGCTCAAGATCCAGACAGTAGCGCAGCTTGGCCGTCGGCGTAATCGCCTTCTGAGAGTCAGGTAAGGTCGCCATGCGGCGACTCTACCGATACCACCTTTCCGCTTCCCTGCTCAAACCCAAACCGCGGATGGTCGCCAGGCTCCGTACCAAAGCAGAAGGAGCGCCGGAGCTCGCCGGCCGCCGACTCCGCCGCCTCCACCACGTGCCGGTACTTCTCGTGAATCAGTAGCCCGTCGTACTCGCGGCACTCCGGTGCCGTGGCACGACCCGCGCTACCGGCCCGCCAGACCCGCTTCCTCAAACGCGGCGATGGCCTCCATGAACACGTCGCCGTATCGCTCGAGCTTGGTCTTGCCTACCCCGTCGCACCGGAGGAACTCGTCAGGCGTGGCGGGGCGCTGCACGGCGATGTCGATGAGCGTCTTGTCCGCGAACACCACGTACGCCGGAACGCCGGCCTGCGCCGCCAGCTCGCGGCGAAGCGCCCTGAGCTGGGCGAACAGCTCCGAATCCACGTCCGGCGCCACCCGGCTGTTCTTGCTCGCTCGAAGCGCCTTCTCCCGAACGGCCTTGGCCTTCGGTCTGGCAAGCCGCACCGAGGCGTCTCCACTCACGACCGCGGCGGCCGAGTCGGTGAGCTTGAGCGCCGAGTACTCGGCGATGTCCTGCCGCAGATAGCCCTGGTGGATGAGCTGCCGCACGATCGAGCTCCACGCGTCCTGCGACGTGTCGCGTCCCGCTCCGAACACGTTGAGCGTGGTGTGCCCCCAGCGGCGTGTCTTCTCCGTGGACGCGCCTCGCAGGACGTCGATCACGTGCCCCACGCCAAAGCGGCTGTCCGTATCGGCCACGGCGCAGAGCACCTTGCGGGCGTCTTCGGTGGCGTCGTAGAGCTCCGGTGGGTCCAGGCACACGTCGCAGTTGCCGCAGTGCGCCCCGGTCGACTCCCCAAAGTAGCCCAGGAGCACGCGCCGACGGCACGTGGTGGCCTCGGCCAGGCCGATCATCGCGTCGAGCTTGTGCAATTCGATACGAATCTGCTCGGCGTTATTGCCGCTCTCCACGAGCCTGCGCGCGGTGATGACGTCTTGCATGCCAAACAGGAGCAATGCCTCGGCCGGCAGTCCGTCCCGTCCGGCGCGGCCGGTCTCCTGGTAGTAGCCCTCGATGCTCTTGGGCATGTCGAAGTGGACGACGAATCGCACGTCGGGCTTGTCGATGCCCATGCCAAAGGCGACCGTGGCCACGACCACATGGATCTCGTCACGCTGAAAGGCGTCCTGGACGGCGGTGCGGTCGGCAGCCGGCATGCCGGCGTGATAGGGCGCCGCCGCGATCCCGGCTGCCTTGAGCCGCGCGGCGACCTCTTCGACCCGCTTGCGGCTGAGGCAGTAGACGATGCCCGAGGAGTCACGCCTGACCTGCACGAACGTGAGCAGCTGCCGCAGCGGATCGCTCTTCTCCTGCACCGTGTAGCGGATGTTGGGACGGTCGAATCCCGAGGAGAACACGGGTGCGTCGGCGATGTGCAGCCTGAGGCGCACGTCCTCGCGCGTCTGGTCGTCCGCGGTGGCGGTAAGCGCAAGGAACGGGACTCCGGGGAAGTGGTCGCGCAGCTCGCCGAGCTGCACGTACTCCGGCCTGAAGTTGTGCCCCCACTGCGAGACGCAGTGGGCCTCGTCGACGGCGATGAGCGCGAGCGGCACCTGCCGAAGCTGCCGGAGGAACCCGTCGAGCATGAGGCGTTCGGGCGCGACGTAGAGCATGTCAAGCCGCCCGGCCCGTAGGTCGTCCAGGACCTCCGACGCCTCGGCCGAGGAGAGCGACGAGTTGAGGAGCGCCGCGGACACGCCATTGGCGCGGAGCGCGTCGACCTGGTCCTTCATGAGCGAGATGAGCGGCGAGACCACGATCGCGGTACCCGGCCGGTGTAGCGCGGGAATCTGGTAGCACAGCGACTTGCCCCCGCCGGTAGGCATGAGCACAAACGCGTCCCCGCCCCCGATGAGGTGCTCGATAACCTCGCGCTGGTTGAGACGGAACGACGAGAAGCCGAACACGTCGCGCAGGGTGACGAGAAGCGGGTCGGAAGCGGTTGGGCCTGTTATGGGCAGGGTCGAGTCTGATCCGGTTGTGTGATTCCCCACGGACGCGGCCTATGACTCGTCGCGCATGAGCTCGCGCAAGGCTGCGGTGGCAGACTGCGGGTGCTCGATGAGGTCCAGCACAGCGTCGTAAGACTCGGGCGATAGCACAAGCGTGTCGACCTCCGACTGCACCTGCCCCCAGGCGGCTTGCGCTTCGCGTGCGACCTCGATGGACTCAATCGCCTGCGCCAGCTGCGGATGTGCCTTGAGGACGGCCATAGCGGCGTCGAACATCCGAAGCTCCTCGATGGGCACGACCGCAGCCACGTCAGCATCGTGTCGAGTCACGATCACACGCTCCTTGCCGTACGACGCCCGATTGAGAATCTCTGAGAAGTCGCGTCGCGCCTGCGCGGCGGTCACCCGTGTCATGACTGCCTCGATTCCGATGTCCGATGTCCGGCCATTGTAGCAACTTTGTCCTATTTGTACCATTCGTACTTTCATGCTAGATAGTCGGGTCATGTCTCGGCCGAGCGGGGTCGACAACGTTCGCTCTCAGCAACGGCGACACGGGCATCAATACAGCCCGAGCTCCTGTGAGAGCTCGGTCAGTTCCGTGAGACCGGCGCTGCGTGTCGCGTTGGCGTCTGGAGGCGCGAGGCGAGCTCTGGCTGGTCGGGCTCATCGAAGTTCATCGTCGCCCCCCACGAGGAAGATCTTCGGCCCCGCCACGATGTCCGTGACGAACGCCTGCTTCCAGGCCAGCCTTTCACGCCACTCCGCCCGACTGAGCACCGTGGCGTTGACCTCACGCTCCAGAGTACGCTCTGCCTCTGACAGCGCCTGGTCCAGGGCAACAACGTCCACGTCCCCGAGTACCAGAACATCCACATCGGACGATGCATCCTCCGCGCCGCGGGCCACCGAGCCGAATACAAGCGCCGCATCCACGGCGGGGAGTTGCGCGATGCTCCCGCCCAGTACGTCGCCCAGACCCTCGGTCTTGTAGACGATGCTCTTGATCTCAGCGTAGAGCGGGTGCCCGGTGTTGACCCCAAAGAACCGAACGTTGCCCTCGCGCTCGCTCTGGATCATCCCCGCGGACTCGAGGCGAGCAAGCTCCTTCTGGACACCCGCCGAAGCGAGCCCGAGCTCGCGGATGAGCTGAGTGGCATAGAAACGCTCGCCCGGATGCGTGAAGAATCGCACTAGTAGCGCGCGGCGTGTGGCCGATGTGACGAGAGTGGAGAGCAAGACTTACCTCATTTGTAGCAGGTTTATGCTCTTTTCATGGTAACACTTTCGAGGGGCAGCGCGACGTCAGGAGCCCGTTTGCATCGAACTATTCGGAATCTCCGGATAGTTGCCGCCGATAGCGCTTCACGACAACCGTGACCTCATGCGCGGGCAACCGGGTCCCGCCGCTCCGTGGTCTGCAGGTCGAGAGGCGAACTCAGCGCCGAGTCGACAAGGTCTGCGACGTCGAGGTCGATCCAGATGTTGGCGTCAGCAACAAGCACCGACCTGGAGCCCCCCGTGCTCGACCCCGAACTGCTCGATGAATGCCTCGAACGGCTGACCGAGCAGCTCGGCGGCACGGGATCTTGAGATGACGTCTTCTGCAAGCGCGGTGAGAACCAGGCGCTCGAACCTGGTAGCCTTCGCGCCCTGAAGGTACTGGTCACCCGGCTCTTGCGTCCACCAGCCATTCCGCCTGAAGGCCGCGCACAAGCTGGCGTAGTAGCCCTCAGTGATCACGTCGACGGCGCGTGCTCTCGCGGCGATGGCCTGCATGCTCAGACCGTATCGATGCTTGAGC
>JBASNZ010000109.1:0-10539 GCA_049657775.1 Coriobacteriia bacterium | reverse complement strand
GTGCTGGCCGAGGCGATCGACACGGGCGCCAAGGTCCGCATCGACTACTTCACGGCGTCGAGCGGCACCCACTCATCGCGCGTGATCCAGCCGCACTCGCTCGTGAACGACCGCGGCGTGTGGTACGCGAACGCGCTCTGCGAGAACGCGGGTGGCCCCCGCACGTTCCGCCTGGACCGCATCCGCGAGGCAACCGCAACGGGCGACCACTTCGAGGCACCGGCCGTGATCTCCTCGGCAGTGCTGCCCTCGCCCGAGGGTCTGCCGGTGGCGGTGCTGCGCATCGCGCCAGGAGCCACTCATACCGAGGAGCGCGACTGGCCAGGCGCGGAGTTCAACATCAAGCCCAACGGTGCGGTGTTTGCCGAGGTGCCGTACTCATCGGCAACGTGGGTTGCGCGCAGAGTGGTGGCGGGACTGGGCTCGATCGACGCGATCGAGACCGAGGAGGTCCGCGCCGCCGTCCGAGAGATCGCGAATGCGGAGCTGGAGGCGCTGAGGGGAGACTCGACCGGGGGATAGCGCGGGCGGCGGCAAGAGCGACACCTGCGCGGGGCGGGTGCGCCCGGCGCGTGCGGGCGTGAGGCGAGCGCTAGTGTCGGACTACTACGCCCAGCTTCTCCTCGACGGTCTCGAGGATCTCGTCCATGGAGTGGCGGCGAAGCAGCCACGGCGACACGCCATACGAACGGCTGCCGTCCGTGCGCTTGACCCAGACCGTGTGGCGCGCGTCGCATTCCACGAAGAAGTCGGGCGCGGTGAATCGTGCCGAGCACGCGTCAAACAGCCCGCAACCACCATCGTCGTACACGACGGGCGGCTCTTCGACCGCCGGCTTGGGTGGATAGGACTGCTTGAATGACGTGCGCATGATAGACGCCTCCCGGGGAAGTGAACGGAGTACTCAAGAGAGGGATCGGCGTCATCAAAGGGGTCAGATGGCGGGGCCAGACGGGCCCGACGGCGCGCGAGCGATCAGTGGAGTGCCACTTATTATCTCACGATTCCCCGATTTGTGCCGTTTGTAGCGCAAACCAGTTACGCGCCAGTTACGCGCGGGACGTGCTCACCCACGGTCCGCCCTGGCCCGTGACGACCTTCACCCGTCCGCTCAGCAGGGACGCGTGGTGCTGGATGTGGCGGATGCTGCTGAGGTGCTGCTCCACCTTTGGGCGCTGTGGCGTGTGCCAGCTAAAGCCCGTCTCGGGGGCGGTCAGGTCGGTTGCCGCAACAAGGCCGTCTACCATGTCGTCCACCAGCGACCAGTAGTCCAGGATCTCGTCTTTGGTGTAGGGCACGCCGGTCCGCGGTGGGCGCCCGGGCAGCTCCAGAAACTCATCTAGATGCTCGGGTCCGGGGATGTCGTCTAAGTGCTGCACGTGCGTCTGGTGACGCTCCCACGGCGAGAACGCGCGCTCGGATGGCTCCAAGTAGAGGTGCGTGTAGTACAGCGCGTGGTACGCCACACGCCAGACCGGAACCCCCGCGCCATCGGCCCACAGATCCTCCGGGCAGCGCTCGATGGTCTGGCGCAGCATCGCGAGCGCCGAGTGGTACTGGCTTGCGATGGTGGAGCGCAGCGTAGCGTCCAGCGGTGCGCGGTTGATGGGCGTGCCCTGGTGTAGTGCCATCTGCCAGCGGTCGTCCGAGAGGAGCCAGACCGAACTGCGCAGCGCCTCGGAGACAGTCCCGTCCGACCGCCGCGTGGTGCTGCGGTACATCACGATCGCGGTGTTGGAAGAGAGCATCCTCGCGTGGAAGTCGGTAAGAGGGAGCTCGATGTCCGGTAGGCGGTCGGCACCCTCAAGGACATCGTGCTTGTCGAAGATGCGCCCCGAGCTACCATACTCCACGAAGTCATCGGCGATGAGTGCCGAGAGCCGCTCCGGCGAGCGACGGACCTCGGGCGCGAGCAGACTCTCTTCAAGCGCGCGGAACATGGTCGTATCGCTGTCGGTCAACTCGGCCCCCGGTTCCCGAATGCGGCTATCGTGCAGAGACTACACTACCGCACCGGCATATGTCGGCGGACCGCTAGAAACTGGGTGGGCATTCACCAGGAGATGCCGCTCCTGAGCCGAACGTAGACGTGTCGGGTGATCAGGGGCCCGCCACTTGAACCTCGGCCAAAGGAGCGACATGCCGCGCACGTTGAGAGTGATGTTGACGGTGCTGATCGTGTTGAGTGCGGCCGGGACCGGCTGCTCGACGGGCAAGGCCGCCGCCCCGAAAGCGGCAGCCACGAGCGCATTCGAGGCCAAGGTTGCCGAGGCGGACGACACAATGGCCAACGGCGATGCTATGAAGGCATTTGAGCTGTATACCGAGGCGCTCAAGCTGCCGGACGCCGCAGATGCGGACGGCTCCGTAGCCGAGCGCCAGAACGTGGCGAAGCACACGTACCTCGCCCGGGCCGCGTTGGCAAAGAGCACCTCGGAGTTTGATCCCGAGCCTTTCATCACGATCATCGCCGATCACTCGGCCGCGGTTACCGAGACAGCTGAGGCCAAGCGCCTGCTCGTGGAGTTCTTCTTCAAAACGCAGAGCGGCGCAGTTCGGCGAGATGTGAAAGAGGTGCAGACCCTTATCCGGGACGACGAGTCCTTCGAGTCCCCGCACTCCGCATACATGGTTGAGCACATGGCGGTGGAGTGGACGAAGGACTTCTCCCGGCTCCCGGGTGACTTCGGTAAACAGGCCAACGAGGCCCTCACGCTGCTGGTGAAAGCAGGGACGGAAGCCAACGCGGTCATGAAGGAGAAGTGGGCCGAGGACTGCCTGGCGCGTCTCGACGCAGCCACCGACGCGCTCGACAAGCTGGACGGAAAGCTCGCCGCAATGCAGCCCTGACAGCAGCGTGCCCTCACCGGCACATAGCGAGTTTCAGCCGATCTTGAGGCCGCAGAGTTTGCGGATGCGCCCGGCAAGCGTGAGGCGCGGCTCGCACGGACGCGAGTCGATGGAGCGATCCGAGGAGACAACGATGCACCGGTTCCCCTGTCTGGACCGGGCAGGGTATTCGCGGCAGTACTTGCACCAGACCCTCATCGTGTCTCCCGATCGTCCGTGGCAGCCTCCAAGAGGATACCGCACGGCAGACGAAAGCGGGGCGCCCCGCGAGCAGCGCCCCGCACGGTAACAATGGGTGCGACTTAGTGTTTCCGGACGAACCCGAAGATGACGAGGATCAGGACCGCGCCGCCGGTGGCGACAAGGACCGTTGGAAGGTTGAAGCCGGTGACGCCCGTCTTGCCGATGAGGCTCATGATGTAGCCGCCGAGGAGACCACCAACGATACCCAGTATCGCGGTGACGATGAAGCCGGATGGCGGCTCGCCAGGCATGATCCACTTGGCCAACACGCCGGCGATGAGACCTACGATGATCCACGACAGAATGCCCATGTGAACTCCCTTCTTTGACGTTCTCGCAGAAGGTATGTACCCAGCACCGACATCTGCGGGGTCGCAAGGGTCCGCCCACGAGCGCACCGAGCTCCAGGGCGGGGAGTCACCCGGGCGCGACTACTCGCTTGTTGCCGAGAAGACCAGCAGCGCGTCGCCGCCACGTGGCGCGGAGTCGGCCTTGAGGAGGAGCATGATCGCGCCCTCGCGGCGCTGCGCGAATGTCCCTCAGTCGTCTCGGTTGCTGGCACCGCCTGACGTCGCGATCACGTCCGACTGCCAGTCGGCCATGCGAGTCGTGTACTCATCGGGTTCTGCCGTTAGCCCGGCTGTGGTTCCCGGCTCGCCGGCAAGATCCGACACCGGGTCGGACAGGTCCATTCTGTTGGCGAGCACTCGCTAAGAGGGACGTGACTGACGTCCGATCCGGCGTGGACATCTACGCGTCCGCTCTCGCGAAGCAGCGGCGGTGCCACACTACGACGCCTCGTCTCACGCACGTTTAACGCGCATCTTCTGTGCGTGCAACCATCGGAGCTCAACGACATTGCAGACTAGACGCTGATCGATGTCGAAGCGTCAGGGAGGTGATCGTCGAGCCACAGCGCGCACGCTGGTCCGTATACCCACGTTGTGTGGATTCGTTGCGTATGCCAGACGATAAAGGAGCATTGACGTGAACTACTCCGGAATCGCACGTCGCTCTCTCTCTCTCGCCGTTCTCGGCGCGCTCGTGGCCGCGTCTCTCCCCGGCGTGGCGATCGCCAAACCCGCGACCACCGATCCTGCCGCGAAGGTGAAGTCCGGCAAGGTCAAGAACATCATCGTCATGATCTCCGACGGCATGGGCTACAACCAGATGCTCGCCGCCGACTACTACCTCTACGGTGCGGCCAAAGCGAGCTTCGCCGGCATGCCATTCAAGTCCGCGATGAGCACCTATGCCATCGGCGACTCGTACGACCCCGCTCAGGCCTGGGCGTCCTTCGACTACGCCAAGCAGCACCCGACCGATTCCTCCGCCGCAGCCACGGCGATGTCGACCGGCATGAAGACCTACAATGGCGCCATCGGGGTCGACGTCGACGGCAAGCCGATCGTACACATGATGCAGGCCGCCGAGGAGCAGGGCATGGCGACCGGCGTCGTCTCCAGCGTAGAGTTCTCGCACGCTACGCCGGCCGGGTTCGTGGCTCACAACGTCAGCCGCAACAACTACGTGGCCATCGCCGATGAGATGGTTCACAGCTCGGCGACCGACGTGATCATGGGCGCGGGCAGCCCATGGTACAACGACGACGGCACCATGCGCGTGACCGCCTCGTTCCGCTACATCGGCGAGCCTGCGTGGAACACGCTCGTCGCGGGCACGCCAGCCGCGGACGCCGACGGCGACGGCACGGGCGATGCGTGGACGCTCGTCCAGACCCGCGACGAGTTCCTCGCGCTTACTGAGGGCGACACCCCCGCCCGCGTGTGCGGCGTGCCACAGGTTTTCACGACGCTGCAGCAGGCGCGTCCCGGCGACGGCTTGGCGGACGCGTACGAGGTGCCCTTCACTCCCGGCATACCCACGCTTGAGGAGATGACCGAGGGTGCGCTGAACGTGCTCGATAACGATCAGAACGGTTTCGTTCTCATGATCGAGGGCGGCGCAGTCGACTGGGCGGGTCACGCCAACCAGTCGGGCCGAGTGATCGAAGAGCAGGTGGACTTCGTCAACACCTACAAAGCCGTGAACACGTGGGTCGAGGAGAACTCCAACTGGGGCGAGACGCTGCTCATCGTCACTGGCGACCACGAGACCGGGTATCTCACCGGAGTCGGTTCGGGCCAGCTCGCGGACGGTCCCGTTTGGAAGCCGCTCATCAGTTTCGGTGTCGGCCAGATGCCCAGCATGCAGTGGAACTCCGGCGACCACACGAACGTGCTCATCCCGTTCTACGCCAAGGGCTCCGCTGCGCACTACTTCAAGGGCTACGCCGATGAGGTCGACTCCGTCCGCGGTGCCTACATCGACAACACCGAGATCGCCGCTCTCTGCTTCAAGCTGCTCGGCCAGTAACTAACGCTCCCTCCCAACGTTGCCGGCCCCGGGTACTGCCTACCCGGGGCCGGCACTTCCTATTTGGGCGGTGCGCCGATCTGGCGTCCGGAGTGTTCCAGTTGCCTGTGGATACCGTGGATGAGTAGTTACACCCGCGTGTCCTCGACCCAGCCACCTGCGCTAACACTGGGGGTCACGAACCGTGGCCATCCCCAGGCGCTTGGGTCGCGGCAATGCCGCCACGCTTCGCGGTACCGTCGGCACACGCATCGGGTGAGCTTCAGGGACTTGGGCCGCCTCCGGGCGGAAGGCCTCAGTGACAAGCTGAGCGGCACCAATAGGTTGTCTTACACGCTCACCGGCGCGGAGACCTCAGTCTTCTATGACGTCCAGGCCCTGCTCCCGGAGCTGCGCCAGGTGGTCCAGCATCTGCCCAAGGACCTCGGGGCTATGCCCCTCCCAGTCCTTGACCTCGCCGACGACTCGCATCGGCTCCCGGGTGCGGTAGGACTCGGTGGGATTGCCCGGATATCTCTTGTTGGTGACATTGGGGTCATCTTCGAAGGCGCCTAGGGGCTCAACGATGTAGATGTGTCCCGGTTCCTCGCTCTCCGCCAGCGCGGTCGCCAGCTCCGCTCCCCAGGCGGCGGTGTCTACCCGCCCGGTGAAGTAGATATGGTTGGAGACTCTACCCTCCTGGAAGTTGGAACCGAAACCAGGCGTCAGCTCATCGCCCGGCTTCAACACGGACTTCGTTCCGTGGTAGAAGGGGCCTTCGACATGGTCGAAGTGCTCGATGGTAGCCGGTGTCCATTCCTGGTTGCTCATGTTCGCGATCTCCGACGATGTGCCAAACGTATGTGCGCAATCAGCCGCGGCAGCGCGCCTCACTTGGTAGCTTAACGCTTGCACCGTCGGCTGGATGTGCTGGTTGGAGCGACCGAGTCACCCACGCAGTCGCGACCTCGCTTGCGGTCCTCATGCACGACTCAGACCACCGATGCGCACTTCCGATCGAGCCAGCTCTTCAGCGCGGCGAGATAGGTATCGATCATCCCGATGTAGCCCTCGTTCGTCAGGCGCCTCTCGGCATCGAACGCCCTGTCCGCGAACGCGACCGTGAGCTCGGCCCCCGCGAACACGGGTGCCTTGAAGAAGTGCCAGCTCTGCCGCAGTTGCAGTTGGCAGCGCATCGTGCCCATGTATCCCGAGCTCGCACCGGCGAGGGCAAGCGGCCGCCCGTTCAGCGTAGCGTCGCCGTGCGGGCGCGAAAGCCAGTCGATCGCGTTCTTCAGGCCGCCAGGCACACCGAAGTTGTACTCGGGCGTCACGAGCAGAACGCAGTCGCTGTCCTGGATGACCGCCTTGGCGTCGAGGACGGCCTGCGGCTGGTTCGACTCATCATCCTGGTTGAAGACGGGAAAGGCGCGGATATCCGCCTGGACGATCTCCAGACCCTCGGGTGCACGCTCGACGAGCGTGTTCAGGAGCATCTGGTTGTAGCTTCCGGCGCGGAAAGAGCCGCAGATCGCGGTGACTTTGGGCATGGACTGACTCCTTGGCCTCTAGCGGACGACAGCTCGAGTGTAGCGCAGGCACGGGCGACGCCCTGGCCTTGATTGCGCCCGGTCCCGCGCGTCACTCGCCGGCTCTGACCCGGGCATCTTGCTGAGCGGGAACTTCAGGAGGGTCGAGTCGAACCGGGTCGTCCCAGCCGGGACGCCACAGCTCCTCCTCGCGCTTGGCGGGCGATGCGAGCGGCAGCTTCTCCTGCCCAGTTCGACCGGCGCCTCCTGCGCCGCGTTCAGCTATCGAGAATCTCATTGGCATCGAGCGTGACCCTGCACGCTGCGGCGATGTACCGCGACGTGAAGCCTTTCCTGGCAGCGCTGACCAGCCCTAGCCAGGTACTCCGAGAGGTCCTAATGCCCTTGCTCCCTCAGGATCGGGGCTCTGATCTGACAAGTAGGCAGGCGCGGAACCACGGTAGTTGAGCCTCGTGCCTGTCACAGTCCAGGCCGCCATTCCGAACGTCCCGAGAACGAGCGCCCCGACGAACCAGCCGTCCTCTGGAAGTAGCGTCCGCCTCAACGCATATAGGGCGGCGGGACTCTCCGCCGTGCGGAGCCTACGCGAGTAGCGCATGTTCACGGCGAGGGCGGCGGCGAACAAGATGCCGAGTGCAAGCCACATCGCCGCAAGCCCCATCGACGACACGCACCTACCTCCTGCTCTGCCTAACGTCTCGGCGCATGAGCTGTGGCGCGCCCATACGCGGCTCCGAGACGAGAGTGCCTCACGAGGCGCGCCATCTGCTCCATGCGCTTGTTCGGCAGGCCAGCGGCGACGGGCTCAATGCGCGGCGATCACGGCAAGGAGGGGCCGCCAGATAGCGTCCCCTCCTCTCCCCCGAAGCGCAATCCGACTACGGGTTAAGCTCCAGGTAGTACTCGACGGCGGAGAGGTCCCCCTGCTTCATCTTCTCAACCAAGCCCTGCATCTGCTGCACACAGGTTATGTCGAACCCTCCAACCTCTTCAGGGTCGCCACGCTTGTGGAGAGGCATCAGGCTCACCTGTCGCTCAACCGCAGTGACGGCCGTCCGCTCGCGGACACGATCGCCAGCCTCGTGCGCGGCTATCCACTCCCGCAGCCATGCATTGGTGGACTGCTGCCACGCCTCCATGAAGCCGTACCTACCACCATACGTCACGTCGGCGGGCAGGTCGGGCGTCTCCCACGCCACTCCTGGCGGCAATGACATTTCACGCTGGGCAGCGCGAAACTCATCAACGACCGTCTCCCGATTCATGAAGTACGATATGTACGCCCAGCCGCCCAAGGGAATCACCGCGACGAGTACCGCGGCGACGGCGACAAACATACGCCGATGGGTGCGGGGGCCACGCGAGGTGACGAGCGGGCAGCCCATTCGCCCCTCATGCTCGGTGTCTCGGATACGCGCCCTGATCGCTTCCCGCGTTGCCGAAGGTGCCGGCGGCATGCTGCGTGCGGGGTCAACAGCCCTGAGCACCTCCAGGATCGGATCAGTCATTCTGCAGACCTCCCTCAACAAGATGACAACTTTCGGTGGCCCCTATGGCGCCTGGAGACACATGCGCGGAATCAGCCTCAGCCCACAGAGCCTGGAACCTGCGCCGTGCCCGATGGAGTCTCACCGCCACAGCGGCCCGCGAACACCCGAGCACTCGCGCGATCGCAGGACGGTCGAGGCCTTCCCAGGCAACAAGGCGTAGCACCTCTTGATCTGGCTCAGACAGGCGGCTCAGGAGCTGCAAGGCGCGGCCACAGCCGTCATCGGAAGCGTCAAAACTCACTTCTGACGTATCTTCGAGTCTCGCGACAGATACCTCACGCTGACAGCGCCGACGCTCCCCTCTCCGGATGTTCAAATGAGTGTTGCGAGCGACGGCCAACAACCACGGTAGCTCCTCGCCAAACGGGACATCTTCCAGACGTCTCCACGCAACGAGGAATGTCTCGGCCACGATGTCATCCGCGCACGCGGCATCTCGTCGCCATGCGTACGCCCTGACTGCCGCGTAATGGGCGTCGTATAGGACGTCGAAGGCGGCCTCTCTGCGATCGGAATCCTGCACCATGCTCCTCCCCTCGCCACTGATGCTCTCATACAGTAATGTCCTCAGAGAGCCGGAGGATTACAGGGTTGGGACGTGAAGGCGCCTCAGTTTCGGGCCGCGTGCGTTGGCGGAGAACCTCGCCGGGCTCAAGGACCGACGGACTGATGCTCGCCTGGTCTGCCTAACGTGTCGGGCATGAGCAGACGCGCATGCCCTCTCAAGTCAGTCTACCTTCTGGCGTTCCGCCCGATGCCCTTGTTTGTCGTACACGCATCCGCCGCAATGAGTTCGTCACAGACCGCACGTGTGAACGCATTGCAGCGGCAGTGAGCGCTCCGTCACGTACAACAGGGGGACGTCTCGCCGGAGAGGCCCCTGGGGACCTGGCAGCAACTTCCTTGATCGCGTCCCGAGCGTCCACGTCATTTGCAAGGAGCGCAAGCCGCGGTACGCCCCCAGCTGTCAGGCGTGCCATCAGACCATCGCCACCTGTCCCGCATGCGGAGCACTCCGACGTGTCTGCTGCGTCCAGTATTTGCGCATCACCGGCGGAGCGCCGGCGTGCGGATGTGCCAGAGTCTGCGCCATCGCGACGCACTGCCTGAGTGGATGCGCGGGTTAGACAGGCCCGCCTACTCGTGTGTCACCCCGGGGGTGACGATCTCGATCCGTGAGATCACCCCTTCGTCCGTTGACGTCACGTCCGACCGGACCATCCCGTTTCCCAGGTAGTCGATGAGCTCCGCGGTGCCGACGGGCCGTCCGTCGATCACGATGGCGGTGCGCTCGTCAGCTCGCGCTGCCCACACCGGCACCTCCTCTTCTCCCGTGGCATCGGGCATGAGTTGGAGTTCCAGGTCGGTCTCGCTCGGATGCAAGGATGCGGTGCCCACCCAGACCCCGCGGTGCGAGCCCGCAGCCAGCGTCTCAGGCGCGGAGAGGACGGTGGCGACGGTGATGATCACCGCGGCGAGCAGGAGGAGCGCCCCGAAGCCGATGAGGACGGACCGGCCGGAGGGGCCGGGCCCTGGCGTCACACCGCTTTCCGCTTCGGCCAGGCCGTCGACGAGCACGCCCGAGGCCGAGCCGAGCGCACGATCGCCGATCGCCGCAGCAGAGCCGAGTCCGGTCCGGCCGAACTCGTCGGACGTGTGTTGGCGAGACCTACGTGCCATGGTCCAGACCTCCCGACGCGCGCCAAAGGACTCCGCACGGTCACGTCCTGAGTCCACGAAACCTGTAGGAGTCGCCAACCGAGTACCGCGTCGCACCCTCGATTCCGACCGCGCGAAACATCTGAACGAGTTCCTTCGGAGCATGGGCGCTGACGGACTCGCCAATCAGACGCTCGTACCAGAAGGTGAGCTTGGCGGCTAAGTAGCCCGGATCGCGCTCTGCCACGAGAACGACTCCGCCGTGCCTGAGGACCCGCGCGGTCTCGCGGATAGCGGCCTGCTGATCCCCGAGGTGGTGGAAGGCGTCAACG
>JBASNZ010000108.1:0-46919 GCA_049657775.1 Coriobacteriia bacterium | reverse complement strand
CATGCCAGCAGAGCCCTCCGCAGGGCCTCAGCCTCCGGTCGCGCCGCCGCTCCCGGTCGCGCACCCGGCTCCCGCGGCGCCCTCGCCCCGCAAGCCCCGGATCTGGCTGGCAGTCATCGCCGCGGGGATCCTTGGCGGTATCCTCGGCGCTGCCGCGATGGCTGCCCTCGGCCTGGCGTTCGTGCTTCCGGTCAAGAGCACGATCACACAGGTCGAGTCATCGTCCCCCTCCTCCACGGTCACCATCGAGACCGCGAACGAAGAAGCCACGTTCGCCGAGGCTGTCGCCACCAAGATGACCCCCTCGGTCGTGAGCGTCTCCATCGAGCAGGTCGGTTTCGACCCCTTCAGCGGCACCACCGTCACACAGACCGTCGGTAACGGCAGCGGCGTGATCATCCGTCAGGACGGCTACATCCTCACCAACAACCACGTGGTCGCCGACGCCGACAAGCTCGTCGTCACCATCGGCGTGGACGACCTGCCCGCGACGGTGGTGGGCACCGACCCCTCGACCGACCTTGCAGTCATCAAGGTAGACCGGACCGGGTTGCCCGCGGCCGAGATGGGCGTCTCGTCCGCCCTCAAGGTCGGTCAGCCGGTCGTTGCCATCGGCTCCCCGTTCGGCCTGGAGAAGTCCGTGACCAGCGGGATCGTCTCGGCGCTCGGACGTTCGAGCCTCTCCGAGGGCTCCAGCGGGCTCACGGCGTACACGTCGCTCATCCAGACCGACGCGGCCATCAATCCCGGTAACTCAGGCGGCGCGCTCTGCGATGCGGAAGGCCGTCTCATCGGCATCAACACGCTGATCCAGACGACGTCGGGGTCCTCGGCCGGCGTCGGTTTCGCGATCCCGATCGACTTCGCCAAGAGCATCGCGGACGAACTCATCTCCACCGGCAAGGCCACGCACCCGTTCCTGGGCGTGTCCTCCGCCACCATCGACAGCGCAAGCGCGCAGCGCTTCGGGCTGTCGGTCGATCGCGGCGTGCTCGTACAGAACGTCGTGAGCGGCTCGCCCGCAGAGGCGGCCGGCATCAAGCAGGGCGACATCATCGTCCGGATCGACGGCGAGGACATCGCGAGCGTCGAGGACATGTTCGCCGCGATCAGATCGCAGAAGGTGGGAGACACCGTCGACGTCGAGATCGTTCGCGCCGATCAGCACAGCACGCTCAGGGCCACGCTCGCGTCGGATGCGCAGCGCCAGTGAAGATCGTCATCGCCGCAGTCGGGAAGCTCAAGGAGCGTCACTACCGCGACGCCGCCGCCGAGTATCTCAAACGCCTTCGCCCGTACGCGGCGATCGAGATACTCGAGGCTCCTGACCAGGACCTTTCGCAGGGGGATGACCGCGCCAGGCGCACCGAGGCCGAGGCGCTCGAGAGGCTCGTCCCCGCTGGCGCCCGGCTTATCGCACTCGACGCCGGGGGAAGGCAGTTCTCCTCGGAGGGCTTTTCACAGCATCTGGCCGAGATCATGCACTCCGGGCAGGGGGCGGTGGCCTTCATCGTGGGAGGCTCGGCCGGGATCGACCCCCAACTACTGGCGCGGGCCGACGAACGTATGTCGCTCGGACCCATGACGCTGCCGCATCAGCTGGCCAGAGTCGTGCTGCTGGAGCAGGTCTATCGCGCATTCCGCATCATGCGCAACGAGCCATACCACCGCTGACATGGGACCCGTCGTGCATTTCGATCTGACGCGCCGGTGGGCCACAGAGGTAGGTCTCGGGCACGATGCGGAGCATGTCGCACGAGCCAACGTAGGTCTCGACTGGAGCAGGCCGGCGCGCGGATCGCTCGGCAACATGTCGCGTCACTTCGCGCCGACGGCGCACCTCTGGGCGGCTCGGTACATGTCGCTTGCGCTCCGCGAGCGCTCGCCGGAGTATCTTGGCTTCGCGCTCCATTGCGCGCAGGACGCCATCGCACACGGGGTGATGGGGATGGGACACCTGCGCTACATGGCAGGTCTCGGCCGGAACCCCGACGACTGGGATGCGGCGCCAGAGCGCGTGCGGGCGCGTATCGAACAGCGGAGCACGTCGATGCTGCGCAGGTTCCGCGCCGGGTAGCGGCAGCTAGCGCAGGTTGCTGACGACGACCTCGACGCGCCAGCGGGAGGCGAGTTCTTCAGCGAGCGCCATGGCCTGGGGCTGGTCGGTGAACATGCCCTCGGGTTTGGTCGACTCGTCCTCGAAGGCCTCGGCGACCCACCACAGCTCCCGCTCTCCCGCCTTGCCGATGCGGTCGACGCGGATTCGCGTGACGCGCTTGCCGTTTGCGGAGATGTCTTTGCTGTCGATCAGCATCCTGGACTCCTTGTGCGGGGAAAGACCGCATCAAATGCTGACAGGTTAACGCTCCTTATGCCAGCCTCGCGCCCGATTCGCGATGGGCCGCATGAACACTCACATGAATGACGGAAACGGCCCGGCACAGAAACGGACCGGCTCGTTGGCCTCGGCACGGCACTGCGGTATCCTGAACAGTCACACCCTCTCGACCCGTCCGAGGAGACTCGCTCGTGCAGCAGATCATCGCATCGCTCGTCCGTGACGCCCTCGCGGCGGCCGTCGCCGCCGGTGAGTTCAGCCTTCCGGAGGTGCCCGAGCCTGCGCTTGAGCGCCCCAGGGACCCCTCACATGGCGACTGGTCGACGAACATCGCGATGCGCAGCGCCAAGGTAGCTGGAGTGCCGCCCCGCCAGCTTGCGCAGTCTATCGCCGACCGCATCGCCAGCCACCCGGACGTGGCCGCTGTCGAGGTCGCCGGTCCCGGTTTTATCAACATCCGGCTCTCGGCAGCCGCGCTCCAGCGCGTGATCGCGGAGGTTCGGGAGCGTAGGCTCGACTACGCGCGTATCGACCTTGGCGGCGGCAAGAAGGCACAGGTGGAGTTCGTCTCCGCCAACCCGGTCGGGCCGATGCATGTGGGTCACGGTCGCTGGGCGGCGCTTGGCGACTCGCTCGCTCGCGTGCTGGCGCACGCCGGCTACACCGTCGAGCGGGAGTTCTACGTCAACGACCAGGGCGTACAGATGGACATCTTCGCGGCGTCGGTCGCCGCGCGGTACATGGAGCTGCTCGGCCACCGTATCGAGTTTCCCGAGAACGGCTATCGCGGCGCGTACATAAACGACATCGCGGCCGAGATACTCAAGAGCGAAGGCCCCTCGTGGGCCGAGCGAACCATCGAGGAGCGCGAGGCACATTTCAAGGAGCAGGCGTACGCGGCGGTGCTCGAGCACCTCAAGCACGTGCTGCACGGCATGGGCGTCGACTTCGACGTGTGGTTCTCGGAGCGCACGCTGCACGGACCGGGCGCGAACGGCTCGCCCAGCGCCATCGAGAGCGGCATCGCCCGCTTGCGCGAGGGTGGCTACATCTTCGAACTCGACGGCGCCACGTGGTTCCGCTCCACGGACTTTGGCGACGACAAGGACCGCGTGCTGATCAAGGCGGACGGTTCGTACACCTACTTCGCGGCGGACATCGCGTATCACTGGAACAAGTTCCACGAGCGCGGATTCGACCTCGTCATCGATATCTGGGGCGCGGATCACCACGGCTACGTCCCCAGGATGAAGGCCGCAGTCGCCGCACTCGGCTATCCCGGCCAGCTCGAGGTCGTCATCGGCCAGCTCGTTAACCTCTTCCGCAACGGCGAGGCCGTGCGGATGAGCAAGCGAACCGGCGAGATGGTCACGTTCGAGGAGCTCCTCGACGAGGTCGGTGCCGACGCGGCGCGCTACTTCTTCTTGCGCCGCTCCACCGACCAGGCGCTCGACTTCGACATCGGGCTTGCCAAGGAGCAATCGGCCGACAATCCCGTGTACTACGTGCAGTACGCTCACGCGCGCATCTGCTCGATCCTGCGCAAGGCCGCGGACGCGCCGGACGCCGATGACGTGGAGACGCTGGCCGCCTCGCTCGTGCCCGCGGGAGTCGACCTTACGCCGCTCACCGACGATGCCGAGCTTGCGCTCTTCCGTAAGCTGGAGGAGTTCGGCGAGGTCGTGGAAGTCGCGGCGCGGACGCTGCAGCCTCACAAGCTCACGCGCTACGCCGAGGAGCTTGCGGCTACGTTCCACCAGTTCTACACCGTGTGCCGCGTGGTCGACTCCGACGCTCCCGCGCTTACCGCCGCGCGCCTCGCGGTCGTTGATTCCACGCGCCTGGCGCTCGAACTCGTTCTGTCCCTGCTCGGCGTCAGCGCGCCGCAGCGGATGTAGGAGGACTTGATGGCAAAGCCGCCCGCACCGCGCCCGCCCGCAGTGGCCGATCTCAAGACCGGGCACGACCTCAAAGACATCATGCCGATGACCGCCGAGATCCGTGATGGTCATCTGTGGATCGGTGGCGTCGACACCGTGGAGCTCGCGCGCGAAGCGGGCACGGCCATCTACGTCATGGACGAGGCGACGATCCGCCATCAACTCTCCGAGTATGTGAAGTGGACCCGCTACCACTGGCCCGAGGTGGACGTGGTGTACGCCGGCAAGGCGCTGCTCACGCTGGCGATGGTCAAGATCGTGGCCGAGGAGGGCTGCTGCTTGCTGTGCGCCTCGGGAGGCGAGCTCGCCTACGCGATACGTGGCGGGCTTCCGATGGAGCGCGTGCAGGTGCACGGCAACAACAAGACGCCCGCGGAGCTGGCGGAGTGCCTCGATGCCGGCGTCGGGCGCATCGTGGTCGACAACTTCGAGGAGATGGAGCGTCTCTCGGCTCTTGCCTCGGCACGCGGCGCGACACAGCGCGTGCTCATTCGTGTGACACCGGGCGTTGAGGCGGACACGCACGACTTCATCATGACCGGCGCGGAGGATTCCAAGTTCGGGTTCGGGCTCAATCAGGGCCTGGCGATGGCGGCGGTCAAGCGTGCCATCGAGCTGCCGGGCATGGAGTTCGAGGGGCTGCACATGCACATCGGCAGCCAGATCTTCGCGCTCCACAGCTACGCCAAGGCCATCGAGGTCATGGTGGACTTCATGCGCCAGATCCGGGACGAGACCGGTGTCGCCGTGCGGATGATGGACGTGGGCGGAGGGCTCGGCGTCGCCTACGGCGTGCCGGACGAGCCGTCGACCGTGAGGGAGTTCGGCAAGATCGTCGTCGACGGCACCAAGGAGGAGTGCGAGAAGCACGGCCTTCCGGTGCCGCGCATGGCGGTCGAACCCGGGCGCTCCATCGTGGCCAACGCCGGCGTCACGCTGTACACGGTGGGCTCGATCAAGGAGATTCCCGGCATCCGCACGTATGTTGCCATCGACGGTGGGATGACCGACAACATCCGAACGTCTCTCTACGACGCGCATTACGAGGCACTCATCGCCAACAAGGCGGACGCGCGGCGCGAGATGGTCGCGACCGTCGCGGGCAAGCACTGCGAGAGCGGCGACATCGTGGTGCGCGACGCGCCGCTCCAGTCCCCCGAGGCCGGAGACGTCCTCTGCGTGCTGGCGACCGGTGCGTACTGCCAGTCGATGAGCAGCAACTACAACAAGCAGGTCCGCCCGGGAGTGGTGTTCGTACGAGACGGGGAGTGGCGCTGGTCGACGCGCCGCGAAACGTACGACGACCTCATGCGCTGCGACCAGGGGTAAGACACCGTACAATAGTGCGACGCAGCGTGTACTGCGCCGCTTCGGTTCTGGAGGAGAGTATGCGCACCATCAAAGTGGGCCTCATCGGCCTTGGCACCGTCGGCAGTGGCGTCGTTGAGATACTGCGCCGTCACCGCGCGGACTTCGTCACACGCGCCGGCGTCGACATCCAGATCGCCCGCTACGCCGACCGGGACACCGCGCGTTTCGCGGCGCTCGGCCTTCCTGCCGAGGCGTGTACGACGGACGCTTCGGACATCATCAACGACCCCTCGATCGACGTGATCATCGAGCTCATCGGCGGTACGGGCGTTGCCCGCGACGTGGTGCTCGGTGCGCTCAAGGCCGGCAAGAGCGTGGTCACCGCCAACAAGGCTCTCATGGCCAGTCATGGCCAGGAGGTCATGGACGCCGCCGAGGCGAACTCCGTCGACCTCATGTTCGAGGCGAGCGTGGGCGGCGGTATCCCCATCATCGGGCCGCTCAAGCACTCGCTCGTCAGCAACGAGGTCGCCGCTGTCTACGGCATCGTGAACGGCACGACCAACTACATGCTCACCCGTATGGCCGAGGACGGGCTGGACTATGCCACCGCGCTCGCCGAAGCGCAGGCGCGCGGCTACGCCGAGGCCGATCCCACCGCCGATGTCGACGGCCTGGACGCAGCCGCCAAGATCTCGATCCTTGCCTCCATAGCGTTCAACTCGCGCGTCACGCTTCCCGATGTCCCTGCCGAGGGGATCAGGGCCATCACTCCTGGCGATATCGCGTACGCCACCGAGATGGGATACGTCATCAAACTCGTCGCTATCGCGCGTCGTGTGAGCGGCGGGATCGACGTTCGCGTCCACCCGACGATGATCCGTGCCGACCATCCGCTTGCGAAGGTGAACGCGGTGTACAACGCCATCTACGTTGTCGGTGACGCCGTGGGCGAGACCATGTTCTTCGGCGAGGGCGCCGGGTCTCTGCCGGCCGCCAGCGCCATCGTCGGCGACCTGATCGAGGTTGCCCGCCACATCCAGAGCGGGTGTCTCAGCCTTGTCGGATGCACCTGCCGCGAGGAGTTGCCCATTCGCGACATGGGCGACCTTGAGACCGAGTACTACATCAGGCTGCTCGTGAAGGACCGTCCTGGCGTGCTTGCCTCGGTCGCCCGGATCTTCGGCGACAATGGTGTGTCACTCGCCTCCGTCATCCAGAAGCGTACCGACGACGAAGGCGGCGCCGAGATCGTCTGGGTCACGCACACGGCCGCCGAGCGCGACGTCCGCACCGCGCTCGCCGCGATCGGCGCGCTCGAAGTGGTCGATCGGATCGCATCGGTCATCCGCGTCGAGGAGCTGTGACATCGCCGTGAGTGTTCGCGTCGCCGTCCCCGCGTCCTCGGCCAATCTTGGACCGGGATACGACGCCTTTGGTCTGGCGCTCGCGCTCTACAACTGGTTCGAGGCCGAGCCGGCGGACACCTGGAGCGTGGATGTCTCCGGCGAGGGTGCCGGCGAGCTCCCGCGTGACGATCGCAACGAAGTCACTCGTGCGATAAAGCGTGCGTTCGCCAAGGTCGGCTACTCCGGAGCGGCTCACGTGCGCTGCGAGAACGCCATACCGGTCGGCCGCGGCCTGGGCTCGTCGTCGGCGGCGATCGTGGGTGGCCTGGTGCTTGCCCGCGAGATCGCGGGCGCGGCACTCGACTCCGATGCGCTGTTCGCTCTCGCAGTCGAGCTTGAGGGTCACCCGGACAACGTCGCGGCCGCACTGCTTGGCGGGTTCACGATGTGCTGGCACGATGGCGCATCGCCGCGGGTCGAGCGGCTTGAGCCCGGGGCCGGGCTTGCTGTGGTCGCCGTCATCAGCGACACGGCGGTTGCGACGTCTCGTGCCCGGGCGGCGCTGCCGTCGGTTGTCCCTCACGCCGATGCCGCGTTCAGCGTGGGGCGTGCCGGCCTGCTCGCTGCCGGCATCGCGCTTGGCCGAGCGGAACTCATCGCCGCCGGTGCAACCGATAGACTCCACGAACCATATCGCGAACACCTCTACCCCGACATCTCCAGGGTCAAGTCGCTGCTGCTCGAGTGTGGCGCCGACGCGGCCGTGCTCTCTGGCGCCGGCCCAACGGTTGTCGGGCTGATCAGCGCACTGGACGACGATGCGGCAGCGAGCCGAGCCACACTGGTATCCGATGAGTTCGGTCGCCGCGGAGGCGCGGACGGACGACGGACGATGGTGCTTTCCATCGACCGACGCGGTGCGCACACTGGTTAGGTTGGGGGGTCGGGTGGACGTCGAGCGCGGAGCAGGGCGCATCGCCGTGCGGTATGGCGCGTGGGTGCTCGCCGCGCTTGCCATGGGTTGCGCAGCCGCGTGGATCGCCTTCTCCTCGGTACAGTGGCCAGTGCGGGAGGCTATCCTCTACGGCACCATCGCGGTCGTGCTGGCGGTCTGCGCGCTTTCGTCCACGGACCTTGGCATCGCACTCCTGATCATCGCCATTCCACTCTTCGACTTTGCCACGCTCGGGCCCGCATCCGCGCCGTTCACGGCCGCGCACGTCCTGCTTGCATTCACGCTTGTGGGCTGGATCGCCCGCGTGCTTCGCGACGGGCGTGAGGCGCTCCCTCGGATGACGCCGCTCGCGTGGTCGCTTGCGACGCCGTTCGTTGCCGGACTCATCTCGCTTGCGGGTTCGCTGGCGCCGTCGGCCACACTCGGGGGATCGGGCAGGCTCGCGCTGCTGTGGCTGCTTGCCATGCTCGTCGCATCCAGAGCCGGCGACGAGCGCCGGGGCCGCGGCATGCTCGCGATCCTGGTGCTCGTGGCGTGTGCCATGGCGCTGCTCGCAACACTTCAGTACCTTGACCCCTCGATCGGGATCGGCCGCTCCACGACGCAGGGATTCTCCACGCTCGTTACGCTCGTGCGTCCGTCGGCGTTCTTCCTCGATCCCAACTTCTTAGCGGGCTACCTGTCGGCATCGGCGCTGGTCTCGCTCGTCTTCGTCGTGCGCGCCAGACACCTGGCCGAGCTTGGCGTGTGGGGCGTCGGCGCGCTCGTGTGCCTGGGGGGCACCGTCGTTACGTCGTCGCGTTCGGCTGTCGTCGGCATGGCCGTGGGTCTGCTGCTGGTGGTCTTTACCGCTCCGCGCAAGCGTCGCATCGCGCTCATCGTCACCGGAGTGGTCCTGGCCCTCGTCGTGGCGCCGTTCATCCCATCGACGGTCTACCAGCGTGCGGCCGGACTGCTCGATCCCTTCTCGGAGCGCTCGCTCGCGACCAGGTACCTCATGGCCGAGTCCAGCCTGGAGATGCTCGGCGAGTACGGCGTGGGGGGTACGGGGTTGGGTGCGTACGACCTGGTGTACCCCGCGTATCGCAAGCCGGGGGCGCTTACACGCATCCTGCACCCACACCAGGTCCCGCTTGCGATGTGGGTGGAGATGGGCCTCCCCGGGCTGCTATCGGTGCTGGCGATCGTGGCGGGCATCATCGCCGCATGGCGGAGTATCGCCCGGACAGCCTATCCCGCGCTCGCCACGGCTGCGCTTGCCGCGGTCGTTGCGTTGGTGGTACAGGCGCTGTTCCAGTACTATCTGTACTTCGAGTACCTGTGGATATTCCTCGGACTTCTGTCCGCATTCTCGGTCATCGGCCAAGGAGGGAACCGTGTTCGAGACGTCGAATAGATCCGGGTTCCTTGACGCCGTGCGTCGCGAGTGGTGGCTGCCGCTGTTGACTGTCGCGGTTGCCGTGGCGATCGGCCTTGCCGCCTCGTCCGCCGATCCCACCCCGCTGTACGAGGGCACGGCGATCATCACCGTCGACACGGCCATCCTCTCCAAGTACCCCGACCTTCCCCGACCCGATGACGTGGTGGCGCAGATCGCCAAAGAGGACTTCATCTCCTCGGTGGCAAGCGAGTCGGTCCTGCCGACCGAGACGATCAAGGCCGGACTACGCTCGTTCACAACCGGCGACACGCAGTCTCAGGTCGCCGTCACGTTCCGTTCGACTAACGAGAGCGAAGCCACCACGGTCGCCGCCATCGCGGCCACGCAGTTGCGAGCGAAGGCGATCCAGATGGGCGGGCCGGAGGTCTACGAGTTGGGCCATCGGGTCGAGGAGACCGAGCGCTCGCTTGCGGCCGTTCGCAAGGTCGACAACGAGGCCGGAAGCGACCGGGGCTCGCAGTTCGAACTCGATCTGGTCGCCACACAGTGGCAGATGCGCATCCGGCTGTACGAGGACCGCCTCGAACTGAGGAAGATGCAGTCATCGTACTTCTACAACGGGAACATCAAGGCCGTCGATATCGCGCCGGTCCGCCGTCGCGGCGCCACCGTCTCAGGCGCCATCGTGCTCGGCCTCGCGCTCGGGTTCGCGCTCGCGGTGTTCCGCGAGGCGGTGCTCCTACGTCCGCGCAAGCGGGAGAAGGCGGAGGTCCCAGGCGACACAGGCGAGGACGCGGAGATCCACCCGGCGTCTGCCTCTTGACGCGTTCGGGCGTGTTCTGGGAACAATAGTCACAGTCCCCCCGCTCTCATCCACGGTCACAGCATCGTCGGCTCCTGGCATGGAGGCCGCATGAGCGACGTTCCGCCCATCGTCATCGCGCAGGTCTCTGACCTGCACTGCGGCTCGCAGTACCACATCCCGAGCCTGGCGACGCGCGTGGTCGACGAGGTCAATGAACTTGCGCCCGACGTACTCGTCGTCACGGGCGACCTGACCGATATGGGGTTCCGCCAGGAGTACCGCATGGCGCGGCGTCTGATCTCGCGCATGCGGGTCGACAAGACGATGGTGCTTCCGGGTAACCACGACGCCCGCAACGTCGGCGACATGCACTTTGAGGAGCTCTTCGGCGCGCGCTCTACCGAGCTGCTGCTTCCCGGGATCCGTATCCTCGGCCTGGACTCATCCGAGCCGGACCTCGATTCGGGCCGCATCGGTCGCGAGCGCTACCGGTGGATCGAGGAGCGGTTCTCCGATCCCGACGAGTTCAAGATCGTCGCGCTCCATCACCATCTGGTGCCCGTGCCCGGAACGGGGCGCGAGCGCAACATCGTGTTCGACGCCGGCGACCTGCTCCGCGTGCTCGCGAACAGCGGATGCGACATGGTGCTCTGCGGGCACAAGCACGTACCCAACGTCTGGCGGCTCGAGGACATGATCATCGTCAACGCCGGTACCGCGTGCTCGTACCGACTTCGCGGCAAGACGCGTGCGTCGTACAACGTCATCGAGATCCAGCAGCATCGCGTCCGCGTCATCCTCAAGCATCCCTTCGACCCGCCCGAAGTCGTCGCCGACTTCTCTCGTGTCGAGCGCCACGAGTGCCTCTGGCAGCTGGGTGCCGGGACCGGGTCGTCCGCGTCCGTAGAGGGGGGGGAGTGCTGATGAGTACGGTTGTCGCTCTCATCGACGGCGAGCACTATCCGCCTGTTGTGCGCGCCGCTCTTGCGGCGCTCGGTTCCGAGTTCGACCTGGTGACCGCCGCGTTCGTTGGCGGCACTGAGAAGGTCGATGTCGGTAGCGACGACGCGTACGGCGTGCCGGTCGTGCGGGGGGCTACCGCTGACGACGCCTTGCGCCTTGCGATCGCACGCTACCGGCCGCACGCGGTCGTGGATCTCTCCGACGAGCCGGTCCTTTCCTCGGCGGACCGTTTCCGGCTCGCGTCGATCGCTCTCGGCGCGGGTGTCGAATACCGGGGATCGGACTTCCGGTTCACGCCTCCGTGCCCTAAACTGCGCCTTCGAACGCCGGCGCTGGCGATAACCGGCACAGGCAAGCGCGTTGGCAAGACCGCTGTCTCGGCACACGTGGCCAGGCGCCTCAAGGCGCAGGGAACCGACGTCGTTGTGGTCGCCATGGGCCGCGGTGGCCCCGCCACGCCGGAACTCATCCGCGGCGACCAGGTCGCCCTCACTACCGACGACCTGCTCGCGCTTGCCGAGCAGGGGAAGCATGCGGCCTCAGACAACTACGAGGACGCGGTCATGAGCCGCGTCACCACGGTGGGCTGCCGCCGCTGCGGGGGTGGCATGGCGGGCGACACGTTCTTCAGCAACGTGCCCGAGGGTGCCAGGCTCGCGGACTCGCTCGGCAAGCAGTTAGTCATCCTCGAAGGCTCCGGTGCAGCCATCCCGCCGGTATCGGCCGATGCGACACTTGTCGTGATCGGCCTCGGCCAGGGTCTGACGTACATCCGCGACTACTTCGGCCCGTTCCGCCTGGGCCGGGCCGACGCGGTCGTGCTGACCGGGGCGGAGCCGCCGATCGCCTCCCCCGAAGAGATCGCAGTGGCGCGCGCGGCCATCGAGCAGATCCGACCTGGTCTGCCGGTGGCAGCGGCCACGTTCCGGCCGTCGCCCATCGAGTCCGTCGCCGGGAAGCGTGTGTTCTTCGCAACGACCGCGCCCACGGCGCTGCTCGACGTGCTCACCAGCCATCTCCAGACCGTGCACGGCTGCGAGGTGGTGGGGGTAAGCTCCAACCTCTCCAACAAGACGCTCTTGCGCGAGGACATGGCGGCTGCCGCCGGCCGGTTCGACGTACTCTTGACCGAGCTCAAGGCCGCTGCGATCGACGTTGTCGCAATGGCCGGCAGGGATGCGGGTGTACCGACGGTGCTGTGCGACAACGTCCCGCACGCGGTCGAAGGCGATGACCTTGAGGGGCTGCTCGACCGGGTAGCCGAGACAGCGCTACTGCGCACGAACGCTGGAGCCGACGGATGCCGCTAACGCCCCCGATCCTCATCCAGGACGACAAGCACGGTCTGCCGTACAGCAAGGGGCTCATGTCCCAGTCGTTCACCGCGACCGGGCTCTCTCCCGCGCGCGCCTACCTCGTGGCGCAGAAGTTGCAGGATGAACTGCTGGAGCGGGGGGCCCGCACCATCACGCTGGGCGAGCTTCAGGATATGGCCGTGCGCGTCTTGGGCGAACTCGCTGGCGAGGAGTACGCCGGGCGCTACCTCAAGCTTCGCGAACTCTCCAAGCTCGAGCGGCCGCTCATCATCCTCATCGGCGGCACCACCGGTGTTGGCAAGTCGACCATCGCCACCGAGATCGCGCACAGACTCGGAATCACGCGGATCGTATCAACGGATTCCATTCGCGAGGTAATGCGTGGTATCTTTGCTAAGGAGCTCATGCCGGCGATCTACGAATCGTCGTTCAATGCATGGCGGGGGCTCCGAGTCCCGGTACCTCACGGCGCCAATCCTGTGATCGTTGGTTTCAGGGAGCAGACCGCCGTCGTCATCACCGGTATCCGGTCACTGATCGAGCGTGCGGCCCTAGAAGGTCTCAGCCTGGTGGTCGAAGGCGTTCACGTCGTTCCCGGCTACATCGAACCCTCCCAGTTCAAGAATGCCTCGGTCGTGCAGCTGCTCGTAACAGTCGACGACGAAGAAGCACACCGGAGCCACTTCTACATACGTGAGATCCAAACGGACGGCACCAGGCCGTTCGAGAAGTACCGCGCGAACTTTGGGAACATCAGGCTCCTCGGCAGGTATATCGAGGACCTGGCGGTAGAGCACGGCACGCCGGTCGTGCACAGCCATCAGCTGGACCGGACGGTGGCCGAGGTACTGGAACTGGTTGTCAACTCGGCCATCCGCGAGGACGAGGACAGCATGACCACGCGGAAGACGTCCGCGGGAGAAGGAGCGTAAGAGCAGATGAAGTTCTTCTTGGACACGGCTAACATCGCCGAGATCGAAGAGGCGGCGAGCTGGGGAGTCCTCTCGGGAGTGACGACCAACCCCACACTCTACGCCCGGGAGGGTGGCAAGCTCAGCGGCTTCCACGAGCACCTCAAGCGTATCTGTGCGATCGTTGACGGGCCCGTCAGCGGCGAGACGGTATGTCTCAAGCGTGACGAGATCGTCCGCGAGGGCGAAGAGCTCGCGGCGCTCGCGCCAAATCTCATCGTCAAGGTGCCGACCATGCCCGAAGGCCTGGCGGCCACCAAGATGCTCTCGGCCAAGGGCATCAAGGTCAACATGACCCTGTGCTTCACGGTGCCGCAGGCGATCCTTGCGGCGCGTTCGGGCGCCAGCTACGTCTCACCGTTCGTCGGTCGGTTCGACGACATCTCCGAAGACGGCATCGACCAGCTCGCGCAGGTCGTTGGCGCTCTGTCCAACTACGACTTCGGCCACGAGGTCGAGGTCATCGCAGCATCCATCCGTAGCGCGAACCACGTGACGAAGGCCGCCCTTATGGGCGCCGACATCGCCACGGTGCCGTTCGCGGTCCTGAAGAACCTGGTCAAGCATCCGCTCACAGATCGTGGGCTCGAGTCATTCCTTGCCGACTGGGAGAAAGTGAAGAACGCATGAGCGCACGTCCACGCAAGCGCGGCCGCAGAGGCGGCGGCGCACCCCAAGAAGTAGCCCCCTCTATCACCCGTGAAGAGCTCGCAGCCAAGACCGTCGCCGAACTCCGGCAGATGGCCGCCGAGCTCGAACTCGACGTGAAGGCCCTCAAGAAGAAGGACGAGATCATCGAGGTCGTCTACGAGGCCAAGGTCAAGGCCGAGGGTTTCATCGACATCATGGGCATTCTGGATGTCCTGCCCGAGGGCTACGGTTTCATCCGCACGAGCGGCTATCTTCCCGGCGACCACGACGTCTACTGTTCGATGTCGCAGATCCGCCGCTTCGAGCTCCGCCGCGGCGACATGGTCAAGGGCCAGGTTCGCCCCCCCAAGGAGTCCGAGAAGTACCCGGCACTCCTCAAGGTGACCACCATCAACGGCCTCGAGCCCGAGCAGGCCAAGCACCGCAAGGACTTCCGCGATCTCACCCCGGTCTATCCGGACGAGAAGTTCAAGCTGGAGTGGCGCCCGGATCAGATCACCGCGCGCATCATCGATCTGGTGGCTCCCATCGGTAAGGGCCAGCGCGGCCTTATCGTCTCGCCTCCAAAGGCCGGTAAGACCACCATCCTCAAGGACATCGCGGCGGCGATCGCCACCAACAACCCGGAGTCGTACCTCATGTGCCTCCTCGTCGACGAGCGTCCCGAGGAAGTCACCGACATGGAGCGCTCCATCCATGGCGAGGTCGTGTCCTCCACGTTCGACATGCCTAGTGAGAATCACATCGCCGTCGCCGAGCTCGTCATGGAGCGCGCCAAGCGTCTTGTGGAGAGTGGCTTCGACGTCGTCATCCTGCTCGACTCCATCACCCGTCTGGCGCGCGCCTACAACCTGGCCACGCCTGCGAGCGGCCGCATCCTCTCCGGTGGTGTCGACTCCACCGCGCTCTACCCGCCCAAGAAGTTCTTCGGCGCGGCGCGCAACATCGAGCACGGCGGCAGCCTCACCATCATCGCAACCGCGCTCGTCGACACCGGTTCCAAGATGGACGAGGTCATCTTCGAGGAGTTCAAGGGCACCGGCAACATGGAGCTCCGGCTCGACCGCAAGATGGCGGACCGGCGCATCTTCCCGGCCATCGACGTCATCGCGTCTGGTACGCGTAAAGAAGAGCTGCTACTCGACCCGGTGGAGGCTCCGTTCATCTGGAAGCTTCGCCGGGTGCTGCACTCGCTCGAGCCCGGTCCCGCGATCGAACTCCTCATCGACAAGCTTCGCAAGACCGGATCCAACCGCGAGTTCTTGGCTGCGATCTCCAAGACCAAGGCTGGCAACGGCGACTAGGACCGACCCGGTTCAGGCGTGCGCGGGCGGGGATCCCGTGGGGAAGAGCGACCCGAGCGGGATGTGGGATGAAGCGATCCACGGTGCCAAGACCCAGGAGTTCCTGTCTGAATTCTGGGGCGTCCGCAGCGCTAATACCCGACGCTGGGTGGCCGAGGGCAACCTCAGCGTGGACAAGAAGTACAGCAGCTGGGTGGCCTTGCCCTGGTGCGCCCTCGGCTCTACCACGGGCGCCCCGGGCGGCTGGATGTGGTACCACTTCAATCGCTACGCCGAGGATGACGGCGGGTGGGCATACGACCGGTACGGCCTTCCCGTGTGGAACCCGAGCGAACTGAGGTTCGGTCCCGCCCAACCCGACTCCAGGAGCATGTTCGCGCAGGACCAACTGAATCGTGCGGTGGCGTCTTGGAGAGCGGGTGATCACAAGAATGGGGCGATTAGGGTGGGAATGGGCCTTCACGCCCTGCAGGATTCGTGGGCGCACGGCAACGTCGGATGGCGCCTTGTCCACGCCGTTGACAGTGCGAACTTCCTGGACAAGCACATCGACAACTGGGGCTGGGATCCGCCAAACAACCAGAACAGGCGGTTTGGAACCAAGAAGCAGACCGTCGCCTACTACAAGGAGTTTGCGTCGAGAGTGAAATAACCTGATACCCGAAGCGCACGCTGTCGGTACTTACCGTCGTTCGAGCTGACGTTTTCGGGATTATGTCGGCCTGGGATGCAGGGAGTGAGGGTCGATGAACCGCAGCCGAATCGATGAAGCCGAAGTATCGCCGGAAGGGACCGGCGAGCGCATGCGACGTCGCCGTTTCCCGGGACCCGACCTTGTCACTGGTGGCATGATCGTCGCCACGACGACGCTTGCGTACGCGTTCGCATTGGCCGTCGCGGTCGTCGGGAATCAGGGCCAGCCTGTTGGGATTCGGTTCGTGGCGGTGTTGGCTGCCGTTGCGGTCGTCTTCGAGGGTGCGGGCCTTTGGCTGGTCGCGCGGGTCCAGTCGCCCGGCTCCGCCGCGATCAAAGTGACGAGTGGAACGCTACTGAGCCTCCTCGCGGTCCCGGCTGTCTGGTTGCTCTCCTTCGCCAGGGGCAGCCTGCCTTGGTGGATCATGGAGGCCTGCTGGATCGTGGAACTGCTCCTCCTGCTGGCATCCGGCATCCTAGTCGCCTCGCGCGTCTTCGCCAGAGACGAGGGGCTCGGTTGTGCCGCGATCGCATGGCGGCTCGCTCTGGGCGCGGGTGCCGTGCTTCTGGCTGTCGACGGGCTGCTCCTGGGCGCGACAGGTAGCGAAGTGGCGAACGTCGCTTTCTTCCTTGAGCCATCGATTATCGCGGGCGTTCTTGTGGCCGTCAGCTGGACACTCCTGACCCGTCCCAAGGGGGACTCCCCGTAGCTGGTTCGACCGCTCCAGCGGGCGTCCGCATCCCCCACGGTCGCAGTGCAGGTCCCGGCTTCCGTTGATCCTGGCGCGTGCTTCGTTCTCCAATACGCACCAGCGGAGGCGACTTCGAGATCCCAGCACCGGTCCCCCTCGGGTCGCGACAGTCGCGACAGCTGCAATTCAGGGTCGCTTCAGGTGTCGCTTCGGGTCTGCTTCGGGTCTGCCTCGGCTTCGGGTCTGCTCCGCTTCAGGCGCGTAAACTGCGCGTAGAGCTGCATTGCCCGCCTCCAGGCGCCGTGCTATCCTAGGCGGGCTGTCCTCGCGCCTGGTCGGAAACCAGGTGCATATCGGAGGTGTATCGAAAGTGCGCGAGACGATTCATCCGGAGTACATAGAGAGCAAGGTCGTCTGCTCCTGCGGCAACACGTTCACGACTCGCTCCACCAAGCCCGAGCTCCACGTCGAGCTCTGCAACAAGTGTCACCCCTTCTACACCGGCCAGCAGAAGTTCGTCGACACCGGTGGACGCGTTCAGCGCTTCGCCGACAAGTTCGGCAACGCCGCTTCCGTCGTTCTTGAGAGGGAGGCCGCCGAGAAGGAGGCTCGCCGCAAGGCCACTGAGGAAGCCGCGAGCAAACTCAAGGCTGAGCGCGATGCCAAGGCTGCCGGCAAGGCGACGAAGGCCGCCAAGTTCGAGGTCGCGGAGGCCGTTGCAAGCGGTGACGCGAGCGCGGACGCGACCGACGCCCCCGCGGAGGACTCTGCGGAATAGCGCGGCACACAACGCTGGTATGATGAAGGAGGCGAGACATCTCGCCTCCTTTCTCGTAACAAGACCCGTACGAGGTGCTCGTGGACGTTAAGCTGCTCTACCACACGCCGGACCCGGAACGCGCGGTCGCCGCTGCCGCGCGGCTCTGCTATGCGCCCGTGGGCGCGGCGGAGCTGATGGACGACCTCTCTCCCGAGGCGGTCCGGCGGGTTCTCAAGACCATCATCACCTCGGGTCACCTCTCGGCGCTCGAGCACGCCAGCTACACCTTCGCCATCGACGGCGTATCCCGCGCGCTTACGCACCAGCTCGTGCGTCACCGGCTCGCCAGCTATAACCAGCAGTCGCAGCGCTACGTCCGCTACGACAAGCCGCCGACGTTCGTCGAGCCGACGAGTGTCGCCGGCAACCCGACGGCCCACGCACTGTTCACCGAGGCCACCGGCGCCGCTTTCGACGTGTACCGCGGACTGCTGGAACTCGGTATTCCTGCCGAGGACGCGCGCTACGTGCTGCCCAACGCTATGGAGACCAAGATCGTCGTCACCATGAACGTGCGCGAGCTGCTCCATTTCTTCGAGCTTCGTTGCTGCAAGCGGGCGCAATGGGAGATTCGCGACCTTGCGCTTGCTATACTCGACCTTGCCCTGCCCACAGCGCCGTACATCTTCTCAGACGCGGGAGCTTCATGCCGCCGCGGTCCGTGCCGCGAAGGCAAGATGACGTGCGGCGACCCCTACCCTAAGGCACCCAAACGTGAATAACGGAACCGAGCACGTCAAGCACACGCACATCGGCGGCCAGGCCGTCTTGGAAGGCATCATGATGCGCGGCAAGCTCAACTGGGCGATCGCCGTGCGCGAGCCGTCCGGTGCCATCTACACCGAGGAGCACGATCTCGTCACCGCTGCCTCCAAGCATGCTTGGCTCAAGTGGCCGATCATCCGCGGCATGTGGGGCTTCTACGAGACGATGTTGCTTGCGGTCAAGGCCTTCAGCATCTCGGCCGAGCACGCGGGCGAGACCGAGGAGGAGCAGCTTTCCAGCAAGGAGATCGGCTTCACGATGGTGCTGGGCCTGGCGCTTGCGGTCGGGCTCTTCGTCGTGCTGCCGGCTGTGGTCACCGACTGGACCGTGGGCTCGCAGATCGAGCGGCCCTTCCTGTGGAACATCGTCGACGGCGTGCTCAGGCTTGTAGCGTTCTTCACGTACATCTGGGCGGTCAGTCGCATCAAGGACATCCAGCGCGTGTTCGCGTACCACGGCGCCGAGCACAAGACGATCCACGCCTACGAGCACGGCCTGCCGCTTACACCGGAGAACATCCAACAGTACGGCACGCTCCATGTACGGTGCGGAACGTCGTTCCTGCTCATGGTGATGGTCATCGCCATCCTCGTGTTCTCGCTCGTCCCAGGCAAGGCGATCCTTGGCGCGTGGGGCGTGAGCGCGCGCATCTGGATCCTTCTGTTCAATATCGGCGTCCGAATACTGCTCCTGCCGCTCATCGCGGGCCTCGCGTACGAGGTCTCGGTCAAGTGGGCCGGCTCGCACCCGGACAATCCGTTCGTCAAGGTCCTCATGTGGCCTGGCATGCAGCTACAACGCATGACGACGCGCCCTCCCGACGACGACATGGTCGAGATCGCGGTTGCCGCGATGAACCTGGTTGTGGCTCGCGAGGAGCTCGAAACCGCGGGCAAAGCGCCTGCGATAGAGACCGTTCCTGTCATCGACTGACGCCGGTTCGCGCGTGGTATAGTGCTACGCTGTTGCCTGACGCACGAGGGAAGTTGCACCGGTGAAAGAGAAGCTCCAGCAGATACTCGCCGCATACGCCGAGCTCACCGCACGCCTGGGTGATCCGGCCGTTCTCGGCGATCAAAAAGAATACACGCGCCTCGCCAAAGAGCACCGCGCCCAGACGCCGCTTGCCGAGAAGGCCCGCGAATACCTTGAGGCGATCGAGCAGCTCGACGGCGCCAAGGAGATGCTGCGCTCGGAGACCGACCCCGAGCTCAAGGAGATGGCCTCCCAGGAGATCCATGAGATCGAGGACCGTCTGCCGGCGCTCGAGGACGAGATCAAGGTCATGCTTCTGCCCGGCGATCCCAATGACGAGAAGGACATCATCGTCGAGATTCGCGGCGGAGCCGGTGGCGACGAAGCGGCGATCTTCGCCGGGGACCTGTACCGGATGTACACCCGCTACGCCGAAGCCCAGAAGTGGAAGGTCGAGGAGATCGACGCGAGCGAAAGCGACGCGGGCGGGTATAAGGACGTTTCGTTCCGCATCCGCGGTGACAAGGTGTACTCCAAGATGAAGTTCGAGTCGGGCGTGCACCGCGTGCAGCGCGTGCCAGCCACCGAGTCGCAGGGCCGCATCCACACATCCACGGCAACCGTGGCCGTGCTCCCTGAGGTCGACGACGTCGAGGTCGAGATCAACCAGAGCGACCTTCGCATCGACGTGTACCGCTCCAGCGGCCCGGGCGGCCAGTCGGTCAACACGACCGACTCGGCGGTCCGCATCACGCATGCGCCGAGCGGCCTCGTGGTGCAATCGCAGAACCAGAAGTCGCAGCTGCAGAACAAAGAAGCGGCCATGCGAGTGCTTCGCGCGCGGCTGTATGAGATGGAGCTTGAGAAGCAGCAGGCCGAACTCGGCGCGCAGCGCCGCAGCCAGATCGGCTCGGGCGACCGCTCCGAGAAGATCCGCACCTACAACTTCCCGCAGGACCGGGTCACCGATCACCGTATCGGACTCACGATCCACAACCTGCCCGCGGTGCTCATGGGGGAGATCGACGAGCTTATCGAGGGGCTGGTGGCCGCTGACAGGGCCGAGAAGCTTGCGGCGGCGGTGGTCTAGCATGGCCACCGAGCGCACCTGGAACTGCAAGGATGCGCTCTCGTGGACTGCCGGGTTCCTGGAGCGCAAGGGCGATGAGCACCCGCGCAGATCTGCCGAGTGGTTACTCGGCGCCGCGACCGGACTCTCGCGCGTGGAGATCTACGCGCACCACGACCGCCCGCTTACTCCTCAGGAGCGCGCCACGCTGCGCGGACTCATCGAGCGCAGGGCGGTAG
This sequence comes from Coriobacteriia bacterium, assembly GCA_049657775.1. Classification (GTDB taxonomy): domain Bacteria; phylum Actinomycetota; class Coriobacteriia; order Anaerosomatales; family Anaerosomataceae; genus JBASNZ01. Next base: position 26,382 of record JBASNZ010000108.1, on the reverse strand, counting down.
GCGAGCCACTCCAGTACGTCACCGGTGAGATGCCCTTCCGGCACCTGGTGATCCGGGTCGTGCCCGGCGTGTTCATCCCCAGGCCCGAGACCGAGATCCTTGTGGATGCTGCTCTCGAGGCGATCAAGGACCTCGAGCAACCGCTCGTCGGAGAGGTATGCACCGGCTCCGGATGCGTTGCGGTGTCCATCGCTTATGAGAATCCGGGGGCCCGCGTCTGGACCTCGGACGTTAGCGAACCGGCCGTTGAGGCCGCTCGTCGGAATGCGCTGTACGCCGGTGTCGCCGACAGGGTACAAGTGTTTCATGGAGACCTGTTCTCGCCCTACTTGCACGGACTCCCGGGATCGCTCGACCTCGCGGTCGCGAACCCGCCCTACATCCCGAGCACAGACATGCCGGACCTCCCTGTCGAGGTCCTCGGCTTCGAACCACACCTGGCACTTGATGGCGGACCGGACGGCCTTGATGTCGCCCGTCGCATCGCTGCGGACGCGGCTCGACTGCTGCGCCCCGGTGGCACGCTCGCAATCGAATTGGACGAGAGCCGCGCGGCGGCCTTTGCCGCCGAGATCGGCTCGGCTTACGCGGGCATCAAGGTCCTGAAGGACCTTACTGGACGGGACAGGATCGTCGTAGGCATCAAACGGGAGGCGAGGCAATCATGAGCAAGGTGATACATATCGACCCCGAAAACCCCTCGGCGGAAGCGATCAATCTCGCGGCAACGGTACTGCGTGATGGCGGTATCGTGGTCTTCCCAACGGAGACCGTGTACGGGATAGGCGCTTCCGCAACCTCGTGTATCGGACCGCAGGAGATCATCGACATCAAGATGCGTCCCAAGAACAAGCCGTTGCCGTGGCTTGTTGAGGACGAGTGGGCGCTCGAGAAGTACGGCGTGGACGTGCCGGATTACGCGCACCGCCTGGCGCGTGCATTCTGGCCGGGCGCGATCACGCTCGTCGTCAAAGCCGCAGCCATCGTCGCTCCCGAGTTCCGTGACGACCGCGGCACCGTGGCGCTCAGATGCCCCGATCACGAAGTCGTGATGGAGCTCATCCGCGCATCGGGCAACGCCATCATCACCACGTCGGCAAACACATCGGGCAAGCCCGCAGTGGGGTCCTTCGATGAGCTCGAAGAGCGCATCATAGCCGCGGCCGACCTGGCCCTTGACGGCGGAGAGACGCTGCACGGCGTCCACTCCACCGTTGTGGATTGCACCGGCTCCGAGCCGGTCATCGTCAGGGAAGGCGCGATACCCCCCGAGCAGATCATCGCGGCGGCGTCCGGCCTGGACGCTTAAGCGGCAAGGTACTGTACAATGCGGAAGGCGTCCGATTGGCTGAGGCGCCTTCCGCATTCTCATCTCAGAGGGAGATCGCAGTGCGTATCCTCATCGGTAGCGATCACGCGGGTTTCGAGCTCAAGGAGCACGTCAAAGAGCACCTGGGACACTCGGGATACGACGTGGTGGACGTGGGCACCACCAACGAGGAGTCCGTCGACTATCCTGACTACGCCCGGGCAGTCGGCGAAGCCGTGGCATCGGGTGACGCGGACTTCGGCATCCTGGCGTGTGGTTCCGGTCTGGGCATGGCGATCGCGGCGAACAAGGTCGACGGCGTCCGCGCGGTGCAGATCATGGATCCGGAGCTGGCGGCCATGGCGCGGCGCCACAACGACGCGAACGTACTCACGCTGCCGGGCCGATACATGACCCCGGCGCAGGCCGACAAGGTCGTCGACGCGTTCCTTGCCACCGCATTCGAAGGCGGCCGCCACCAGCGGCGCGTGGACAAGATCACAAAGATCGAGAACGGCGATCACGGGTAGGCACATCGATCGGAAGGACCCTTCTCAATGGCTCTTCGGTACATCCCAGCGCAGGACCCCGAGCTCGCGGCGGCGATCGATGCCGAGTTGGCGCGTCAGCGGGGCACGATCGAGCTTATCGCCAGCGAGAACTTCGTCTCACCAGCGGTCCTTGAGGCAGCCGGGACGGTACTCACGAACAAATACGCCGAGGGTCTCCCCGGTAAGCGTTACTACGGCGGTTGCGAGCAGGTCGACGTCGTCGAGAACCTCGCGCGCGACCGCGCCACAGAGCTCTTCGGTGCCGATCACGCGAACGTGCAGCCGCACGCGGGTGCTCCCGCGAACCTGGCCGTGTACTACGCGTTCATGAATCCGGGAGACACGTTCCTTGGCATGAACCTGGCCATGGGAGGTCACCTCACCCATGGCTCGCCCGTCAACTTCTCGGGCAAGTGGTTCAACGTGGTGCCCTACGGCCTGGGTGACGACGAGCGCATCGACTACGACGAGGTCGAGCGTTTGGCACGGCAGCACCGCCCCAAGATGATCCTCGCGGGCGCCAGCGCGTATCCCCGCGTGATCGACTTCGAGCGCTTCTCGGCGATCGCCAAAGAGGTGGGCGCCATCCTCATGGTGGATATGGCGCACATCGCCGGGCTTGTGGCCACGGGCGCACACCCGTCTCCCGTGCCGTGGGCCGATGTCGTGACAACGACCACGCACAAGACGCTGCGGGGTCCCAGAAGCGGTCTCATCCTGTGCAAGGAAGAGCACGCCACGGCCATCGACAAGGCCGTGTTCCCCGGCCTCCAGGGCGGGCCGCTCGAGCACATCATCGCGGCCAAGGCGGTCGCTTTCAAAGAGGCGATGCAGCCCGAGTTCAAGACCTACATCGACCAGGTGGTCGTCAATGCCCGCGTCATGGGCGAGGCGATGGTCGAAGCGGGTCTCAGGCTCGTATCGGGCGGTACCGACAACCACCTCATGCTGGTGGACCTGCGTCCCGCCAAGATCACCGGCAAGGAAGCGCAGGCGCTCCTTGAGGAGGTCGGCATCACCACCAACAAGAACGCGATCCCCAATGACCCGGAGAGCCCGTTCGTCACGAGCGGTATCCGGGTGGGGTCTCCTGCGATGACGACCCGCGGCTTTGGCGAGGACGACATGCGCGAGGTAGGCCGCATGATCGCCGAGGCCGTATTCCACCGCGACGACGAGGCGCATCTTTCCTCCATCGCCGCCCGTGTCCGCACGATGCTTGACGAGCACCCGCTCTACCCCGAGCTCTAGCGAATCGTCGTCTCGATCAAGAGGAGTGATCATGCCCGAGCGCCAGTGGGACAACGTCGTGGTCATGGACCATCCGCTCATCCAGCACAAGCTGTCGATCCTCCGTGACCTGGGCACGGGTGCCAAGGAGTTCCGCGAGCTCGTCAAGGAACTCGCCATGCTCATGGCGTACGAGGCGACGCGCTCCTTCCAGCTTGCCGAGACAACGGTCACCACGCCGATCACCGAGACGACCACGTACGTGCTGGCCGGCAAGAAGGTTGCGGTGATCCCGATCCTCCGCGCCGGTCTCGGCATGGTCGACGGCATACTCGAGCTCATCCCCGCCGCGAAGGTGGGTCATGTGGGTCTGTATCGCGACCCCGTAACGCTGAAGCCGGTCGAGTACTACTGCAAGCTTCCCGAGGACATCGGCGAGCGTGACATCCTCATCGTCGATCCAATGCTCGCCACCGGTGGCTCCGCCGCGGCGGCCGTCCAGTTCCTGCGCGATCGCGGCGCAAAGGCCATCAACCTGCTGTGTCTGATCTCGGCCCCCGAGGGGGTCCAGGCCGTGGTGGAGGCGTGCCAGGACGTCATGATCTACACCTGTGCCGTCGACAGCCACCTCAACGACCACGGGTACATCGTGCCCGGACTGGGCGATGCGGGCGACCGGCTCTTCGGTACCAAGTAGTTCGGAGCCACACCATGCCCCGCCCTTCATGGGACGAGTACTTCATGGCCATCGCCGAACAGGTCTCGGGTCGGGCCACGTGCATGCGTCGCTCGATCGGCGCGGTGCTGGTCAAAGACAAGCGCATCCTTGCGACAGGCTACAACGGCGTGCCGTCCGGTCTGGCGCATTGCGAGGATGTCGGTTGCATCCGTGAGACCCGCGGCATTCCCTCGGGTACGCAGCACGAATTGTGTCGCGGCATCCACGCCGAGCAGAACGCGGTCATCCAGGCAGCGCGCCACGGTATCCCGATCGACGGAGCCACCGTGTACTGTACCCACCAGCCGTGCGTTCTCTGCGCGAAGATCCTGATCAACGCCGGTGTCGTGGACATCGTGTACCGCGAGTCGTACCCGGACGCGCTCTCCGAGGAACTGCTGGCCGAGGCAGGCATCGTGCCCCGGCGGCTTGGTGGTGACAGCGCGTGAACTTCACGCAGTACGCGGTCATCGTCGCCGTGGCGCTTGGCGTCACCCTCGCGGTGACACCGCTCGTACGCCTTGCGGGCATCCGGTGGGGGATAGTCGCGCATCCTGGCGGTCGGAACGTCCACACCGGTATCGTGCCCAGGATCGGCGGCGTCGCCATGTTCACCGGGTTCGCTGCCGCTGTCGCGGTTGAGTATCTGGGTGAACGGTTTTGGGGCTGGCCGGGCATGATGCTCAGACAGAGCAAGCCCTTGCTCGGTGCGCTGCTCGGCATATTCGTGATGTTCGCAGTGGGCATCGTGGATGACGTGATCGAGCTCAAACCGGGACAGAAATTCCTTGGACAGCTGGCGGCGGCCGGCGTTGTCATCGCGTTCGGCGTGCGCATCAACTTCATCAGCAACCCCTTTGGCGGCGGCATCATCTTGCTCGGGGTGCTCGCCATACCCATCACGCTCTTCTGGATCGTCGGGTTCGCCAACGTCATCAACCTCATCGACGGCCTCGATGGGCTTGCCGCTGGCGTCACGGCGATCGCCGCGCTTAGTTTCCTCGTGCTTGCCCAGCAGACCAACGTACTGGTGGCGGGCGCACTCTCGGCCGCGCTGCTCGGAGCGTGCGCGGGCTTCCTGCGTTACAACTTCCACCCGGCCAGCATCTTCATGGGTGACTCGGGCGCGCTCTTCTTAGGCTTCACACTCGCGTGCATATCCCTGCTCGGTGTGATGAAGTCGGTCGCGACGATCACGTTGGTCGTCCCGCTGCTCATCATCGGCGTGCCCATCTTCGACACGCTCTCGGCCATCATCCGGCGCCGCATGCGCGGAGCGCCGATCCAGACCGCGGACAAGGGACACATCCACCACAGGCTTCTGGGCCGCGGATTCAACCAGCGACAGACCGTTCTCATCATCTATGTATGGTCCGTCGCGCTTGCGTTCGGCGGCTACGCGATGCGCTGGGCGCCGCCGGTGTGGAGGATCCTCACCCTTGTCGTTCTGGCGTCTCTTTCGGGGTTCATGGCCTATTGGCTTGGCCTCTTCGAGGCCGCGCATCACGATGACGAGTAGCGCCCTTTAGAGCGGCACGATCCGGCGTCGGCACGCATGCGCGATCTCCTTGTCGCAGAAGCGACCTTGTTATATAGTGAGCACGCTTTCCGCTCCCCCCGGTCGGATAGCGATTCCGTGACGATGGATCGGCATGTGCCGCTTCGCGGCGCGCGCCCTCGTCGGTCACTCCCGGGGGAAACGCTGCGCACTGCGCGCGGTTCATGTCCGGGCACGGGATGAGGGGTCAGGAACACTGTCAGGCAACTTCGGCGATAGCGCGGCTCTGTTCGCGAACCCCGTGATCGCGGTCGCCCTCGGTCTTTGCCTCGGCGTCGTCACGATGCTTGTGTCCCGCAGGGCGTCACGCCTTGTGACCCCGGAGGACCCGTTCCGCGGATTCCTCGCGCTCATGCTGGTCATGGGCGGCAAGTTCCTGGTTGTTGCAGCCGCGCTCACGGGCTACTTCATGATCGCGCCCGGCGGCCTCGCTGCATTTGGTATCGCCCTCGTCCTGGCATTCCTCGCATCCCTTGTGGTCGAGGCGCTCCGCACGAGTCGCTTGATGTCATCCCGAACGTCCGCCTAAGGGAGGGAGACTCCAACCGTGTCTGCACCCGTTGTCCCGGCCGCTGAAGCGAGCCCCATGGCCGAGAAGCTTGCCGAGTTGCTCCACGAGCTCTCGGTACGGCCCTTCTCGGAGCACGCCACGTTCAGCCTCACGAACTACACGTTCTGGCTGATCATCGGCGTCGTGCTGCTGCTCGTTTTCGTTGTGGCGGCTTCGCGTAAACCCAAGCTCGTGCCCTCCGGCATCGGCAACCTCTTTGAGGCCGGCGTGGACTTCGTCCGCAATGGTGTCTGCGTGGACGTTATGGGGCCCGAAGGCAAGAAGTACTTCCCGTTCATCGGCACGATCTTCTTTTTCGTGCTCTTCAGCAACCTGCTCGGCAACATCCCGCCGGCGCTGCCGGGCACCGGCACGGTCGGCACCACGTTCACGTGGGCGATCGTGGTCTTCATCGTCTACAACGCGATCGGCATCAAGCAGGTCGGCCTCGGCCACTACATCAAGAGTTTCGTGCCCGGAGGCACCCCGATGTGGCTGGCGCCGCTGATCTTCGTGATCGAGATCATCTCGCACCTGCTCCGCCCGTTCACGCTGGGCGTTCGACTCTTTGCCAACATGTACGCCGGACACATCATGCTTGGTGTGTTCGCGATCTTCATGGCGCTGGCCATCGACCATTTCACAGCCACGAGCGTGCTCGTGCTGCCGCTGTCCTTCCTCATGCAGGTCGTTCTGCGCGCGTTCGAGCTCTTCGTCGCTGTGCTGCAGGCGTACATCTTCAGCATCCTGACAGCGGTTTACATCAACGGCGCCCTGCACGCGGGCGAGCACTAGTCACAGTTGGACTCGTCGCGCATCTCGCGGCGTGACATACACGGGAGACGTCACCTGACCGGAGAACCGGCGGGTGGGAACTAGAAGGAGGCAGTTTATGTCAGCTCTGGGTGCTGGGCTCGCGTTCGGTCTCGCTATCATCGGCGTGGCCCTCGGCCTGGGAATGGTCGGTTCGAAGACGATCGAGTCGATGGCTCGCCAGCCTGAGATGGCCGGCCGCCTGCAGACCACCATGTTCATTGCTCTCGGCATGATCGAGGCCCTCGGCCTCCTCGGCTTCGTTCTCGCCTTTGTTCTCAACGGCTAGTTCGCTAACGAGAGCGGGAGGAGTCCCTAAGTGGAATTGATCATCCCTAATACCACAGAGATGTGGGTCAACATCGCCGCGTTTGCCGTGCTGTTCGTTGTCATGTGGAAGGTTGCCTTCCCGCCGATAACCAAGATGCTCGACGAGCGTGCCGACAAGATTCGTGAATCGATCGAGAAGGCCGAGGAGACCCGCGTTGAGGCCGAGCGTCTGCTCGAGGAGTACCGCGTGCAGATGGCCGAGGCTCGCGCAGAGGCCGCGAAGGTCATCGAGCAGGGTCGGACCGTCGCCGAGAGCATGAAGGCCGAGATCCTGGCGAAGGCTCGCGAAGAGGCGGACGCCGAGAAGGCCAAGGCAGTCGAAGCCATCCGGTCCGAGAAGACCGCCGCGATGGCCGAGCTGCAGGCGAGCGTCGCCGACCTGTCGGTGGCAGTCGCCGGCAAGATCCTCGGCGAGAAGATGAGCGCCAAGGAGCACGAGGCACTCATCGAGCGCTACATCGCAGAGGTGGGTAGCCTGAATGAGAACTAGCGAGCTCGTGGAGACCTACGCGCGCGTGCTGTTCGACCTTGCCGCCTTAAGCGACTCGGTCGATGCCGCCGACGACGGTCTGCGCGGCGTGGTCACTGCCGTTCGCGGCAACATCGACCTGCGCGAGGCGCTCTCTAACACGAGCATCCCCGCCGAGAAGAAGCGCGACGTACTGCGCGACATCTTCGGCGGAGAGGTCTCGCCCGAGACGCTCTCGGTCGTCACGCTCATGGTCGACCGCGGTCTCACCGACAAGCTCGGTGACCTCGCACGCGCGTTCACCGCAATCGCGGAGACCGAGCGCGGCATCGTTGTCGCGGAGGTGACCACAGCGGTCCCGCTCTCCGACGCGCTGCGCGCCAGTCTCACAGAGAAGCTATCAACCGCCCTGGATCGCAAAGTCTCGCTCCGCGAGAGCGTCGATTCCTCGATCCTCGGCGGCATCGTCATCCGGGTGGCCGGACGGGTGCTCGACGGCAGCGTTACTTCGCAGCTGCGCGATCTCCGTCAGGCCCTGACCACCGCACGCCAGGGAGGTGAGGCATAACATGGCTGAGATCACCGCCAGCAAGATAGACGCGGTCCTCAAGGCACAGCTCGAGTCGTTCAAGACCTCCGTTGACGTCCGGGAAGTCGGCACCGTCATGCAGCTCGGTGACGGTATCGCGCGCGTTGATGGACTCAAGGGCGCCATGGCCGGCGAGCTCCTCGAGTTCGTGGCGGGTGACGGCGAGGTCGTCATGGGCATGGCCCTCAACCTCGACCGCGACGAGATCGGCGCCGTTCTCATGGGCGAGACTTCGCTCATCAAGGAGAACGACATCGTCCGCACAACCGGCCGCATCGTTGAGGTGCCGTCCGGCAAGGCGTTCCTCGGACGCATCGTCAACCCGCTTGGGGAGCCGATCGACGGCAAGGGCCCGATCCCTGCCGAGGGTACCCGTCCTGTCGAGTTCCGCGCGCCGGGCGTTATCGAGCGCAAGGGCGTTCACGAGCCCATGCAGACCGGCATCATGGCCATCGACGCGATGATCCCGATCGGCCGAGGCCAACGCGAGCTCATCATCGGCGACCGCCAGACCGGCAAGACGGCCGTGGCGATCGACGCGATCATCAACCAGAAGGGCAACGACGTCATCTGCGTGTACGTCGCCGTGGGCCAGAAGGCCTCCACGGTGGCCGGCGTGGTGCAGACGCTCGAGGCCTACGGTGCGATGGACTACACCATCGTCGTCACCGCCAACGCGTCCGATCCCGCCCCGCTGCAGTACATCGCGCCGCTCGCCGGCGTGGCGATGGGCGAGCACTTCATGTACACCGGCGCCGACGGCAAGCCCGCGAGCAAGGACAACCCCGGGCGTGCGGTCCTGGTCGTGTTCGACGACCTCTCCAAGCAGGCCGTCGCGTACCGCCAGATGTCGCTCACGCTGCGCCGCCCGCCGGGCCGCGAGGCGTATCCCGGCGACGTCTTCTATCTGCACAGCCGCCTACTCGAGCGCGCGGTCAAGATGAACGACGAGCTCGGAGCGGGTTCGCTTACGGCGCTTCCGGTGATCGAGACCCAGGCGGGTGACGTCTCGGCGTACATCCCGACCAACGTCATCTCCATCACCGACGGCCAGATCTTCTTGCAGACGGACCTCTTCTTCCAGGGTGTCCGCCCGGCCATCAACGTCGGTATCTCCGTCTCCCGAGTCGGCGGTAACGCACAGATCAAGGCCATGAAGCAGGTCGCTGGTTCGCTCCGTCTCGACCTGGCGCAGTACCGCGAGCTCCAGGCGTTCGCGCAGTTCGGCTCGGACCTGGACAAGTCGACGCAGGCCGCGCTCAACCGTGGTGCGCGCCTTGTCGAGCTTCTCAAGCAGGGCCGCTACGTGCCGATGCCCGTTCAGGACCAGGTCATGGTCATCTTCGCGGGTACCAAGGGATTCTTAGACGAGATCGCCGTAGAGGACGTGCAGCGCTTCCGTGACGAGTTCCTCGAGTTCGCGCATAGCGCGCACCCGGATCTGGGCTCGAGCATCGCGTTGGAGAAGGTCCTGTCGGACGCCCTTGTCGAGCAGCTGTCCGCAGCGCTCAAGGAGTTCTCGGCCTCATTCGTCGGGACTCAGGGGTAGCCGATGCCGAACCTTCGCGACATCAAGCAGCGTATCTCCTCGGTCTCCAACACGAGGCAGATCACGCGCACCATGGAGATGGTCGCGACCGCCAAGATCAAGAAGGCGCAGGAGCGGATCGAGTCCGCCCGCCCATACGCGCTCTCGATGGTCGAGGTGCTTGGGAACGTCGCCCGTTTCGTACAGGGTGCCTCGCATCCGCTGCTCGAGGTACATGACGAGCGCAAGCGGGTCGTGATCGTCTCGGTCACGTCGGACCGCGGCTTGTGCGGCGCGTTCAACAGCAACATCCTGCGCCTCACCGAGGACCTCCTTCGCGATGAGCGAGCCCAGGATGTCGAGACCGACCTCATCACGGTCGGCAAGAAGGCGCTTGCGTACATGCGCTACCGGGGAGTCACGCCGATCGCCGCGTACCGCGACATCTCCGACAAGCCTACGTTCGCCGATGCGCGCAGCATCGCGGCGCACATCATCCCCGCGTACACCGGGGGCACCATCGATGCCGCGTACGTGATCTTCAACCGCTTCAAGAACGTGGCGGAGCAGAAGGCCGAGATATACCAGCTCCTCCCGATCGAGCGCCGCGTCATGGAGTCCACCGATCAGGACGAGCTGTCGGCGCTAAGTCCCGAGTACCTCTTCGAGCCCACGCCGGCGGTCGTCCTAGAGCGGCTTCTGCCGACGTACGTCGAAACGCTCATCTACCGGGCGCTCATGGAGTCCGCGGCGTCCGAACAGGGCGCTCGCCGGACAGCGATGAAGTCAGCCACCGACAATGCGGGCGAGATCATCACGTCGCTCACCCGCAGCTACAACCGAGCGCGTCAGGCAGCGATCACCAATGAGATCGCGGAAATCGTCGGCGGCGCCGCCGCGCTGGAGGACAAGTGATGGCAACTATCAAGGAGAAAGAAGCGCCCATGAACGTCGGACGTATCGTTCGCGTCATCGGCCCGGTCATCGATGTCGAGTTCGCACCGGAGTCGATCCCCGCGATCTACAACGCGCTCACGGTCGACGCTGAGAGCCCGATCGGTCACGTGCACCTCGTGGCCGAGGTGCAGGCGCACCTCGAGGGCAACGTCGTTCGTGCGGTCGCGATGTCGTCGACCGACGGCATCCAGCGCGGCATCGAGGCAGTCGATACCGGCCAAGCCATGCTCATGCCGGTCGGTCCGTCCACACTCGGCCGCATCTGGAACGTCGTCGGCGAGCCCGTCGACGGCATGCCGATGCCCGAGGTCGAGGACTACTATCCGATCCACCGCGAGGCGCCCCAGTACGAGGACCTTGAACCCACGACCGAGATCTTCGAGACCGGCATCAAGGTCGTCGACCTACTCGAGCCCTACATCAAGGGCGGTAAGACGGGTCTGTTCGGCGGCGCCGGTGTCGGCAAGACCGTCATCATCATGGAGCTCATCAACAACCTCGCTCAGGCACATGGCGGCACGTCGGTCTTCACCGGCGTGGGCGAGCGTACCCGTGAGGGCACCGACCTCTACAACGAGATGACCGAGTCGGGCGTTATCAAGAAGACGGCGCTCATCTACGGCCAGATGAACGAGCCCCCCGGAGCCCGCCTGCGCGTTGGTCTCGCCGGCCTCACCGCCGCCGAGTACTTCCGCGACCAGGGCCAGGACGTTCTGCTGTTCGTGGACAACATCTTCCGCTTCACCCAGGCGGGCTCCGAGGTCTCCGCGCTCCTCGGCCGCATGCCGTCGGCCGTCGGTTACCAGCCCACGCTGGCAACCGAGATGGGCGAGCTCCAGGAGCGCATCACGTCCACCAAGAACGGCTCCATCACATCGGTCCAGGCCATCTATGTGCCCGCCGACGACCTTACCGACCCGGCGCCGGCCACGGCGTTCACCCACCTCGACGCAACCACCGTTCTATCGCGTGGTATCGCCGAGAAGGGCCTGTACCCCGCCGTCGACCCGCTCGCATCCACGTCGCGCGCTCTTGACCCGGGAGTCGTCGGCGAGGAGCACTACCGCGTCGCTCGTGCAGTCCAGGGCATCCTGCAGCAGTACAAGGACCTCCAGGACATCATCGCCATCCTCGGCATGGACGAACTTTCGGAGGAGCAGAAACTGGTGGTCTCGCGTGCCCGCAAGATCGAGCAGTTCCTCTCGCAGCCGTTCTTCGTTGGCGAGCAGTTCACGGGCATGCCCGGCACGTATGTCAAGCTCGAGGACACCATTCGCGGCTTCGACATGATCGTGAAGGGCGAATGCGACGAGCTGCCCGAGCAGGCCTTCCGCTACAAGGGCGCCATCGAAGAGGTCTTCGAAGCGGCCGAGCAGCTCAAGGCCGCGGTGTAGGGGAGAAGCATGGAGCGCACTCTCATATGCGAGATCGTCACACCGGAGCGCATCGTCTACACCAACGAGGTTGAGATGGTGATCGCCCCTACGATGGACGGTGAGATCGGCATCCTGCCGCTTCACGCGCCCATCGTGACGGTGCTCGTCCCCGGTGAACTCCGGGTGCGTTACAACGACAACAAAGACGTGGAGTGGTTCGCCATCTCCGGCGGCTACCTCCAGGTGCACGAGGACAAGGTCATCGTGCTTGCCGACCACGCCACGCACGCGTCGCAAGTCGACGTCGAGCGTGCACGTCAGGCCAAGGAGCGCCTTGAAGCACGCATGCAGGAGCTCAAAGAGACCCCGGTCACCGAGCGCGAGGGCTTCGACGAGTGCGTAGGCGACCTTGCATGGTGCGAGGTCCAGCTCAAGGTGGCCGAGCACCGCTCGTAGGCGTCCGGAGTACATGTAGCACACGCGAGGGCGGTCACATGCGACCGCCCTCGCGTGCGTTCAGGAGACTCGGACTTGTTGTCGGACGCGTGCGTACCCGGCGCATCAACATGCCGAGGACAACCTCGGCTTTCCGTTGGCGCTTGCCCGTGATGCGGGTAGCGTACTGGACGAGGAGGGGATTCGAGTGACCATGAGCTCTTGCGCTCGCTCTGGGCGTTGTGTCGCTGTGTGTGCCCTCGGTCGCGCATGCAGAGACGGAAGGACAGCCTCGATATAGCGTCATATACACACGCTCGCAGGGCGACGACTTCGACGCGAAGATCATCGACGCCTACTTCTCAGATCGCGGCTGGGCGTGCGAACAGCTAACCTCTTCAATGATCTCCACCGCACGACAGGCGGGTCATGGGAGCTTCACGCACGGCAAGCTCGATGACATGGTTCAGGCTGGAGATGATTCGGACTTCATCTATGTATCCGGGCACGGATGGTACGGAGCGTACCTTCCAATCTACGCCTATGGCGCACGTGAGAGCAGCCTACCGTATGACAGCATTTCGCCAGATCAGTCGGCGTCGCTGGATTTCGACGCCGCCGAGGCGGCCAGGCGAGCCGAGGACTTCCTTCGCAGCAACGGCGAGTTCCCAGCGGATGCCGTTTGCGCAGAAGTGAGCGCGGTAATGGGCGTCACGTTCGACTTCGAATCGGATCGCCCGGAGGTCATGCAGCCGGTCGAGTACGAGGTTCGATTCATGCAGCAGCTCGGTGACGCTTTCGTGGATGGCGATGGTGCCGGTCTCCTCGTGTGTCTTGATGGTCAGGGCGTGCGCGAGGTCTACAAGAAATGGTTCTCGGCCGACTCAAAGTCACACGGCTCCGGGGCGCACACGCCGAATCCGAAGCGCGCATTGGAGAGCGGTTTGATGTCCGCAGACCGGCAGATGGACTTGCCGGATCAGGTCACCGTGAACCGCATGAACATGGTGTACTATCCCGATTTGCTGCAGGATGGGACCGCCGCCCTGGTTCCTGCGTGGAGAATCGAACTCGAAGACGGAAGTGCGGTGTTCGTGGATGCCGACACCAACGAGCCACTCGGCGATTAGCATGTGTGGGCACGAGTTGAAGCTCACGCTACTGACGGTGATTGCCGCGGCTGTATTGCTCTCGGCGTGCACGGCCGAGCTGAACGGCGAGCGCGGCACCGAACCCATCAAGGACAGCGGCGTCGAACCGGCCGCTTCTGAGACATCGACCGGCCCTCGGGTGATCTCGCGTGAGATCCCGCCGGATGATCCAAGCGCAGGCATCGTGATCGGTGACGTGCGGGCCGCAAGTGAGACAACGCTTGTATTCGTTGGCCGGGCGACGACTCAAGGAGATGACGCAGCCCGAAGGGAGTTCGGCTGCTACGTCTACACGTCTGACGCATCCGTTGGGCCGGGCATGTTGGTACCGGTCAATGACTTGGGTGTGTTCGAGGTCGCGCTGGAGTTCCCCCTGGAACACCGAGGAGATGTCTGGGCATATGACGTCGCGCTTGTCGGCGGCAGACGCGTCTATCTGAATCTGGACGAGGGGCTATGGACAGTGGGCGAAGGCGGCACCTTCCAGCCTATCGACCATTGGCGCCGATAGTCGCTCGCTCTCCGTGGCCGCGCACCGACGTGCCACCTCGGGAGGAGCGGTCATACCCCTCGAAGCGTAGATGTACCAGCTCAAAGGGCTGCCCGGTGACTGCTCGCTTGGCATTGCTGCGGCGGGGGTAGCGTCCTCTTAGGGAAGGGGGATCGGGATGACGGAGCGCCGCTACATCGAGAAATCAGTGCACATCGCCATGGCTCTGGTCTTCGCAGTCCTGGCCACGGGCTGCGCCAGCGCCGTGCCCGATGTCACCCCGAATGCCCCGGTCGTCCCCGGCAGTCATGGCATGCCCGCCGACAGGCTTGACTGGGACGAGGTCGGTCTGCCGCTGGATGAGGCAATCGTTAAGAGCGGTCTGAAAGTCACGCTCCTGGACTCGGTCGCGATCGGCAAACCCACGAAGGTTGTGCTCGATGAGACATCCGGGGACGGTGGCGGACGAACAGGTCTCATGATTCTGTACTCCAGCGGAGTGAAGTTGAAGATAGCGCCGACTGAGACAGATCTGCACGCCGTTGCCACACGGCCCGGCGCCTCGACGTTCACGGATGGCCGTCAGACGCCCTTCAGCGAAGCGCTTGTGAACGGGAGACCGGCGCTGCTGTTGAGGGAGGGCGCTCAGCGCGGCGCGCATGGCATAACACCTGTGACCGCGTTGACTATTTGGAATACGGACGGCTGCACCTATCGGCTCGAGTCAGCTTCCAGTGACGTGACCCTGGAGTTGCTGAAAGCGATGGCTGAGGCCTTTCCTGCGCCTTAGTTCCGCATACGATCACCGGTACCCCGTGGCGACCGGGGTGTCGGCCGGGGTCCTCACGCCGTATCCGCACGCCCACCCTACGGCTCGGTGACGACGTCACCGTCGCGTTGCCGGTAGCCGCCCCGTCCGGTAACCTTTATAGGTCTACAGCACCCCTCAGAAAGGCCCCCTGCCTCTTATGGCATCCTTCCTCGTTACAGGCGGTCGCCGCCTCACCGGAACGGTGAGTGTCGGCGGTGCCAAGAACTCCGCACTCAAGCTCATGGCCGCGGCGCTTCTCGCTCCGGGCGCTTCAGTCATACGCAATGTCCCTGACATCGCCGACGTGGACCTCATGGCGCAGGTGCTCCAGGGCCTTGGCGCCGACGTGCACCGCGAGGACCACACGCTGCGCATCGACGCCACTTCGATCGACTCGTTCGAGGCGCCCTACGAACTCGTCTCGGCAATGCGCGCTTCGATCGTCGTCCTAGGACCGCTCCTTGCCCGCCTCGGACGCGCCCGAGTGGCGATGCCGGGCGGCTGCAACATAGGCTCCCGCAAGATCGACCTGCACCTGCGGGGACTCCAGCAACTCGGAGTCGAGATCGTGAGCGAGCACGGCTACATCGACGCGACCGCTCCGTTCGGCATGAATGGCTCGCACATCATCCTGGACTTCCCGAGTGTCGGCGCCACCGAGAACCTCCTCATGGCCGGCGCCGCTGCCAAAGGCACCACGGTCATCGAGAACGCCGCGCGCGAGCCCGAGATACAGGACCTCATCGAGTTCCTTATCGGCATGGGGGCAAACATCGAGGGGGCGGGCACATCGACCGTGATCGTCGAGGGTGTCGACCGGTTCCACCCGGTCGAGCACACCGTCGTCGGTGACAGGATCGAGGCGGGAACGTTCGCCGTGGCCGGCGCCTTATCGGGCGGTCCCGTCACGATAAAGGGCGCCGATCCTGCGCACATGGAGATGGTGCTCGCCAAGATCGCGGCCACCGGAGCCGACGTCAGCACGGGGCCCGACGGCATCACCGTCAGCCGAAGCGGTCCCATCCGACCGGCCGACGTCGCGACGCTGCCGTACCCGGGCTTTCCCACCGACATGCAGCCGCAGTTCATGACGCTCGTCGCACTCGCCGAGGGTGACAGCGTCATCACCGAGAACGTCTTTGAGAGCCGCTTCATGTTCGCCGACGAGCTTCGTCGCATGGGGGCCGACATCGCGATCGAGGGCCACCGCGCACTCGTTCGCGGCGTGTCGCGCCTCTCGGGCGCGCCGGTCAAGAGTCCCGATCTTCGGGGAGGCGCGGCGCTGGTGCTCGCGGGACTGATCGCCGACGGCGAGACCCTGATCGGCGATGTCCATCACATCCAGCGCGGTTACGAGCAGTTCGCATCACGACTGATCACACTCGGCGCCGAGATCGCCGTCATCGACGACTAGGGGGACCTCTCAGATGCTCGATACCGACGCCATAAAGGCGATCATCCCGCACCGTGCCCCGTTCCTGCTCGTGGACCGTGCGGAGAACGTCGTCGCCGGCCAGAGCGCGACCGGCTACCTCGACGTGACCGACGAGGCCTTCTGGGTGCCCGGTCACTTCCCGGACTACGCTGTGATGCCGGGCGTCCTCATCGTCGAGGCCATGGCCCAGGTCGGTGCCATCGCGCTGCTCTCACTTCCCGAGAACCGGGGCAAGATCGCGCTCTTCGCGGGCATCGACAAGGCCAGGTTCAAGCGACAGGTGCGCCCGGGCGACACCGTGCGCATGGAGGTCGCGATCACCAAGACGCGCGGGCCGCTCGGCTTTGGGACGGCCAACGCGTACGTGGGAGATGAGCTTGCGTGCTCCGGCGAGCTCATGTTCGCGATCAAGTCGTGAATGCTCCGCCGCGTGTTCGGCTGCGTGCTCCGCTGCGCGGTTCGACCCGCACGCACCAGGTACGCTAAAATCGAAAGGTTATGAATACTGCGGCTCATTGGGGCCTTAACGAAAGGACGAAGGACAGCGATGGGACTCTTCGAGAAGTTCGAAGACGGTAGCGCCGTGCTTGGCGTCGTGGGGCTCGGATACGTCGGTCTACCGCTTGCCGTGGAGATGGCAAAGGCCGGTCACACGGTCGTTGGTTTCGACATCACCGCCGGCAAGGTCGACCGGGTCAACGCCGGAGACAGCTACATCCCCGACGTTCCGTCCGGGGAGCTCGCGCCGCTCGTCGAGAACGGACGTATCACCGCGACAACCGATTTCGCGCGCATCGCGGACCTTGACGCTGTCGCCATCTGCGTTCCGACCCCGCTGAACGAGATGAAGGAGCCCGACACCTCCTATATGGAGAGTGCCGCGCGCTCCATCACGCCGTATCTGCACGATGGCGTGCTCGTCACGCTCGAGTCCACCACGTACCCGGGAACCACGGAGGAGGTCATCGCTCCCATCCTCGAGGCCAACGGCCTCAAGGTCGGCGATACGCTTTACCTCGCGTTCTCGCCCGAGCGCGTCGACCCGGGCAATCCGGTGTTCCAGACCAAGAACACGCCCAAGGTCGTCGGTGGCGTCACCGCCGAGTGCACGCGTCACGCGGTCGCCATGTACAGCCGCTTCATCGACACGGTCGTGCCGGTGTCCACCACCCGTGCCGCCGAGATGACCAAGCTCCTCGAGAACATCTTCCGCAGCGTGAACATCGCGCTCATGAACGAGCTCCTCATGATGTCCGAACGCATGAACATCAACCTCTGGGAGGTCATCGACGCAGCCAAGACCAAGCCCTTCGGCTACATGCCGTTCTACCCGGGTCCGGGTCTGGGCGGCCACTGCATTCCGATCGACCCGTTCTACCTGTCATGGAAGGCCAAGGAGTACGACTTCCACACCGAGTTCATCGAGCTCTCCGGCAAGATCAACGAGAACATGCCGTACTACGTTGCCACGCGCCTCATGGACGCGCTCAACGGCCAGCAGAAGTCCCTCTCGGGCAGCAAGGTGCTGGTTCTTGGCGTGGCCTACAAGAACGACATCGACGACATGCGCGAATCCCCGGCGATCAAGGTCACCGAGCTCCTCATCGCCAAGGGCGCCGACGTGAGCTACCACGACACCTGGGTGCCTGAGTTCAAAGTCGGTGGCGCGCTCGTTCCGCACGTCGACCTCACCGCCGAGACGATCGCCGCGGTTGACGCGGTCCTGGTCATCACGGATCACCGCAACGTTGACTACGCACTTGTCGCCGACAAGGCGCGCCTGGTGCTCGACACCCGCAATGCGCTCAAAGGTCTCGCAAACGACAGGGTGGTGCGCCTGTGAGCGACACACCCGTTCGTGTCGGCGTCGTCGGATTCGGTTACTGGGGCCCCAACCTCGTTCGCAACCTTGATCGTCTCGGCGATGCCCAGCTTGTGGCGGTATGCGACCTGAGTGAGGCCAACCTCTCCAAGATGAAGGCGCTCTACCCGTACGTTGAGACCACGACGGATCTGGGCGCGCTGCTCGCGGATCACGCGCTCGACGCAGTGGTCGTGTCCTCGTCGGCGCCCAGCCACTTCGCGATCGCTAGCAAGGTCATCGCGGCCGGTAAGCACTGTTTTGTGGAGAAGCCGCTCACGCTCGCCTCGGCGGATTCCGTGTCGCTCGTGCGTGCCGCCGACGCAGCGGGTGTGGTGCTCATGGTCGGACACCTCATGGAGTACCACTCGGGCATCAATTGGATCAAGGACTACATCGCCTCCGGCGAACTCGGCGACGTGCTCTACCTCTACATGCAGCGCCTCAACCTGGGTAAGGTACGCACCGAGGAGAACGCGTTCTGGTCGCTCGCTCCGCACGACGTCTCGATCGTGCTGTATCTCCTGGGGGAGACGCCCGATTACGTAAGCGCCAACGGCGCCGCGTACGTTACCGAGGGCGTGCACGATACCGTCTTCGCCAACCTGCACTTCGCGAGCGGCAAGATGGCCAACATCCACGTGTCGTGGCTCGACCCGCACAAGGTCCGCCGTCTCACCATCGTCGGCTCCAAGAAGATGCTCGTATTCGACGACATGGAAGCCACCGAGAAGATCTGGATCTACGACCGCGGCGTGGAGCCCAAGGAGGCCCTGCCCTACGGCGCGGACCTGCAGCTGCGCTTCGGCGACATCAGCGTGCCGTGGGTGCAGATGAAGGAGCCGCTCTCCATCGAGGTCCAACACTTCTTGGACTGCTGCCGCTCAGGCGAGACCCCTCGCAGTGACGGCCGGGACGGTCTGCGTGTCGTGCGCGTTCTGGAGGCCGTGGACGAGTCCATGGCAGCCGGGGGCGCGCCGGTCACCACCAGCGTGGAGGTATAGCGTGTCGGGTATTCTCGTGCATCCCGGCGCCACGATCGGCGAGCGCTTCTCCCCGTCGCCTCACTCGGTCATCGATGCCGACGCCACCATCGGCGAGGGCGTCACCCTCGGCTCGTTCGTGCACATCTGCGAGGGCGTGACGCTGGGCGACGGCGTCGTCGTGGGCGATCACGTGACCATCCATCCCGGCGCCTCGCTTGGCGCCGGATGCACCATCTCGGACTTCGCCGTCGTCGGCAAGCGTCCCACGTTGGGTCCCACGTCGACGGCCAAGGGCGGCGTGCTGCCCGGTGTCGTGCTGGGTGACGGGTGCTCTGTCGGAAGCCACACGGTTCTCATGGCCGGCAGCACATTCGGCACCGGCTGCATCGTGGGCGACAATGCCGGCGTCCGCGAGCGCTGCACCATCGGCGACCGCGTCGTCGTAGGCCGCGGCGTCACGGTTGAGAACGACACATCGATCGGGGCGCGCACCAAGATCCAGAGCGGCGCGTATATCACCGCGTACGTCACACTCGAGGAAGACGTGTTCATCGCCCCCATGGTGGTTACTACCAACGACAACTACATGGGACGTACCGAGGAGCGATTCAAGCACCTCAAAGGCTGCACCGTGCGCCGCGGTGCTCGCGTGGGCGGGGGCTCGCATATACTGCCCAGCATCGAGATCGGCGAGGAGGCCTTCGTGGCCACCGGCTCGGTCGTGACCAGGGACGTCGCACCACGGATGCTTGTCATGGGCGTGCCGGCCAAGCCTGTGCGCGAGGTCCGACCCGAAGAACTGTTGGAGAACCAGTAACGGTGACGTTACGGGAGGCGATACCCGCCACCCTTGCGTGAGAGAATCCGAGTCTTGGACGTGAACACGAATAAGGAGCGAGGCCCGATGGGTGTACCTCTTCTTGATCTGAAAGCGCAGTACCGCGAGCTCAAGGGTGAGCTCGACGCTGCGATGACCGACATCATGGAGAATGCGGCGTTCATCGGCGGGCCCAAGGTAAAGGCACTCGAGCAGGCTATCGCCGGGTACTGCGGCACGCAGTACGCCGTTCCGTGCGCCAACGGCACCGATGCGCTCTTCTTGATCATGGCAGGTCTGGGCATCGGGCCCGGCGACGAGGTCATCACCACGCCGTTCACGTTCTGGGCAACCGTCGAGTGCATCCACTACGTCGGCGCGACGCCGGTGTTCGTGGACATCGAGCGCGGCACCTACAACATGGATGTCTCGCTCGTCGAGGCGGCCATCACCCCGCGCACCAAGGCGATCATCCCGGTCCACATCTTCGGACAGTGCGTCGACATGGACCCGCTCCTCGAGATAGCCGATCGACACGACATCGCCGTCGTTGAAGACGCGTGCCAGGCCATCGGCGCCACCTACAAGGGCAAGCGCGCCGGGTCACTCGCACGAGCCGCGGCGTTCTCGTTCTTCCCCAGCAAGAACCTCGGCGCCGCCGGCGACGGTGGCATCATCACCACCGACGACGCAGAGCTTGCCGCCAGGTGTCGCAAGATCGCGAGCCACGGTACGTCCAAGAAGTACTTCCACGACGCCTTTGGCGTGAACTCGCGTCTCGACGCCCTGCAGGCCGCGGTCCTGCTCGTCAAGTTGCCGCACCTCGATCGATGGAACGCGGAGCGCCGCGCTGCCGCGGCCGTCTACAACGAGCTCCTTGCCGGCACGCCGGGTATCGAACTCCCGGTCGCCCGTGACTACGGCGACGCCGTCTACCACCTCTACATCATCAAGGCCGAGTCCGCGGAGTCCGCCGAGACCATCATGGGCGCGCTCAAGGACGCAGGCATCGGAAGCGCGCTGTACTACCCGCTCGCGCTCCACGAGCAGGAGGCCTTCGATGGCGTCGAGAGCTGGGTTCGCCCGTCACTGCCGGTGGCCGAGTCCTGTGACGCCCGCACCTTCGCACTTCCGGCTTTCCCCGGCATCACGCGCGCGCAGCAGGAAGAGGTCGTTTCAGTAGTCAAGGCGGTGCTCGGCTAGCATGCGGGTCGTCTCCATCGTCGGTGCCCGGCCGCAGTTCGTGAAGGCGGCGCCCGTGTGCCGCGCGCTGCGCGAGCGTCACGAGGAGATCCTCGTGCACTCCGGGCAGCACTACGACTACGAGATGTCGGATGTCTTCTTCGAGCAGCTCGGCATACCCGCGCCCAACTACAACCTTGCGGTCGGCTCCGGGGGGCACGGTCGTCAGACCGGCGAAATGCTCGGCATGCTCGAGGATCTCCTCACCGAGCTCGAGCCCGACTGTGTGCTGGTCTACGGTGACACCAACACAACACTCGCCGGCGGTCTCGCGGCAGCCAAGCTCAACATCCCGGTCGCCCACGTGGAGGCCGGGTTGCGATCGTTCAACCGGGCAATGCCAGAAGAGATCAACCGCGTCGTGGTCGATCACCTCTCGGACCTGCTGTTGTGCCCCACCCGTACCGCCGTCGCTAACCTTCGTGTCGAGGGCGTGACCGAGGGTGTCGAACTGGTCGGCGACGTCATGCTCGACACGGCCCGGTTCTTTGCCGAGAACGTCGATGTCGACGCCGTGCTGCGGTCGTTCGGGCTCGCCATGGATGGCTACTACCTGGCAACCGTTCATCGCGCCGGGACGAGCGACAACCCCGAGAGGCTGTCGTCCGTCATCGCCGCGTTCGCGGCCCTCGACAGACCGGTCATCTGGGCGGTGCATCCTCGCACGACCAAGAACCTGGAGACACTCGGCCTGCTCGGTCTCGTGCAAAGCTCAACGAACATCCGCATCGTTCCGCCACTCTCGTACATGGAGACCGTGGGCCTGCTCCGAGGGGCGCATGCCTTGCTTACCGATTCGGGTGGTATGCAGAAGGAGGCCTACTTCTTCGGCATTCCCTGCGTGACGCTTCGGGAAGAGACCGAGTGGACCGAGACGGTGGAGCTGGGCTGGAATCAGCTCGCCGGAACCGGCGAAGCCCGGATCGCGAACGCGGTCGCCTCGCTCGTCAAGCCAGACATGCGACCCGATGTGTACGGAGATGGTCGTGCGGCCGAGGCGATAGTGCGAGCGCTCGAGAAACGATACGCAGACTAACGCGCCTGAAGGTGCGAGACGGCGGAGGACATGCAAGAGTATCAAAGCACTCGCCCAAGGCGAGCGGATGTGAAGAAGGCGAAGTCGCGCCGACGTCGTGGCAACGGGATCATCGAGGCGGCGCCCAGAATGCGCATCCACCGCGAGCGCCGCAAGCAGACCATCAAGCGCTGGGTCGCGATCGTCGGAATCGCCGTTGCCATCCTGCTGGTTGGCGGCGCGGCCTACGGTTATCTGTGGTACCGGTCCATCGGCAGCAACATGAGTAAGGCCGCGCTCTCGGACACCGAGTTGCAGAAGGCGCTCGACGAGCCGACGCGTACGGCCTCGGAGCCCTTTACGTTGCTGCTTACCGGCAACGATCGTCGCCCGGGCGAGACAGTCTCCCGCGCTGATACCATCATCCTGGCCAAGGTGGACCCCAAGGCCAAGAAGGTGTGGCTCGTCTCGATCCCTCGCGACACGCGGGTCGAGATCCCCGGGCACGGCGTGGACAAGATCAACGCTTCGTCGTTCTACGGCGGCAACGCGCTGCTCGTTGAGACGGTCAAGGAACTTACGGGGCTACCTGTCAACTACTACGCCGACGTCAACTTCCGCGGTTTTGTGAATGCGGTCGATACGCTCGGTGGAGTATGGGTGGACGTCGATGTGCCCATCGACGACTGGAAAGCCGACATGAGTCCCGATAACAGCGCGCAGACGATCGAGCCCGGCTACCAGCTGCTTGACGGGTACCACGCGCTCACATTCGTGAGAAGTCGTGACTTCCCGGATGCCGACTTCACCCGGATGCGTCACCAGCAGATGTTCTTCAAGGCCCTCGCGGCTCAGATGACCCAGGCGGGCAACTTCTTCAAGATCCCGACCGTCATCAACGGTGTCTCCAAGCACGTCTCCACGACGATGCCGGTCGCGGACATGATCCGCGTCGCGCAGACCCTCCAGGGCATCGAGCCCGACAACATCCAGACCGCCACACTCACAGGTGAGTGGAAGAGCCCGTACGTCTATCCCGATGAAGAGCGCTTGGCCTTCTTGGTCGACGCGCTTGAGAACGGTCGTCCTTTTGACGAGACGGCCACTGCCGAAGCGGCGATAACGCCGTCGAGCATCAGCATCACCGTGCGAAACGGCGCCGGTATCTCGGGTGTGGCGGCACGTGCGTCAGACGTCCTCAGGAGGGCAGGATTCGACGTCTCCGAGGTGGGCAACGCCAACCAATTCGTCTACGAGAAGACGATCGTCGTCTACAAGGACGGCGGTAAGGCGATGGCGGAGGCGGTGGCGGCGGCTCTGCCGGCGGCTGATCTGGTGCCCAGCCGGGGGATGTACGACTTCAGTACCGACATTCTGGTCGTGGTTGGCAAGGACTGGAAGTCGGTTGCGACGTCGTCGACAGCGCAGCCCTAGCGTGTAGCGCTCTCAAGCACCGCCAGTACCTGATCGGCAAGCTCGTCGCGCCCAAAGCGCGCTTCGGCCAACGCGCGGGCATTGCGCCCCATACGCTCCAGCATCGTGCGGTCATCGGCGAACCGCTCAATGGCGTCGGCAAGTGCCGCGCCGTCTCCTGCGGGCACGTACACGCCGCAGTCGTTCTCCTCTACAAGCTCGCGCGTCCAGCCAGGTGAGTTGACGATCATCGGTCGACCCGAGGCCAGCCCGTCAAAGAACTTGTTGGGCGAGTTGGTGGCCAGGATCGGAACGTCGGCGAAAAGCGTCATCAGCACGTCTGCCGAGCGGGTCAGGGTGGGGACGTCGCGCTTGGCGAGCGAACCGACGAGCCGGACGTTCGGCAGGTCGCCCACAGCCTCTCTCAGCGCAGGTAGCGACTTGCCGTCTCCCGCGATCACGAACACGATGCTGTCGCGTTCGCGCTCGTGCAGGAGCCGCGCTGCTTCGGGGACCTGGGCTTCTACGGCGTTTGACGGGCCGATCGCACCTGCGTAACCCACCACGAACGCACCCTCGGGCACGCCGAGGGCCGTTAGGAACGCGGTGTCCTTGGGGCCCGGCATGAACAGGTCAAGGTCCGAGGAGTTGGGCACCATGTGCACACGCTGCGGGTCCACGCCTTCGGCGACGACGCCGGCGACCATCCCGGGAGAGAGCGCGACCACGTGCGCAGACCGGTGATACAGGAATCGCTCGAGAGCCTTGGCGGTGCGCCCCACCAGTCCACCTGGCGAGACAGCGCCCATCTGGATGGCCGCCTCGGGCCACAGGTCGCGGACCTCGAAGACGAACGGAGTCCGGGTAAGGGCGGCCGCGACCCAGCCGGGGATGCCGACCGTCAGCGGCGTCGACGTAGCGAACACCACGTCATGCCGCCCGGCGGTGGTCGCGAGCCAGGTTGCGCCGATCGTGAACAGCGCGAATGACCACATTCGCCGGAAGTACCCCATGTAATTGGAGTAGCGCACGCGCACAGAGCGCACGCGGATACCGTCGATCTCGCCGTCCATGAACGCCTTGCGGTCGAACTCCTCGGGCAAACGGGAGGAGCTGGTGATAATGGTGACCTGGTGGCCCTCTGCAACCCACCTGCGGGAGAACTCGTACGAACGGATCAGCCCGAGCGAGGAGTCGCGTGTGGCGAAGAACTGGTGTACGTAAAGGATACGCACGGTGGCCGCTTACGCGTTCCGATGGGCGCCGTCGCGTCCGACCGCCATATAGGTGAGGCCGACGGCCCGAACGGCGTCGGCGTCAAGGCAGTTGCGGCCGTCGAAGACGATCGCGGGGTCCGCCATCATGCTTCGGGCCCTCGCCCAGTCCAGGTCGATGAACTCCCGCCACTCGGTTACGACGATGGCTGCGGATGCGCCTGCGAGAGCGTCCCAGACCGAGTCAACACGCGCAGCGCCAGCAACGGCCACGTCGGCCGCGACCGGGTCGTAGATGCGGATGCGTGCGCCCTCCTCGGCCAACAGAGGGACGATGTCGAGCGTCGGGGACTCGCGGACGTCGTCTGTATTGGGCTTGAACGCCAGACCGAGGATCGCGACCGAGCGATCGTAGAGGTCCGGAAGGGCGTTCGCGAGATGGACGACTGGCTGCAGGCGCTGCCGGTTGTTCACGTCGATAACGGCCTTGAGAAGCGTGAACTGGTAGCCATTGAGCGTTGCGATGAAGTCGAGTGCCCGGGTGTCCTTGGGAAAACACGACCCGCCGTAACCGATACCGGCCTTGAGGAACTGGCTGCCGATCCTGGTGTCCAGTCCTACGCCCGCGGCGACGGCGTCGATATCGGCGCCGATGCAGTCGCACAGGTTCGCGATCTCATTGATGAACGAGATCTTGGTGGACAGGAACGCGTTCGAGGCGTACTTGATCGTTTCGGCGCTGGCCACGTCAGTTGCCACGACGGTGGCATCGATGTCGGCGTAGAGTTCGCGCATGGCCACAAGGCCGGTCTCGCTGTCACTGCCCAGGACGATGCGGTCCGTGTGGAGCCAGTCGTCGATGGCGTGACCCTCACGAAGGAACTCGGGATTGGAGACGTAGCCGATCGACACCGCGGCATCGCTTAAGAACCGTGTGCCCAGAGCGGCGCCGGTGCCCGGGGGCACGGTTGACTTCATGACCAGGGTGAAGGGTCTGTCGGCGGCCTCGGTAAGCGCGGCGACAACCGTGCGGACGGCGGACAGGTCGGCCGCGCCGTTCTCGGCCATCGGCGTTCCGACGGCGATGAACGTGATATCGGAGATGAGGTCGCGCCAGCCGCTCTTGGGCGTGGCGAATCGCAGGTTGCCATCGGCGATGCCCTCGGCAAGGAGGTCCTCGATGCCCGGCTCGTAGATGGTGCTCGTGCCGGCGGATAGGGTCCCGATCTTGCCAGGATCGATATCAACGCAGGTCACGTCGTGTCCCGAGTGTGCAAGGCACACACCCGTGACGAGGCCCACGTATCCGGTTCCAACGACTGTGACGGTGCTCATGAGAGGTGTCCTTTCCGGGCGCCCGATGAGGCCGAGGAACCCGCGCTAGGGTAGCACAGGGCCTCGGCGGTGTCAGCAGCGCAGCAGGCCGTCGTAGATGGCGACAAAGGCGTCGGCCGCTGCCGTCCATGTGTACTTTGCCGCCGAAGCAAGGGCGGCGGTCTCGGCCGCGGCCCTCGCGTCCGCGTCGTCCAGCAGG
>JBASNZ010000107.1:0-1738 GCA_049657775.1 Coriobacteriia bacterium | reverse complement strand
CCGGTACCGGTGAGCGTTTGGTAGAGCGTGAGGGCGAGCGCGTCCGCATCAAGCCCGAGTCCATCTTGCGAAGGGACGATGCTGACCTTGCCGTTGGACACCTTGAACGACGCGTCCTGGGCAATCTTGCCGATCTGCTTGATCATCGGAACGATGGTGGCGGACACCTCGGCCGAATCGATGTAGCACTCAAGCGTGGCAGTGCCCGGCTCGGCTCCCCCGCTTGTGGCGGACGACCGGAACCCGAGCCAACCGCCGATGTCGGCCGCAGACACGGTCCACGTGCTCTTCTCGTAGGTGAGGGTAGCGGGCGCACTCACAAGGGTCTTGGCCGCCTCGAAAGCCGCCTGCGCTCCGGCCTCGCTGATCGCCGCATCCTGGGACACGAGTTCCAGATCGACGGTCCGCTCGCTCGACACGAACGCTTCCAGGATCTTGGACGTGGCACGCGCGCCATCTACAGCCGTGCCGGCCTTCGGGGGTACGAGTTGTACGCTGGTGCCGCTGACCTCGACAGAGGCGTCGAGCGGCGGCGTGCCTACCGACTCGGTGATCGTGTTCAGGAACACGCCGAGCCGCTCACGGTCCGCATCAGCGGTAAGCGCGATATCCCTGGCGCCGAACCACGCGCGGATGCGGTCACCAACGGTGGCGATGAATCCGCCTTCGCGACCTATCGAGTACGCGCTCTGCGCGAGTGCGGTCGCGTTGACCGACGCTTCGACCTGGTCCACGGTGAGCGACCACTCTTCGCCGCCGGCGCGAACCGTGACCGGTTGCCCGATGAGCGGCTGCGCCTGGGTGGCGATTGCCGAGACTGCCTCCTGCCGGGTCATACGACCGACGGCGATGTCGCCGACATGGACTCCCGGGTGGATCCGCCCCGACGAGGTAGCCACGTCTACCAGCACGGCAGCGAGCAGCAGCGCAACAAGGCTGCCGCCTATGATCACCGACACGCGTGCGGCCGGAGAGAGGTTTGAAAGGCAACCGGGGCGCACGCGCTGCGCCTTGTCCCGCCCGCGCGTGCGGTGGGAACGGCGTGTGGTCTGCGTCTCGGTCGTGGCTTCGGTGCTATCGGTCATGCGTCATCCCTGCGCTCGGGTACGGGAATCGTCCAGGCATTATACCCGACGCGCCGACTGGATGCCCGCGCGTCGATACCCTTCGGTTACCAGCCTGAATTGCCAAAGTTAGTGCAAAGCCTGTTGCACTGAGTCTGGCAAAACCCTTCGGTTACCAGCAACTACGAGGCCGAAGCGCTAACCCTCCGCAATCGCCCGGTCGACAAGTGCCATGTAGCGAGCGATGATGTCCTGCGCCCGCTCCTCGGTGTCGCCCTCGCTGAACACCTCGACGATCGCCTCCGAGGCGTGCGGCAGGACAAGCGCCCAACCGCCTTCTTCGGGAACGCGGATGCCTTCTGTCATCTCGACCTCACGGTCCTGCCCAAGCTCGGCCATGGTGCGCATGACGGCGCCCTTGCGTTCGAACGGACACGGCACACTCGCGTGACGGAGATGGAACCCCGGCAGTGCTTCGACGACCTCGCCAAGCGTGGTCCCCAGACGATCGAGCATCTTGAGCAGCATGCCAAGCGTCATCACAGCGTCGTACGAAGCGAGGAACTCGGGGAACACGAAACCGCCGGTCTGGGACGCCGCGAAGCCGACGTCGCCGCGAAGCGCGGCCGCCGACAGCGACCGGCGCGACGTCCCCGCACGCACCACCGTGCGGC
>JBASNZ010000106.1:0-7210 GCA_049657775.1 Coriobacteriia bacterium | reverse complement strand
TCGCGAAGGTGAGTGTCTCGGGGTTGAGCGCGCCCGTCTCGCGACCGGTCGCGCCGGAACCGCCGAGTGCCACGATGCCCACGAGCATCGTCGTGGTTATCGCAAGTGTCACGGCTGTGGCGATACCGGAGGCGATACGGATGCGGCGGCGCCCGAGCACGCGTACAAGGCCGTGGACCAGCGCCCACCCAAGCGCCATCTCGGTCGAGATGACCAACACGTTCAGGCCTACCACGGTGATGCCACCGTGTCCCAGCAGCGCCATCATCAGCACCACGATGAATGAGGAGATCACGCCCAGCCACGGCCCCAGGAGAACCCCGGCGACGACGGTGAGGTTCACGTGGTACGCGATGGGCACGATCTCGCTCGACATCGCGACCAAGACGAGCGCGGACACCGCCCCGAGCAGCGGAACGACGCGGCGCGTCTCGGCAGCCTCTGAGCGCTTGGATGCGATGCCGACCAAGACGATCGCCGCGATCCAGCCCGAGATCCAGAGCCAGGCCGGTAGCACGCCGTCAGGAATGTGGATGTGCGACACCTAGTCCACCCCTTCAGACGTCCGCCCCAAGCAGGCGCGACATACGCCGTAGAGGGTGATCTCGTGGGAGGTGAGCGTGTAGCCGGCAAGCTCCGCGGTCGATGCCAGTCCGCTGTCGAGTGGGCAGGCGACACCGGTCACTGCCCCGCACGTCGTGCATACGAGGTGGTGGTGATGGGCGCCTCCGGCGCACACGGCGTACAGCGCCGTGCCATCGCGCGTGCCGACGGATGCAAGGTAGCCGGAGTCCAGCATCGCGTTCACGGCGCGATACGCGGTGGCGAGTCCGACTCCGGGCACCGTGCGCGCGGTCTCCTCACGCAGCTGCTCGACGCTGAAGGCGCCAGGCAGGCCCGCAGCGACCCGGGCGATCGCCCGGCGCGTCTCGCTCACGCGCCGAGAGCCATACGCGCGTCTCAAGATGTGCTCCTGGGGGTCAGGCATCGCGGTCCTTAGTGAGAACGGTTATCACTTAGCCGAGTATACCCGTCCACGACGGTGGCGAACCGAACCCCGGGAGTATAAGCTAGATGAATGGAATCAGGGATATAGAATAAGTTCAAGGTATACGTCGTCGGGAAAGGTCGCGCGCATGAACGTGCAGCAGCTCCGCACCTTCGTTACCGTTGTCGAGCACAAGTCGTTCTCCGAAGCCGCGCGGACGCTTGGCGTCTCGCAGCCGGCTGTCACGATGCAGGTCCAGGCGCTCGAAACCGACCTGGGCGTGACGCTGCTCGATCGCCGGTATCGAAAGGTCGACCTCACCGAGGCTGGCCGGACGCTGCTGCCGCATGCCCGCACGGTGCTGGCGGACCTTGAGAGCGCACGGCAGGAACTGGAGAGTCTCTCGGGCAGCATCTCGGGTCGCCTCGTGGTGGCGGCGAGCACAACGCCCGGCCAGTACATCCTTCCAAAGATCTTGGGATCGTTCCTTTCGCGGTATCCCGAGGTCGGCGTGTCGCTGCGGGTGCTCGACACCACCGAGGTCGTCGAGACGGTCGAGATGGGGGAGGCCCAGCTGGGCATGACGGGGGCTGAGATCTCGGGCGCGAGGGTACTCTTCGAGCGGCTTGGGCACGACAATCTCGAGATGGTGTGCCTGCCGTCGCACCCTCTGGCGCAGGCCGAGAACGTGGCGCTCGCCGATCTGGTCGACGAGCCCTTCATCGTCAGGGAGTCCGGTTCCGGCACACGGATGGTCGTGGAGGACATGATGCGCCGGGCGGGAGTCGATCCCTCGGAGCTTCGGATCGTCATGGAGCTTGGTACGAACGAGGCGATCCTCTCGGCCGTGGAGGGCGGCATGGGCCTGGGTGTTGTGAGCACGTTCGTCGCCCAGAAGGCCATCGCTCTAGGGACGGCCGCACGGGTGCCCGTGCTGGGCTTCCCGCTCGAGCGTCCGCTCTTCCTCGTGCGACCGCGCACCACGCTCACTCGTGCTGCCGAGGCGCTCGTGGAGCACCTGAAGAGTGCGCTATGATCGTCGGCGCATGCTTCTGGCCGCATGGGATGCGCGCGATATGCACCAACGGGTTTCTTCCGGGGCAACCGAACGTCTACCCGTGCAACACTCTCGACTCGTTTTTGATTTGTGAGCGGCTTGCGTTACACTGCCGGTTAACAACCCGTGAAACCCTCACGGGCTATAGTCTCCGAGCCCTGCACGCCTAACGCGGCTAAGCGACCGCCACGGAGGTAGGGCCGATAGGGTGGGGACCGGAAACGTCCCCGCCTCCCGTATCTGGAAAGGAGCCACCATGATCGACCGCTTGAATGTGCGTGCTGTCTGGAAGGTTGTCGCGATCGTCCTCGCATTCGCGCTGGTGTTCTCACTGGCCGCGTGTGCGAAGCAGACGGACACCACGGACACCGCCACCACCACAACGGAGCCGACGGTCGAGCCCACCAAGCTCGTCCTCGCCTCCACCACCTCCACCCAGGACTCGGGGCTTTTCGATGTGCTGATCCCGGCATTCGAAGAGGCGTATCCCGAGTACAATGTCGAGGTCATCGCCGTCGGCACGGGCGAAGCGCTCAAGTTGGGCGAGAACAAGGACGCGGACGTACTGCTCGTACACGCCAAGGCCAAGGAAGAGGCGTTTGTCCAGGCCGGGTTCGGCACCGAGCGTCACGACGTCATGTACAACGACTTCATCATCGTGGGCCCCGCAGCTGATCCCGCCGGCATCAAGGGTATGACCAGCACCGACGCGTTCAAGAAGCTTGCCGCGGACGCAAAGTCCACGTTCGTCTCCCGCGGGGACGACTCGGGCACCTTCACCAAGGAGATGTCCATCTGGAAGGCGGCCGACGAGGCCACGCCCACGGCCGGTGGCTGGTACCAGTCGGCCGGTAAGGGCATGGGCGACGTGCTCAAGATGGCCTCCGAGCAGGGCGCATACACCCTCTCGGACCGCGCCACCTACCTCACGCTCAAAGACACGCTCAAGCTGGAGATCCTCGTCGAAGGCGACAAGAGCCTGTTCAACCAGTACGGCGTGATCCCGGTCACCGATGCCACCAACGCCGAGGGCGCGCAGGCGTTCATGGACTGGATCCTGAGCCCCGATGGTCAGAAGGTCATCAACGGGTACGGTGTTGAGAAGTTCGGCGCACCGCTCTTCGTCGGTAACCCTTCGTAGCGCGAACATCGCTGTTCGTCATGGGGCGTCGTCGCTGCGGCGGCGGCGCCCCACGCGGTCCGAAGGAGGCACATGGAAGTCTTCTCAAAGGCGATCTCTGAAGGCGCAGGGCTGCTTTCGTCCGGAGATCCCTATACCTTCGGGATCATGGCGCTCTCGCTTCGGGTCTCGGGCATCTCGCTGCTGATCGCCATGTTACTCGGGATACCCGCGGGCTACCTGATCGGTTCTCGGCGGTTCGCGGGTCGCGGTTTCATCAACGCGATCGTCAACACCGGCATGGGGCTTCCGCCGGTCGTTGTGGGCCTCATCGTGTACATGTTCGTATCCAGGAGCGGTCCGTTGTCCGAGATCTGGACGAACTGGTTCGGCGGCATCATGCCGCGAATCCTCTACACGGTGCCGGCCATGGTGATGGCGCAGGTCATCATCTCGTTGCCGATCATCACCGGCGTGACGCTCGCCGCGGTCGGCTCCGTACCGATCGAGTTGCGGCTGCAGGCGCGCTCGCTCGGAGCGTCCAGGTGGCATGAAGCAGCGCTCACCATCAAGGAGGCGCGACGGGGCGTTATGGCTGCAGTCGCGGCCGGCTTTGGAGGGATCATCTCCGAGGTGGGCGCCGTGAGTATGGTCGGAGGCAACATCGAGGGCAGCACGCGGGTAATGACCACGGCTATCGTGCTTGAGACCAACAAGGGCAACTTTGGCAAAGCGCTCGCGCTCGGCTTCATCCTCATCGGTATCGCCTTCATCATCATGAACGGCATGACGTGGCTGCAACAGTCAGGAGGCCGGTATGAGCGATAGGGCCCCCGTTTGCGGCACTACGACGATCATCGCCGGACGGGACATCGTCGTTCGCTATCACAAGCGGACCGTGCTTGAGGTCCCGCATTTCGACCTGTGTGATGGCGAGACGCATGTGATCCTGGGACCGTCGGGCTCGGGCAAGTCAACGCTGTTGCGCATCCTCGGGCTGCTCGAGCGGCCAACCTCAGGGAGTGTGCAGCTTGACGGTCGCGAGGTGCGTGCGGGCGACCACGATGCCCGCATGATGATGGCTGCGGTGTTTCAGAACCCGTATCTCTTCAAGGGTACGGTGGGCGAGAACGTTGCCTACGGGCTCACCCTCAGGCATGTGCCCGGAGCCGAGCGAGACGACCGCGTCGCGGCAGCGCTCGAGCGAGTCGGCCTTGGTGGTACGCAGAAGTCCTCGGCGCTCAGGCTCTCCGGCGGCGAGGCGCAGCGAGTTGCGCTTGCCCGTGCGCTCGTCCTCGAGCCTCGCATCCTGCTGCTCGATGAGCCCCTGTCGTATCTCGACCCGCTCATCAAGCGACGCCTCGTGGCTGACTTCTCCGAGATCCTCTCGTCCGAGGGCGTGACGGCGCTCTACGTCACGCACGACCAGGACGAGGCGATGGTCGTCGCCGATCGCGTCAGCATCATGTACGAGGGCACGATCGTACGCGAAGGCACCGCCGACGAGGTCATGAGTCTGCCAACGAACGAGTGGGTGGCGGACTTCATCGGCATGGCCACCGCGCTGGAGGGCCAGATCGTCGATACCGAGGAGGGCATCGCCCGGATCATGATCGACACGCACCCCATCTACGCGAGCACTGACCTCCCGGTCGGCCAGCGAGTGCAGGTGGGCATCAGGCCCGAAGATGTGATGCTGTTCGAGGCCGGGGTCGAGCTGCCGATCTCGTCGGCCAGGAATCGCATGGTCATGCATGTCGAAAGCATCGAACCGCGGGGCTCGCTCGTGCGGATCTCACTTGGAGGAGATGGCCTGCGATTTGCATCTCTGGTGTCGCTAGCATCGTTGCGCGAGCTGCAACTTGAGGTGGGTACGAACGTGAGGGTGCTCTTCAAGGCGAGCGCCGTGCATGTGGCTGCTGCGTCAGGCGCACCCGCCACGGTATGATAGTCAGACTGCACGCCGCCACCCGATTCGCAGGCCGGCACCCGCGATGGAGGTCCAGTGTCCGAGAATAATCGCATCCCAGCCACCGCGGCGGTCCTCGCCGGCGGTCGTTCTATGCGCATGGGGGTCGACAAGGCGCTCCTCCTTGTGGGCGGAGAGCCGCTCGTGGTGCGGGTTGCCGAGGTCGTTGGCGCCGTATGCGCCCACACCATCGTTGTCACCAACCGCCCCGAGACGCTCGAACACGCGGGGCTCGCTCCCGAGGTCGCCATCCTGCAGGATGAGGTCGCCTACCAGGGTCCGCTCGGCGGGTTGGTCACCGCACTCAAGAACTCGCAGGACGACTGGGTGTTCGCGGTCGCCGCCGACATGCCGTGGCTGAGTCCCGAGATCCTTCGGGCGCTGTGGGATGCGCGCGATGGCGCGCAGGTCGTTGTCCCGTGGACCGACAAGGGACTGGAGCCGCTGCTCGCGCTCTACCACCGGGATTGTCTCGGGGAGGCGCAGCGAGTGCTCGACTCGGGCAGGCGCCGACTCGTTGCCATGTTCCCTTCCCTCCGGGTCGTTGAGATCGATGTTGAAACGCTTCGCAAGATCGACCCGGACCTGCGTAGCCTCCTTAACGTCAACACCCCCGAGGACCTGGCCGAGATGGGTTCAACCGTAGATGAGCCCGTTGAGGAGCCGACCGAGGAGCGACCCAGAGTCTCGATCATCGAGGTGGGGACGCGTCGCTCGAGGGGCATGCCCGCCGAGCGCGCCGTAACGGTCAACATGAACGACGTGGAGATCGCCACGATCCAGGCCACTCCCGACGACCTGGAGGAGATGGCCGCAGGGTTCCTCGTGTCAGAAGGATTGCTCTCCGACCGAGCGGCGCTCCTGGGCATCGACGTCGATCACAAACGCGGCATGGTCTACGTCCGCACCAACGAGCCGGTGCCCGATGACCTCGTCTACCGTCGCAGGTACATCACCGCCGGATGTGGCAAGGGCATCACGTTCGCGTCCGTCGGGCATACACTCGGGCTGGACCCCGTCGTCTCGGATACCGTCGTCGACTCCGAGGAACTGTACGACATGATGGGTCAGATGGCGCGAGGCGCCGTCCGGTATCGCGAAACTGGCGGGATGCACTCGTGCGCGCTCGGGCTCGACGGCACGGTTGTGATCGTCCGGGAGGATGTCGGCCGTCACAACGCTGTCGACAAGGTGCTCGGCCGCGCATGGCTTGATGGCATCTCGACCGCCGATGGCGTGCTGCTCACGACCGGGCGCATCTCGTACGAGATGGTCGTCAAGGCGACCAAGGCCGCCGTTCCGGTCGTTGTTTCTCGCACTGCGGTAACCGAGCTTGCCGGAGAGATCGCCGAGGTGGTCGGCCTAACACTCGTCGGGTACGCGCGCGGAGGCAAGCTCGTTGTCTACACCAACCCACAACGTGTTCACACCAGAGAGGACGAGGAATGATCAGCGTCGAGGAAGCGCAGCAGATCGTCCTCGCGGGCATCGGCGTGCTCGAGCCCGAGAGAGTCGACACGCTCTCAGCGCTCGGTCGCGTCCTTGCCGAGGATGTCGTCTCCGACATCGATGTGGCGCCGTTCGACAACTCGGCCATGGACGGCTACGCCGTGCGCGCGGCCGACGTCGCCGGCGCGAGCGAGGACGCTCCGGTACGTCTGGCGGTTGTCGAGCACGTGCCAGCGGGCGCGTTCCCGCAGCTCCCAGTGGGTCCCGGACAGGCCACGCGCATCATGACCGGGGCCCCGGTGCCCGAAGGTGCGGACGCCGTGGTCATGGTTGAGCGCACGGCCGAGGAAGACGATCGGGCAACGGCAGTCATCATGGCTCCCGTGCGCGCCGGCGAGAACATCCGCCGAAAGGGCGAGGACGTCCGCGCTGGTCAGATCGTCATGGAGCGCGGCGAGGTGGTAAGTGCGGCCGCAGTAGGACTGATGGCCGCTGTCGGCTGCGCCCGGCCGCTCGTGTATCGCCGTCCCCGGGTCGCGTGCGTGGCCACCGGTGATGAACTGGTGGACATCACCGAGTTCCCGGGCCCGGGCAAGATCCGCAACTCCAACACGTACTCGTTGGCCG
>JBASNZ010000105.1:0-3474 GCA_049657775.1 Coriobacteriia bacterium | reverse complement strand
GGCCTCGACTGTCGCACACGCGTACGTGGCGCCCACGCCCTCCGCATCCGCTCCGCGCAAGACGCCGTGGGGTGGCATCCTCGCACTCATGGTCGTCGTTGCGCTCATCTTCGGCGGCGGCGCCGGCCTTGCTGGCGCGTGGCTTGGTGCGCACTGGTTTGGCAACAGCTCTACCGGAGGCGACATCCGGGTCGTCTCGGGTGACACCGAAGAGGCAGCCGCGGCTGCAGCGGCAGCGGCCGTTCCGAGCGTGGTGAACATCGACGTCACGGGCGAGGCTTCGGCGGATACGACCGACTCGGCACTGCCCCAGGACCACCCTGACGTACCGGTAACCGGCAACGGATCCGGCGTCGCGTTCCAGGCGGCGGACGATGGTGGCACGTACATCGTCACCAACGAACACGTGGCGGCGGACGCGTCGTCGATCACCGTGACGGACTCATCGGGCGAAACGCACGAGGCCGAGGTTATCGGTGCCGACGCGGAAACCGACATCGCGGTTCTCAAAGTGGATGCATCCATCCCGCTGATCGCACTCGGCGACTCCGAGAGGGTCGTCGTGGGGCAGATGGTGGTTGCCATCGGCTCCCCCTTTGGGCTGCAGCACTCGGTGACCGCCGGTGTCATCTCGGCCATTCACCGGTCGCTACCGGATTCGAGCGGCGCCAGTAATCGGTATCCGCTCGTTGACGTGATCCAGACCGATGCCGCGATCAACCCCGGAAACTCGGGCGGGGCGCTTGTCGACCGCTCCGGCAAACTCGTGGGCATCCCGGCGGCCATCTTCTCCAACTCCGGCAGTGATGACGGCATCGGCTTTGCCGTGCCGGTCAAGACCGCCATGCGGGTCGCGGGTGAGATCATCGAAAACGGCAAGGCGCAGCATCCGTTCCTGGGAGTCCAGGGCCAGACGGTCACGCCCGACCTGGTCAAAGAGGAGAAGCTCCCCGTTGAGGAGGGCGCGTACATCGTCGAGATAACCAAGGGCACCGAAGCCGAGAAGGCCGGCCTGCTCGCAGGCGACGTCATCGTTGCCGTGGATGACACCGTCATCCGCTCCATGGACGACCTTCTGCTGGCGGTGCGCCGCAAGGCGGTCGGTGACACGGTCGCGATCTCGCTCTGGCGTGGCGGTAAGCAGATCGAGGTCGATATGAAGGTGGGCGTGAAGCCCGATAACATCTAGGGACTCCGGCTCTCTTGGGCCGACAGAAAGTGAAGGGGCCTCCCCGATGGGAGGCCCTTCTTCGTTGTGCGTCGCGTGTCGCTAGTTCGCCTCCTTGCCTCGTCCCAGGAAGTAGATGAGGGCGACCACGACGATCGCGCCGACGATGACGGCTGCCAGCATCGCCAGCGTTCCCCATCCGCCGGCTGCAGGCTCTCCGGACTTGTACTTTTCGGCTTCAGCTTCGGTCCGCGCCGCCTCCGAGTTGTAGACGGTCTTGGTCACGCTCGCCATTACCGTCGTGGGGATCTCAACGCCGGCCGCTTTGGCAAACTCCTCGGACGCCGACCGGTAGTTGAGCGTCGCTGTCACGGTCACCGGACCGTCGGCCATGGCGAACTCGTAGTCGTTGACGGCGGACTCGCGCGGCGCGATGCGGTCGTCACTTTGGATGCCGTCCGCCTCCCAGAGCTCCACCGGGTACTTCCCGGCTTTGTCCTTGAGGACCGTCCCGAAGTCACGGCGCTCCGACAGGAGCTCCTTACCGGCGGCGTCGACAGCTTTCACCTCCAGCCACATCTGGCGAACCTCCGTGAGGCCCGTGGGAATGGAGTGCCCGGCGCCTACGTTCGTGATGGTTGTAGCGATCGCAACAGGAGAACCGGCTTCCACGATATCGGGAAGCTCCACATCAAGGGTGGCGGCCGCCTTGAGGTTCTCCTCGGCCCGGGCGGCGTCGCCTAGTCCGACGTTGCCCCCCACGAACGTCATCTGGTAGATGTGCTCGCGCTCGGGCGCCATGGCGGCCGCCTTGCCGGGGGTTGGCTTGGTCACGCCTGGCCCGGGCGTCATGTGACAGTCCTGGCAGACGATGCCCTCTTTGGCGTACGGGCCGTTCTTCCACTCCGAGTACGTCATTTCCAGGTGCATCCCATTCACGGGGTGGTCCACGTTGTGGCAGTTGCCGCAGAAATCCGCGCTCTGGTGGAACGCCGAGAACGCCGTGGCGTGCGCCGGCGAGACCGCGTCCTTAAGCTGCGCGCGCTTGGTTCCGTCAGCCTGCATCTTCACCGACGTGTTGCCGAGCGTTCCTTCGGTGCCCACGACCTGGTGACAGAAGTCGCAGCTGATACTCTGCACGCCCACCTCGGACACGCCGCTCTGGTCGGTGCCCTTGAGCTCACCGCTCATGACCGCTACCGGCGCATGGCAGCCGTTGCAAAAGGGACCGAGAGCCCCGTTGCTGGCCTTGTCAGCCTCTCCCATCTTGTAGCGGAAGAGCGGATCGGTGACGGCCTTGCTGTGCATCGACGCCTGCCACTGATCGAGAAGCGCCGCGTGACAGCCGCACCCCATGACGGGCTGGAACGCACCGCTCGCCAGCGAGGGTAGGGCTGATGCCGGCGACACCCACAGTGCGACTCCCACGATGATCAGCAGCACGGCGGTAGAAAGCTTAGCCTTCATCGCGCAGATCAACCTCCAGTCGGGCTCTGGTGCGGAGAAATGCAGCCAACCTCAGATTACCCATTCGTTTCCCGGGTCAGCAGCACGCACACGCGAGCTCGAAGCGGGTAAGATAATCCGCACTGGCCACACTGCGCCTATCGAGAGGAGCCCCCCATGGTTGAGATGTATCGCTGCAAGGGGTGCGGGTATTTCCACATCGGCCCCGCGCCCGAGCAGTGCCCCGTCTGCGGTGCGCCCAAGTCGTTCTTCGCCGCGTACGAAGGTCCCGGGGACGTAACCGGCACCAAGACGTTCGAGAACCTGAAGGCCGCGTTCGCGGGCGAGTCGCAGGCCAATCGTCGCTACACGCTGTTCGCCACCATCGCCCGTCTCGAGAGCAACGAGGAGGCCGCTGCCGCGTTCGACCATGCCGCTGCCGAGGAGACCGCGCACGCGCTGGGTCACCTGGCGTACATGACCGGCTTCGGCCCCACCGCTGACAACCTCCGCGAGGCGATAGCCGGCGAGGACTACGAGACCACCGACATGTACCCGGCGATGGCCGAGACCGCCGAGACCGAAGGCTTTCCCGACATCGCGCACTACTTCCGGGCGGTCGGCGGGTACGAGCGTCAGCATCGCGACCGCTACCGCAAGGTACGTGGCGAGGACTAGCCGATGAGCCCACGGTCCGACATCAAGGAGCATGACAGGGCTTCGCTCGAGCGCCTGATGTCGGACCTCGGGCAGCCGGGGTTCCGGGCCAGACAGGTGCTGCGCTGGTTGTGGCAGCGCCACGTCACGTCGTTCGATGAGATGACCGACCTGCCTGCGGCCTTGCGCGCCGCACTCGCCGA
>JBASNZ010000104.1:0-2120 GCA_049657775.1 Coriobacteriia bacterium | reverse complement strand
GGCCGTGTTGGCCCCCGCGTTGCCCGGGCGCAGGATGCCAGCGAGCGCCTCTCCCGTCGTGGCCTCGAAGCACAGCAGCGGATGGAAGCCGAAGCCCCGCTTGTAGGTGCCTGCCGCACCCTCCTTCTCCGAGTGCGCGGTCAGAAGCGTGGCGTCGATGTCGAGGATCACGCGTACGGGGGTGTCCGCGAGACTCCACACCCGGGCACGGGCGAGTGCGCGCGCGTGGCGGATGCGGGCGAGCATGCCTTCGTCCAGACGCTCCACGCAGCGATACGCCGTGGCGTCCGAGGCGACCGCTCCGAACAGCGCTCCCTGATCCCGGAGCGCTCCGAGATCGGTGAGGCAGTCCCCGCCGTCGGCGAGCATGACCGAGAGGTCCCGGACGATGCGGCCCGGCTCGTGACGGACGGCCCGGGAGTGGACACTGAGCGCACCGGCCAGAGCGGACGTGAGGCCGATCGCGTCGGCCAGTCCGGTCAGCAGGACGGTGCCGGCACGAGACGTCAGACCGTCCATGTCGCACGTGACTTCAAAGCTGGAGGCTGGCGTGGTAGCGTTCACCATGACGGTGTTCCTTTCGCGTGGGGTCCTGGTTGTCTCTCAACTACCATTATCCCAGCTCAGAGGTTCACCGTCGCCCTTTTCAGGCGTGAATCTCAGTCGCTTCGTGAAATATCGAGGCTAGGGAGGCTCCGATGCACATCCAACCAGAGCTGCGAGCGGCACCGGCTGCCGTAGTGTCGAGGCGCTGGCGATGACCAGAATGTCCGGACCCGTCGTCGATCGGCGCCTAGTCTGCGCTCGCTCTCTGTATGAGCAGGGCCGTCACTACGAGGCGCAGCGCCTTCTGCGGCGCATCGAGACTCCCGCCGGCCCCGACCGCCTGCCTTCCCGCCAGTCGGTCGAAGTCGACGTCCTGCGAGCGCTGCTGGCGCTCGGCTCGGCAGACTACGCATCCGCCGAGGTGTACTGCAGGCGCGCCTTCGAGGCGAGCGCTTGTGGTGCCGAGCTGCACGCGGAAGCGGGCCTCTTGCTGGCTCGCACGTTCGCGCGCACCGGCCGAATGGACGAGTGCATTACGACCCTTGAGATGGCGGGCGAGGGTCTCGGAGATCCCGGTACCTCCCCTGATGTCGCTTTCCGTCTTCACCGTGAGCTCGGCCAAGCCCTCTGGTCGCAAAATCGCCGGGCTGAGGCGAGCAGGCACTTCGTGCAGGCGCTGGGCCTGGGGCGACCAGCAACCGATGGGCACGCCGAGTCTCTGCGCCTGATCAAGGAGATGGAGCTCGAGGTGCTGCTCGGCACCGAGGCGGCCGACTCCGCGATCGAAGCCGTCTTCGATGTGCTCGACCAGCAGGTCTCCGAGGGCCTCGTCGAGGGTGACTGGCGATACATGCTTCGTCTCCTCGGCCAGCTGGCTTCGCTTGGTGACCGGGTACCTCACGACCGCATCGCCGAGTGGCTGCGCAAGGCGGACGAAGCGTATCGCTCGCAAACGGACCCCGCGTCAGTCCTGGGCATGACCGCGCGATTGGGCGTTCTCGCCGAGCTGAACGCCTACGCCGCGCAGATGGAGAAGACTCATCCGCATGATCTCGCGGAATCAGACGTACGCGAGCTCGAGCGGCAGTTCGAGCTCGCGTGGACGAAGATGGACACCCACCAGATGTGCGATTGGCTGGAGCGGGCATGCCGCCCGTTCGTGCTCGCCCGCGGATGGAAGCTGATCCTGAGCCTCTGGCGGCGACTGTTCGTGCGGGCTGACAACTTCGTCGGTTGCTCGGGATATCGGGCCTGGGAGGAGTCGACGCAGGCTGCGAACGCGCTCGCAGGCTGGTGCGAAATGGTCGGTGAGCTGACGGAGGCCGACTGTCTGCTGCGCCTGGTGCACGAAGGGAATCGCTCGGCCGACGAGGACTTCCTGGCGGCGTACAGTGGCAGGAGACTCGCCCGCTCGTTGCTCTGGCACGGTGATCATGAGCAAGCACTCGCGTTGCTTGACGAGACTCAGGAGTACCGGCAGCGCGACAGACACGCCTGCGTCTCCAGTGCGGACTGGGGTCGTTGGCTGCGGGCCGAGATCTACGCTGCCGCAGGTGACTTGGCCGGCGCTGAAG
>JBASNZ010000103.1:0-5040 GCA_049657775.1 Coriobacteriia bacterium | reverse complement strand
GGGCGCACCAGGCTCCGGGCACGACGAAGGGCACCCGTAGGCGCCCTTCGGATCCAGCCTTGCGCGCGATCTACTCGGTTGCGGTGGCCTTCCGGCCCTTGAGCGGCATGGACTCGACCACCAGGTCCATCACCTGGCTGATCTGAAGCCCCAGTTCGTGGATATCGTTCAACTCTTCGATCTGCAGCCTGCAGTTCTCGCACGGGCATGCCAGGATGCTGGCGCCGCTCGCTCTAAGCTGCTCCACCTTCTTGGCTCCGCTCTTGATGCGGGTGTCCTTCATCTCCTCGATGGCCACGATGCCACCGCCACCGCCACAACACCACTGCTGCTCGCGGTTCGGCGTTAGGTCGACGAAGTCGCTGGAGAGCGCTTTCACGATGTCTCGCGGCTGTTCGAAGATACCGCCGTTGCGGCCGATCTGACATGGATCGTGGTACGTGATCCGGCCTTTGATGCGGCCCTTCTCGACGGTGATGCTGCCGTCTTTGATGTATCGGTCGATGACCTCGAGTATGTGCGTCACCTTGAAGGGCATCTTCTCCTTGGCCCAGGCCTCGTAGAAGATCTCGGCCACGCGGTACGCGTGCCCGCACTCCGTGATGACGACCTCCTTCACGCCAAGACGCTTGGCCTCGTTCATGAAGCGGTCGGCGATGAGCTTGGCTTTCTCAGTATCTCCAAAGAAGAAGCCGTAGTTGGCTGACTCGAACATCGAGAGCGTCCAGCTTGCCTTGGCCTCGTGGAAGATCACGGCCGCCGGGCGGATCGAGTGCGCTCCCGCGAGCGCCACGTAAAGAATGTCCGCGCCCTGCTTGTCCACCGGGATCTCGGCTGTGGGGTCGCCAGTGATCTCGCGCACCTCTGCCTCGATGTCCTTGAAGCCCGAGACGATGACATCCTTGAACATCTCGAAGTTGTCGCCCTTGAACAGCGCGGCGTCGGCGAGTTGTCCGAGCATCTCGTTGCCGCGGCCGGCAGCGATGAGGATCGCCTTCCCGACCGAGACGATCCACTGCGTGTCGATCGAGAACGGACAGAAGTACATGCAGCGTCGGCAGCCGGTGCAGGCGTACACCGACTCGTACAGTTCGTCGAGCAGGTTGTCATCGGGGTCGCGCGCCTCGTAGAGCGCGGGTACGAACCGTCCGGTCTTGTCGAAGTACTTCTTGTAGATCTGCCGGATCAGTTCGGCTCGACGGGCGGGGAGGTACTTGAAGTCCCCGGTACCCACGTACTGGTGGCACGCATCCTTGCAGATCGCACAGCGTGCACAGATATCCATGTACTGCTTGAGCTGGCGGTTCATCTTCTTGCCGATGGCCCCTGTGATGGTTTCGATCGTCTGTGCGTCCACGCTACTCACTCCTCACCAGGTTGGCCGAGAACGAGCCGATCGCATGGACGAGTTTGCTGAACGGGAAGTACATCAAGAACAGGTCCGTGAACAGCATGTGTGTGCCGAGCGACCAACCGACGTTGCCTTCGAGCAGGTGGACGGGGAACGCTGGCCTGAACGTCATCACGCTCAAGAACCACTCGCGGTATGTGGCGGCGTGGATGGTTCCGCCGTACACGAAGCGCATGTGGTCACCCATCACGATGACGCCGAGCAACAGCGCGAGAAGCAGGTAGTCCTCGGGCACCGAGAGGTTCTTGTACGGGCCGAACGTCCTGCGGGCCATCCAGTAGATGACGCCGACCAGCATGAGCGTTCCGGCGATCGATCCCGACCACGCCGCGAACGAGTTCATTCCGGCCTCACCGAGCAACTCGGGCAGGATGGGGAATTCGGCGAACAGACGGCCGTGACCGACGAACGCGCCAAGCGCCGCCACGTGGAACGCCATCGCAAAGACGTACATGGCAGGCTCGATACGTGCCGAGTGGGGCGCCAGAAACGTGTCTTTGAGCATCTTGGCGATGCGGCCGCCCTTCGTGGCCGGCTTCGGGAAGATCCCGAGCGGCACCGGGGACTTGGGTGTGGTCGCCCATTCGTAGATGCGCCACCCCATGCCAACGAAGAACACGGCC
Organism: Coriobacteriia bacterium; assembly: GCA_049657775.1. Lineage (GTDB taxonomy): Bacteria > Actinomycetota > Coriobacteriia > Anaerosomatales > Anaerosomataceae > JBASNZ01. The sequence continues at coordinate 3,006 of JBASNZ010000103.1, read as the reverse complement.
GCTGTCAGGTAGATGCCCCAGACGGAGGTGATCCAGAGGTACGTCTCCATAGCGGGTTACTTCACCCGCTTGACGAGGAAGACGAACTCGCTGCCTTCCTTGTCGGCCGAGAGGACCTCGTTGCCGGTCGACTTCGCCCAGGCGGGGATGTCGGCCATGGCGCCGGGGTCGGTCGCGACCGCGCGGATGACGCCACCCACCGGCACGCTGCCGATGTTCTGGCTGACCTTGACCATCGGAAGCGGGCAGAGCAGGCCTTTCAGGTCGAGCTCGAGGTCTACTTTGACGTCGTCGGACATAGTGGTCTCCTTCGCTGTCGGGCCGCGTCCACCGCGGCCTGTTTGTGGATTGCAGGCGGTGCGTGCGGGTTAGATAAAGAGCTGAACCTCGGCTTCCTGCGCCTTGAGCAGGAAGAAGCCGACACCCACGGCCTCCTTGGCGCCCTCGATGAGTGCGTCCTGCGGGATCTCCATGACGTCCATGGACATCTGGCAGCCGTACATGTTGACGCCCAGCTCGACTGCGAGATCGCGCATCTCGACAAGTGTCGACACGTTGTGCGAGCCCATCATCTTCCCGAGCATCCAGCGTCCCATCCCGCCGAAGCGGAACTTGCTGGGGTGGCTCTTGGAGATGTCGCCGCCGTACATAATGCCGATCATCTTGCCGAAGAAGGTCTTACCCGTGCTGACGTTCTTCTTGATCGCACGCAGGCCCCAGAAGGTGAAGAACATCGTCACCTCCATACCCATCGCAGCGGCGCCGTTGGCGATGATGAACGCTCCGAAGAGCTTGTCCATGTCGCCGCTCATCACCACCATGGCCAGGCTCTTCTGGCCGCTTTCCTCGTCCGGCATCGTGACCTCCTTGGTTGTCATGGGTGCCCAAAACGGCCCTCAGGCCGGTTCTACCTCGTTGGTTTCCTCGCCACTGACGGCGGCGGCGCGCGTCTCGGAGGCCTCCCTCATCACCTCCGTGATGAGGTCGAAGGCCTGCAGGAGCTTCGGGCTGGTGAGGGTGTAGTACACATTGCTGCCCGCGCGGCGCGCCTGAACAACGCCCTTGGCACGCATGATCGAGAGATGCTGGGAGAGTGTCGCCTGGGGGATGCCGGTGGCCGCGGCGATCTCGCTCACGGAGCGCTCGCCATCGCGCAAGGCTTCAAGAACCATCTGACGCTTAGCGTTGGCCAGCGTCTTACACATCTCCGAGTGGAGACAGTAGAAGCGTTCGTCGTCCACGCGATCCTCCCGGCAGAGGTGTACGGACATACGCATATGCGAATATCATCGGCCTGAGAGTAAGCGCACTTGAGGAACAAAGCAACTCTTTTCACAAGCGAATCTGCGTATTCGGCGAACGGTCGGTGAAGATGCGTCCCGAGGATCGTCCGACCCTGAATTGTGGTCTTCGATGCTTCTATGACCCCTGCCTGCATGCTACGATTCAGTTGCGCATGAGCCGTCAAAGCTCTGTGGTTGTCGTGCGTGTCTCTTTCGGCCCCGTATCGGGCCCTCCGACGCGGTTGTGACCGAACAGTTGGGAGGACGGCGTGGCCCTCGAGGGCAACCTCAAGGACTTCTCGATTGCGGACATGTTCCGTCTGCTGGCGTCCGGTCGAAAGACCGGGACGTTGTATCTTGAGCGCTCTGACGCGCAGGGAAAGGTGTGCTTCAAGAAGGGTCGCGTGTTCTTCGCGTCCTCCAACTGGCACCGCGAGTCCCTGGGGCGTCGGCTGGTGAAGGCCGCCGTCATCTCGGAGAAGCAGCTCCGGCAGGCGCTCGGCCTGCAGAAGATACAGAAGAAGGAGAAGGCCGATAGGCGTCTGGGCCAGATCCTCGTCGACGAGGGGTATCTCGACGCCAAGGTCCTGGAGAACTTCATCCAGGAGCAGATCAACGACACGCTGTTCGATCTCTTCCGGTGGGAAGAAGGGCAGCTTCGCTTTGAAGCCGACGAGACGGCTGAAGAGGAGGACATCGGCGTCTCAGTCTCGGTGGAGAACATCATCATGGAGTCCTCCCGGAGGCTCGAGCTCTGGAGCCGTATACGTCAGAAGATCCCGTCGCTCGATACCGAGTTCGTGATGGCGTCGGCCCCCGGCGACAAATCGATGGAGATCCACCTGAAGCCGCGGGAGTGGATGCTCTTGTGCTACCTCCACGGAGGCCGTTCTGTCCAGGAGTTGGTGCAGCTGACCGGCTACAACGACTTCGAGACCGCGCGAATCCTGTACGGGATGTACTCGGCGGGACTCATCGAGCGCATCGGAACCGATGCTGAGAGCGCTGTCGAGTGATCGCGAACGTGCGATGAACGGCGAGGGCCTGGCAAAAGACCTTACCCTGGAGGAGTTCGAGCGATTCCGCGACTTCATCCACAAGGCCTCCGGTATCTACATGGAGGAGAGCAAGCTCGATTCGCTCCGCATCTCCCTCGTGACCCGCGCGACGCGCCTCAGCTTCCCCACGTTCGACGACTACTACCGTGCCCTCGTCAACGACGAGCGCGAATTCAACGAGCTGATGAATCTGATCACCATCAACGAGACCAGTTTCTTCCGGTTCCCGCAGCAGTTCGAGGCGCTTCGGACGAAGGTCCTGCCCGAGATCATGGCGGCCAAGCCCCCGCAGAACCGTACCCTGCGGTTCTGGTCGGCAGGGTGCTCGACCGGTGAAGAGCCGTACTCGGTGGCGATGACGCTCATCGATGCCGGCATTCAGGCTCTTGGCTGGAAAGCGCAGGTGCTGGGTACCGACGTTTCAACAAAGGCACTCGCTGCGGCCACGAAGGGTGTCTACGGGTCCAGGACGATGCTCAACGTGCCCAAAGAGGTCGTCGCCAGGCACTTCGAGGTACAGGACGACCGATTCGCCATTGCGCCGCAGGTGAAATCACTCGTGGATTTTGGCTACCACAATCTGATCAAGGAGCCGTACCCGTTGTCCCTCATGGGCAACTGGGACGTGATCTTCTGCAGGAACGTCACGATCTACTTCCGCCAGG
>JBASNZ010000102.1:0-4785 GCA_049657775.1 Coriobacteriia bacterium | reverse complement strand
CCCGCAGGCGTGGCGGCCGCGGTCGCACGCTCGCTATCATCGCGGTACTTGTCGTGCTGACCGTCGCCGTGGCCGGTGGTGCCTCGTGGTACCTCCTCTATCGACCCGATTCTGCGTTCACGGCGGGTACGCCGGTGCACGTGGTGATCGCGTCCGGCTCCTCCACACGGCAGATCGCCGAGCAGCTCTCCGAAGTCGGCGTCATCGAGAATGCGCTCATGTTCCGGTGGCAGGCACGTCAGTCCGGCAAGGACGGCAAGCTCAAGGCCGGGGAGTACGATCTGGCCACCGGGATGCCGTACGACATGGTTCTTGAGGCGCTCTCGGCGGGTCCCGTCATCGTCTACTACACGGTGCCGATCCCCGAGGGCTTCACGGCCAGACAGATCGCGACGCGCTTCTCGGAGCGCGCGAAGATCCCCGCCGATGAGCTCATGACGCTTGTGACCTCGGGCGCCGGGGAGTTCTCCGCCGACCACCCGTACCTGACGGGCGCGTACAAGGGCTCGCTCGAGGGGTTCCTGTTTCCCGCCACCTACGAGGTTCGCGAAGGTAGCTCGGCCCACGACGTGGTCGAGATGATGCTCGACACGTTCGACGCCAACCTTGCCAAGGTCGACCTGTCGTACGCCACGTCCAAGAACCTGAACGTCTATGACGTCGTCACCATCGCCTCCATCCTGGAGCGCGAAAGCAAGCTCCCCAAGGAGTTCCCGCTGGTGTCGTCGGTCATCTACAACCGCCTCAAGAAGCCGATGCGTCTGCAGCTGTGCGCGACGGTTCTGTACGAGCTTCCCGAGGGCACGACCAAGCTCAAGGACTCCGACCTCAAGCTGGACAGTCCATACAACACGTACATCCATGACGGGCTACCTGTCGGCCCTATCAGCAACCCCGGTCTGGCCGCGCTTGAGGCGGCTGCCAATCCGGCCAAGACCGGCTACTACTACTACGTGTTGACCGGCAAAGACGGCTCGCAGACGTTCACCACGACGTACAGCGAGTTCCTGCAGGCAAAAGAGGTCTACAAGCAGGTCTTCGGCGACTGAGTCCGCGCCTGGCCTCTGCTATCCTGAGCACGGACGTGATCGGGCACCGGCGGAGGAGACGATCATGGCGTCGACGATAACCGTTCGCTGGATCGAAGAGGGCGAGCTTCGCTCTGATGGCATGGCCTCGCTTCCGGCCACGTTTTCCGGCCCCGTGTGGATCGACGTCCTCGCACCCGAGAAGGACTCGCTCGAGGTCGTGGGCCGGCGGTTCCACCTTCCGCCACTTGCGGTGGAGGATTGTCTGCACTTCCCGCAGCGCCCTAAGATCGACGTGTACCCCGACGTCACCTTCCTTATCTGGCTCTTACCCCAGGCCATTACCGAGGACGGCGTCACATCCTCCGAACTCGATGTGTTCTTGGGTGAAGAGCATCTTGTCACCGTGCACCGCGAGGCGGTCGACGCCGTGGAGCGAATTGCCGCGCACGCACAGGAGTACCTCAAGCGCGGCGCTGAGTGGACGCTGCATGCCATCCTCGACACGGCGGTAGACGAGGTCTTTCCGGTTGTTGAGACGCTTTCCGATGAGCTCGAGGACCTCGAGGACCTCATGCTCTCGGATGCGAGGCCGAGCGAACTGCAACGCCTGTACGCTGCTAAACGCGGGCTCATCAGGCTGCACAAGATCGTGGGGCCGGAGCGCGATGTCGTACGCGGGCTCGCGCGGCTCGAGGCCTTCGTCGAGCCTGAGGCGTACATGTACTTCCAGGACATCGGTGACCATCTCGCGCGGGTCGCCGATGAGGTCGACACGTACCGCGACGTTGCGTCCGGCACAATGGACATCTACCTGTCCGCGGTGAGCAACCGGATGAATCAGATCATGAAGCAGCTCACGGTGATAGCGACGATATTCATGCCGCTCACGCTGCTTTCGGGCATATACGGTATGAATGTGCTCAATGGCATGTGGCCGCCGGTGGACGCAGCGTGGGCATTCCCGGCGATCGTCGGGTCCATGGTGGTCATCGCCATCTGGATGGTCTGGTTCTTCAGAAGGAGAGAATGGTGGTAGGAGAGCGCACCGAAGAGGTCAATCACACCGTATATTCCGTCGCGAACCTCGTTACGGTCCTCCGCCTGCTCCTGGTGCCGTTCTTCTTCTCGGCGCTTCTGAGAGATACCGAGCGATCCCGACTGGCGGCGTTTGCTTTGTACACCTTCGCGGCGTCCACCGACTGGGTGGACGGTCAAATCGCCCGTCGCACGCATACGGTGACGCAGATCGGCAAGATCATCGACCCACTTGTCGACCGGCTCCTCCTCGCGTCGGGGGTCATCGGGCTCTACGTCATCGGCGTGTTACCGGTGTGGATCCCTATCGTGCTCATAGCGCGGGACGTGTACCTGCTCTGGGGCTCGTATCGCCTTGAGCGACACCACATCCTGATTCCGGTCACATGGCTGGGCAAAGCCACTACCGCCGTGCTCTTCACGGGCTTCGCCTCGCTCATCGCAGGCTGGCCCAAGATCCCCGGCGCACGGCTCGGTGCGATCTGCTGGCTGCCGGGTACGGGTACGGCGTCGGTTCCCCTTGGCATGTGGTTCGTGTACATCGGCATCGTGATGTCCCTGTCAGCCGCGGTTGGCTACAGGGTTCGTGCGAAGAGGGCTCTCGACGCTGCAACCAAAGCCGGCTAGCAACCGGATACGTCACGCAGGCGCGGGGTACGCGCTGACCAGGGAGGAGATGACGCCATGAAGGCCGTCATCATGGCCGGCGGGGAAGGCACACGACTGCGTCCGCTTACCAGCATGCGTCCCAAGCCGATGGTTCCGATCGTCAACCAGCCCGTGATGGAGCACATCCTGGGGCTGGTCAAACATCACGGCGTCAACGAGGTGGTTGCGACCCTCGCGTTCATGCCTAAGGTCATCGAGGACTACTTCGGCGATGGCGAAGAGTGGGGGATGAGCATCACCTACGCCGTTGAGGAGTCACCGCTTGGTACCGCAGGCTCGGTCAAGAACGCCGAGGACGCGCTCAAGGACGATTGCTTCCTTGTGATCTCCGGTGACGCGCTCACCGACATCAACCTCAGCGAGGTCGTCGACTTCCATCGCTCGCACGGCGGACCGGTGACCATCGCCCTCAAGCGTGTGTCCGATCCGCTCGATTTCGGCGTCGTCATCACCGGCGACGACGGCAAGATCCAACGCTTTTTAGAGAAACCGACGTGGGGCCAGGTCTTCTCGGACACCATCAATACCGGCATCTACGTGCTTGACCCGATGGTCTTCGACTTCATCCCCGAGGCCAAGGCGTTCGACTTTTCCTCGGAGTTGTTCCCCGCGCTCATGGAGGCGGGACACGAACTCTACGGGTTCGTGTCCGAGGGTTACTGGTGCGACGTCGGTAGCCTCGAGTCCTACGTGCAGGCGCATCGCGACATCCTGGACGGGAAGGCCCACATCTACATACCGGGCGCCAAGGCGCGTGGTGACATCTGGTACGGCAAAGGCGCAGACGTGGACCCGGACGCGCGTATCGGCTCCAAAGTGGTGATCGGCGCGAACACCCGGGTTCGTTCTGGGGCGCACATCGGCGACTACACGATCATCGGTGACGGCTGTCTCATCGGACACGACGTTGACGTGGAGCACTCCATCCTCTGGTCGGACTCGTTCATCGGAGCGGGATCGGAGGTCAGGGGCGCGGTCGTGTGCCGCGGCGTGGATGTCCGGGCCCGCGCACGCATCATGCCGGGCGCCGCCATCGGTGACGAGACGGTCGTGGGACACGGCGCGTCAGTCGGCAACGACGTCCAGGTCTACCCGTACAAGCGCATCGAGTCCGGGGCGATGGTTTCCTCGTCGCTCATCTGGGAGAGCAAGGGATTGCGTTCGCTCTTCGGAGCAGACGGTATCGCCGGACTCGTGAACATCGACATCACTCCCGACCTCGCGCTCAAGGTCTCCCAGGCGTTCGGCAGCATTCTTCCAACCAAGAGTCACGTCGTACTAAGTCGTGATTCGAGCCGCGCTGCGCGCATGGTCAAGCGCGCGATGGCTGCGGGGCTCAACTCCACGGGCAACAACATCCGCGACCTCCGCGTTGCATCGCCTGCGGTCACACGTTTCACGACTCGCGACACCCGGTGTGAGGGCGGCATCCATGTGTGTGGATCGGCGTTCGACCCTCAGACCGTCGAGATCCATTTCTACGACAAGAAGGGCATCGACCTTGCGCCCTGGATCGAGAAGAAGGTCGAACGGCTCTACTTCCGTCAGGAGTTCCGACGTGCGTTCTTCGAGGAGATCGGTGAGATACTGTATCCACCGCGGGCACTGGAGTACTACACGGCGGGGCTGATGGATGCGCTCGGAGGGACGCCGGTCACGGGTCCCAGGCCGACCATCGTCGTCGACATGGGGATGAGCCCCGCGTCGTTCGTGCTTCCACAGGTGGGTGTCGGCTGGGACGTCGAACTCGTGGCGCTGCGCCCGTTCGTCGACTCGGAGAAGACACGCGTCACGTCCGCCCAGCGCGACGAGCAGATCGACACCCTCGCGCGCTCGGTACACACGTTTGGTGCGAGCCTGGGCGTATCGATGGATGCCACAGCCGAGCGTGTCACGCTCGTCACGGGCGATGGCACCGTGCTCGACCGCAACACCGCACTGCACGCGATGATCAGCATGTGGTGCCAGACCGACGACTCTGCGCGCTCGATCGCGGTTCCGCTGACGGCATCGCGCGTCGTCGAGCAGATCGCGGCGGACAGCGGCCGCA
>JBASNZ010000101.1:0-54250 GCA_049657775.1 Coriobacteriia bacterium | reverse complement strand
CCCACGCTCCGCGCTGCGCAGGCTATCCGCCCCGCCGCCGCCGCGCCCGCCGCCGCGCCCTCGGACCGACCCTCCGGTGAGGACTTGCTCACGCGTGCGCGACGCAGTCTCGAGGAGGGCCACCCCGAGCAAGTGCTTGAGCTGGTGGGTCGCGTGCTCGCTACCGACCCGAACAACGCGGAGGCTCATCTTCTATCGGCCTATGTACACGCGGACTTCGGAGACTACGAACGTGCGCTCGAGGCATGTCATCGGGCCCTGGCGATCAATCCGCTGTTGCCGGTGGCGCGCTACATCCTCGGCATCATCTACCAGCGCCAGGGCGATCACGTGCGCGCCATAAGCGAGCTCAAGAAGACGATCTACATCGACGCCGAATTCGCTCTTGCGCACCTGAACCTTGCGAACATCTACAAGGCGCAGCGCAAGTGGGATGCTGCGGCAAAGGAGTACGAGAACGCCCTTCGTGCGCTCTACAAGAGTCCGGAAGGGAACTGGACGGAGTTCCTTGGCGGCTTCAAGGTCGATTTGCTCGCGAAGACGTGCGAGCGCAGTCTGTTAGAGTGTCGGAAAGCGATGGGTGCCGCCTAAACGGTACCGCTGAAGCGCGACCTTCCAGCTGTCGATAACCACAGGAAGGAACGCGTCAGGGAGGAGCGGGGAATGGGTGCACGGATACTCGCGGTCGACGACAGCCCGACGATCCTCGAGATGATCAAGGCGATCCTCGAATCGGGCGGCTACGAGGTGATCACCGCCTCAGACGGGGCGGAGGCCCTGGAGACCGCCCGGGCCGAGAAGCCCGAGCTCATCCTGCTCGACGTGATGCTGCCCAAGCTCGACGGCTACCGGGTTTGCCGTCTACTCAAGTTTGACCAGAACTACAAGAACATCCCGATCATCATGCTCACCGCCAAGACCGAGGAGCAGGCCATGGCGACCGGTATCCGTACCGGTGCCAACCAGTACCTCACAAAGCCGGTGGAGCCGGATACGCTTCTGTCCGCAGTTGCCGAGGAACTCGCCAAGGTTCAGGGGTAGGCGGCGATGATCGATCCGTCGGGCATCACCAGCCGCGTTCTCGACAGCCTCAGTGCCGCCGGACTGCTGACCGCCGAGCAGATCTCGGCACTTGACCAGCTGGCAACTGACGGAGGCGTCTCGATCGGCACCCTGCTACTGGACAGGGGCCTCATCTCCTCTGCCGATGTGGCCTCGGTACTGGAACACGAGATGGGCGTTCCACGCGTCGACCTCTCGAGCTACGCGCCCGAGGACTCCGCGCTCGCACTCGTGCCAGGATCACTCGCTCGCGGTCGTCGCATGCTTCCGCTGTTTGAGATCGAGGGCATGCTTACCGTCGCTATCGGCGAACCCATGGATGTCTTCACACTTGACGGGGTGGCCGGGGAGCTCGGCGTCGAGGTCGAGCCCGTTCTCGCCGAGCAGTCCTCGGTCAACGCCGCGATCGCGCAGTACTACGGCGACGAGCCTGTTCTGAGCGTTCCGATGATCGTCAGCGACGAGTCGCCACCCCCACCGCCGATCGCCGAGGAGGCGTCTACCGAGGAACCGACGCTGATCGTGTCGGACTTCTTCGAGGAGCCGGTGGAGCACGACATGACGCCGGATGTTCCCGTGGCGCCAGAGGTGGGCGGCGCGGACTCGGGACCGATCGCACCTTCCGCAACGATCGAGCAGATGGTGGAAGCGCCGGCTCCGGCGGGGCCGCCCGCGATCGACCTCGACGTGCTCGCGGTTGCGGACAGCCGCAAGGTCGCGGTGCTTGTCACCGAGATCCTCGAGCATGCGGTCAACCGCGGGGCATCCACGATCCATCTGCTGCCGTACAAGGACGACTTCTTCCTCGTATACCGGGTCAAGGGCAGCCTCGAGAAGGTTGCGAGCGCCCCGGTCTCGCTGCAAGGCGCGCTCGTAGACGCGTTCAAGAGCTTCGCCAAGCTTTCCGGTGCCGCGGCCTCAAGCCCCGCACTCGCGCGTACGCGGGCCCGCGTGCTCGATAAGGATCTCGTCGTTACGGTGTCATCCGTTCCGACGATCGCCGGACAGCGGCTGGTCGTCTCGCTTTCCGGACCCAAGTCCGACCCTCGTGGGCTGGGCGATCTGGGCATGTCTGAAGCAGAGGTTCGGGCGCTCCACGCCATGGTCGAACGAGGCCGGGGACTGTTGCTGGTGTGCGCCCCCGTAGCGGGCGGAGCGAGCAGCACGTACTACGCGCTGCTGTCGCACGCTGCGACCGTTGGCAAGACGGTCTACTCCGTGGAGCAGTCGGTCGACCACGAGATCCCCGCGGTCGCGCAGGTCATGGTGAACACCGCTTCACCGCTCCCGGCGGCCAACTACATCGCAGCCGGGCTTCGGCAGGACACCGACGTGATTGCCGTCGATGGCATCCGATCCGTGGAGGACGTGCACATCGCGGTCGAGGCCGCGGGACTGGGCAAGCTCGTCATCGCGACCTTCCCGGCCGCAGATATCTCCTCGGGCGTGAGTCGACTGCTCGCGCTGGGAGTGGAGCCGCACAGTCTGGCGGCGGCGTTGACACTCGGCGTTGGGCAGAGGCTCGTCCGCCTCAACTGTCCCAACTGCACGCAGGAGGTGCCGAGCGAGTCGCTCGCAAAGATACCAGGGGCCACGAAGGACATCACCAACAAGGCGGGCACCGGCTGTCCCAACTGCGGCAAGACCGGTTTTCGGGGAGCAGCAGGCGTCTTCGAGGTACTGCCCTTCACGGAGTCCGTGCGCGCGGCGGTCGCGTCTGGCGCGTCTGCGACCCAGATCGCGGCGGCGGCGGATGCCGCAGGAATGCGTCCCCTGGTGGTTTCGGGGCTTGCCCGGGTCAAAGCAGGACAGGTGAGCGCGGAGGAACTGAACCGCGTGCTGAGATTCACGTAAGCGACTGGAGCAAAGGTGCCACGTAAGAAGAAGGAAGAGCCTCAGGCGGTCACGATCGAAGAACCGGTCGTACCGGATATGGTCGCGGTGCAGATGCCGACGGAGGCGCCGGTCGAGTCCCTCGACCTCGAGCTGCCCCGAGTCGTCACGTTCATGCTTGCCGACCAGCGGTACGCGATCCCGATCGAGAGCGTGCAGGAGATCCAGCAGATCGTGGAGTTCACGCCAGTGCCCGATGTGTCCCCGGCGCTCGTGGGTATGCTCGATGTTCGGGGTCTGGTCGTGCCCGCCATCGATCTGCGCCTCCTCTTCGGCCTCGAGCCCAAGGACTACCACCTCGACACGCCGATGATCCTGTTGCGAAGCCAGGGCCACCTGGCAGCGCTTCTCGTTGACGAGGTCGAAGACGTGTATGAGGTGCCCGAGGGCAGTATGCAGGCACCCTCCAAGCTGTACACCCTGGCCGACCGCATGATCGGAATCTGCAGGCTCGCGATCGGACTTGTGGTGGTGCTCGATCCCGACCGCCTGGTTCCCGGCACGATGCTCTCGGCGATCGGCGTTTCCGAGGGCGAGGGGTTCGTGAGATGAACGAGAGCGGGTCACGTGGCGGGCGGGGTATGTCGGACCGCGGGCTTGAAATCCTCAAGAGGCGGGCCGAGTCGCTCGCGCAGATCGACATAGAAGAAAACGCCGTGGAGACCGCGGGGCTGCTACTCTTCCGTCTTGGCGAAGAGTGGTATGCGGTGCACATCGGCGGCGTGCGCGAGATATTCAACGATTTCGCGGTGACCCCGATCCCACGGCTGCCGGAACATGTGCTGGGGGTCATCAACATCCGGGGCGAGATCATCTCGGTCATCGACATCGCGGCCCTCATGCATGCCAGCACGGACGGAGAGCACACGGGTGCCGACGAGCCGAACGGCATCGTTGTCCGCACGGACGCGTGCGTAAGCACGCTCGTTGTCGATGAGATCGGAGACATCATCGAGGTGCCGCGGAGCTCGTTCGAGCCGCCTCTGTCCACCCTGGACAAGAGCCAGGCGGAGTTCGTCAGCGCGTCCGTCTACACAGACGACTTGCTTGTGGGGGTCATCAACCTCGATAAGATCCTTGAACCTATCGGCGACACGGTCTGACGGGAGCAGATGATGATCAAGCAGTTACTCGATAAGGCGAGGGGCAGCTTCCTATTCAAGTACTCCGTTGTGACGCTGGCACTGATCGCGGTGGCCAATACCGCGCAGCTTGCGGTCGCGTGGGTCGTCTTGGCCGACGAGTTGACGTTCAGCATGGACCTGTTCCGCAAGATCATGATCATCGTCGCGGTCTTCGTGGCGGTCTTGATCGTTCTTGCGTACGTGCAGACCATCATCGGTAAGCGGATGATGGCCCCGCTCTTCGCCGTGGTCACGAGTGTCAAAGCGGCGTGCGAAGGCGAGATCGGGCACAAGGTCGAGGTCGATTCCAAGGACGAATTCGGCGTCTTGTCCCGCTCATACAATCAGTTGCTGGATCTGATCATCTACCTGATCACGCAGACGCAGGAATCGTCGAACCGCCTGGCGCAGGCCTCGTCGGAGATCCTCTCGGCAACCGAGCAGCAGGCATCCGGCGCAGCGGAGCAGGCGGCGTCGATCTCGCAGACGACCGCGACCATGGAGGAACTTGCCTCGACGTACCGTCAGATCGCGGACAACGCCAATCAGGTGGTACAGATGGCCGAGGCCTCACTCGGCAGCGCTGAGTCGGGCCAGCAGGCGGTTATGAACACGTTCGATTCCATGGAGCAGATCAAGGCTCGCACGCAGGCGTCGGCGACCAAGATCCTGCAGCTTGGCGAGCGCACCCAGCAGATCGGCCAGGTACTGTCGATCATCAACAACATCGCCGACCAGACAAAGATCCTTGCTCTCAACGCGGCCATCGAGGCGGCGCGTGCCGGTGAGGCGGGCAAGGGCTTCTCGGTCGTGGCCACCGAGATCCGAAAGCTGGCACTTTCGGTCGTGGACTCCACGGGCGAGATCGAGACGATCATGGTCGAGATCCAGACCGCCGCGAACGACCTCGTTATCTCGACCGAGCAAGAACTCAAGCAGGTCGGATCTGGCGTGGAACTGGCGCATGTCACGGGTGACAGCCTGGAGCGGATACTGGAGACGATCGAGCAGACCACGATCGCCGCCAAGGAGATCTCGGCTGCAACGCAACAGCAGAAGAGTGCGACCGAGCAGGTCGTCAAGGCGATGCGCGAGGTCGCATCCGTCGCGCAGCAGACGGCGGCGGGCTCCAAGCAGGTGGCCGGTGCGGCCGAGCAGCTCTCCGCCATTTCGCGGGAGTCGGGCCACGTGGGCGCAGCGTTCCGTATCGTGACCTGACGAACCGACAGAAACGTACCCGGAAGGATTCCACGCATGGTCGAGTTCGACCGCTCGGTGTTCATAAAGAAGTTCCAGGAAGAGGCGACCGAGTACCTTCAGCGCCTGAATGAAGGCGTCATCACCCTTGAGGGCGACCCTGGTAATCGCGAACTCATCGACCAGATGCTGCGCGACGCACATACCCTCAAGGGCTCGTCTCGTATGGTAGGCCTGCTCGAGATATCCGATGTCGCACACAAGCTCGAGGACATCATGGTCAAGGTGCGCGACGGTGAGATGAAGTACACGGCCGACATGTCCGACGGCTTCTTCGAGGCGCTCGACACCATCGTGTTCCTCTCGGACAACGCGGGTAAGGACGTCTCCGCTGAGATCGATATCCCTAGAGTCCTCGACAGACTCGCGGCTATTGCCGGCTCCGCCGAGCCACCGGAGGCAACCCCGATGTCGGAGCAGACATCCGACGGAGAAGCCAATGGCAGCGACGAGTCGGGGCCAGGGGAATCCGCTGACGCATCCGAGGGCCTGGGCTCTTCGGACCAGGCGAAGACGACAGTGGGGGAGTCGGCGGGGCGTTCGGGCGGCTCCAAGCAGCATGCGGTGGACGACAAGCTGCAGACCAGAGTCCAACAGACGGTTCGTATACGGACGGAGCAGGTGGACCAGCTCCTCAACCTCGTAAGCGAGGTCGTCATCTCACAGATCAAGACGCAGCAGCGTTCGCGCGACCTTAAAGCGCTGCAGTCGGTCGCGAACGAGACCCACCAACTGTGGACGCGCGTCCGGACCGCGGCGGTCAACCTGGCGCACGACGAGGAGACGAGACTCCGGGAGGATCTGGACCGCTTCGATGCGATGCTGACTGACCAGCGGCGTCAGCTGACAGTGCTTGCCAAGGAGTACGCGGACGACACATCGCGGACATCGACGGTCGTCGCTGATCTGCAGGAGCACAGCATGGCGCTGCGGATGTTGCCGGTCTCAACCGTTTTCAACACGTTCCCGCGCTCGGTCCGCGATCTTGCGCGGCAGTTCAACAAGGACGTCGATCTCATCATCGAGGGCGGCGACACCGAGCTGGATAAGAAAGTCCTCGAGGAGATCAACGACCCGCTCATCCACATCATGCGGAACGCAGTCGATCACGGCATCGAGTCTCTGGTGGACCGTGCCGCAGCAGGCAAGCCGGAGAAGGGGACGATACGCCTGGCAGCCCGCCAGGAGGGCGATCAGATCGTCATCGAGATATCCGACGATGGCGCCGGGATCGACCCCGAGAAGGTCAAGGCGGCAGCACTGCGCAAGGGATACATCAGCGCCGCCGAGGCCAAGGCGATGTCCGACCGCGAAGCCAAGTACCTGATCTTTGAAGCCGGATTCTCGACGAGCGCGATCATCACCGAGATCTCGGGCCGCGGCGTGGGCATGGACGTCGTACGCGAGTTCGTGGTTGAGAAGCTGAAGGGGTCGCTCGATGTGTTCTCCGAGATGGGTGTCGGCACGACGTTCAGACTGACTATCCCGCTCACGCTGGCCATCATCCGGGCATTGCTCGTGCGCGTGAGTGATCAGGTCTTTGCCATCCCGACCGCCTCGATCGAGGAGACGCTTCGCGTCGATCACGGTGAGATCATCAAGGTCGAGGGTCGCGAGGTCATCAGGCGCCAGCGCCGGACCGTTCCGATCGTGCACCTACGTGACGTGCTCGGTCTCGGTGCCAGGGTGGCAGAGGACTCCAAGACCCCGGTCGTCACGTTGGGGTTCTCCGGCCACCGGATGGGCTTTGTGGTCGATGCGTTCATCGGCGAACAGCAGATCGTCATCAAGCCGCTCGGAACGCATCTCCGTGGTGTCGACAACGTCGCGGGAGTGACGATTCTCGGCGCGGGGGAGGTCGTACCCATCCTCAACGTGCCGGATCTTATGCACAACGCCCGCCAGATGTCGGGACTCCGCAGCCGTCAAGCGTCGATCGTCGAGCGCGTTGACGCCGGTACCCGGCACATCCTGATCTGCGAGGACTCCTTCACGACGCGCGAACTGGAGCGCTCGATCTTCGAGGCGGCCGGCTATGAGGTCGACACCGCAACCGACGGCGCCGCCGGGCTCACGAAGCTCAAGGAAGGGCTCAAGGTCGATGCGGTCGTCACTGACGTTCAGATGCCGAACATGACCGGATTCCAGCTCACGCGGGCCATCAAGTCCGATGACGTGCTAAAGTCCATCCCCGTCATCATCGTGACGTCGCTCGAACGCGAAGAAGAGAAGGCTGAAGGCATCAATGCCGGGGCCGACGCCTACATCACCAAGTCCGTCTTCAACCAAGACACGCTGCTCGACACCGTCGAGCGCCTGATCAGATAGCGCGCTGGCGCGCGACAGGGGAGGAGCACGCCACTTGAGTGCAGCGGCGCCCATCAGGGTCGTCATAGTTGACGATTCCCTCGTTGCCAGGGAGATGCTTGCACAGATCCTTGCCACCGACCCGGGCATCGAGGTCGTGGGTACCGCCCATGACGGTCAGGAAGCGATCGAAGTCGTCGGCAGACTGCGCCCCGACCTTGTCACCATGGACATCCACATGCCCCGCATGGACGGCATCGAGGCCGTCGAGCGGATCATGGCCTTCACACCCACGCCGATACTGGTCGTATCCTCATCCGTCCACGGGGAGGGGATCGGACGCGCGTTCGACGCGCTCGCGGCTGGCGCGCTGGAAGTTATCAAGAAGCCGGAACCGCGAGACTGGGCCGACCTGGAGCGGATAGGCCGTGAGGTCATCCGCAAGGTCAAGATCCTTGCCAGGGTCAAGGTCATCACGCACATCCGTGGCCGGAGACCGGGCGTGGTCAGGACAACGGGCGAGGAGCGACAGGCTCGCGTGAGCGGACGCCGCTCGCTCGTTGCAATAGGGTCCTCGACCGGAGGTCCGTCCGCGCTCATGACTGTGCTGAGCGGCTTGCCAGAAGACTTTCCGCTGCCGATCGTGATCGCACAGCACATAGCCGACGGCTTCATCCCGGGACTCGTCACGTGGCTCGACACGGCATGTGCCATCTCGGTGCGCGCGGCCGTCGACGGGGCGACCCTGGCTCCCGGCGTGGCCTACTTCGCACCCACCGGCTCCAACCTTGAAGTGAACGGCACGGAAGTCCGCTACGTCACGCCGCTCAAGGGGCAGCTGTACATCCCCTCCGCCGATACGCTTTTCGAGTCGGTCGCACGGACACACGGAAACCGCGCGATCGGCGTTTTGCTGACAGGTATGGGTGCGGACGGTGCGCGCGGTCTCAAGGTGCTCCACAACACTGGTGCGTACACCATCGCACAGGACGAGGAGACGTCGACGGTCTTCGGCATGCCCAAGGCCGCCATCGACGCCGGTGCGGCTCGTAAGGTGCTTGCGATCCAGCATATCGCCGAGGAGATCCGTCGCACGATCGTGGGGTAGCTTCGGGCGCGCCCGCTCTCGCACACGGTATACTGCGTACCATGCCAGACATGCGAAATCTCCCCATCGGTGTGTTCGACTCCGGACTCGGCGGGCTGACCGTGGTGCGCGAGCTCGTGAGCGCACTTCCCCACGAGCCCGTCGTATATCTGGGCGATACTGCCCGCTGCCCCTACGGTCCGCGTGACCGTGACGAGGTCCGCGAGTTCGTACTACAGATAGGCGCGTGGCTTCGTGCGCGTCCGGTCAAACTCATCGTCATCGCGTGCAACACCGCCACCGCCGCGGGTCTTGCGCTCGCCCAGCAGGCGTTCGACGTGCCGGTCATCGGTGTCGTGGATCCCGGCGCGCGCGCGGCGGTCAAGGCCACGCAGAACCGGCGAGTGGGCGTGATCGGCACGGTCGGTACTGTTGAGTCTGGCGCATACGGCCGTGCGGTTCGGGCGATCGACGCCGGCGCGACCGTCTTCTCCGCGGCAGCACCCAAGTTCGTCGATATCGTCGAGGCCGGGCTGCGGATGGACGACAGCACACTCGAAGACTGGATGTCCCAAACCACCGACGTGTTCATCCGGCCGTCGGTCTACGAGCTTGGACGTGATTACCTCGATCCGCTCAAGCGTGCGGACATCGACACCCTTGTGCTGGGATGTACGCACTTCCCGCTGCTCTCAGCGGCGATACAGCAGGTGGTGGGCCCCGGTGTCCGCCTCATCTCGTCCGCCGAGGAGACCGCGCGCGAGGTAGCCGATACGCTCGCTGCGCGGGGGCACCTGGTCGCTCCGCGGATCCCGCCGATCCACACGTTCGTGACCACCGGTGATGCCGAGGAGTTCGAGCGTCTGGGTTCGCGCGTTCTCAGATGGCCCACCGGGAGTGTGGACCGCGTCTCGGTGGATGAGCTGGCCGCCCTTCTGGATGACTCGCTTCGCTCGGCGCTCGCCCGGTTCGCGGCAGGCGAGGACGCATGCGACTGACGATCCTGGGCTCCTCGGCATCGTATGCGGACGCGGGGCGTGCGTGCGCGGGCTATCTCGTGCGCTGCGGGGGCGTGTCTGTGCTCTTCGACTGCGGTAATGGTGTGATAGCCAACCTTTCGCAGGTGATCGACCCGGTCGAGCTCGACGCGGTGTTCATCACCCACGAGCATATCGACCACTTCGCGGACGTGTACGCCCTCCAGGCCGCGCTGAGATACGCTCCATCGGGCCCCGTACGTGCGCTGGCGCTGTACACGCCGGCCGGTCTGTTCGAGCGCATGGGCGCCGTACTCGGCGAGCGCGGTCGCTCGGAGCTTGCCGAGGCCTTCGAGGTACGCGAACTGCGTGCGGGCGAGGCGGTGCGAGTCGGCGGCATCACCGTCACGCCGTATCCTGTCGATCACGCCGATCCCACGTTCGCCCTGGTGGCGCAGTGCGGGTCCGCGCGGCTGGCGTACACATCTGACACCCGCATCGGCGATGCCGCCCGTGCCGCGGTGTCGCGGGCGGATGTCATGCTTGCCGATGCCACACTTCCCGAGGAGTACGCAGGGAAGTCGGCTCACATGACGCCAAAGGAGGCCGGCGAGCTGGCGTGCGATGCGGGCGCCGGCACGCTCGTGCTCACACACCTGTGGCCAACGGTCGATCGGACCAGGGCCGCACAAGAGGCCGCGGCCGCCTTCGGCGGACGCGTTGTAGTGGCGAACGAACTCGACGAGATACTCGTCGGCAAGGAGGAGTAGATGGAAAGGCGCGACGACCGTGCGCCCGGTCAGCTTCGACCGGTCAGGGTGACCAGACGCTACCTCAAGCACGCTCACGGTTCATGTCTCATCGAGCTTGGCGATACTCGCGTGTTGTGCGCGGCAAACATGGGCGACACGATCGCTCAATGGCGTCGCGGTTCCGGGCTTGGCTGGGTAACGGCCGAGTATTCGCTCCTGCCAGCTTCCACGCACACGCGCTCCAGGCGTGAGGTGGGCGCGGGGAGCCCGGGAGGCAGAACGCACGAGATCCAGCGGCTCATCGGCCGCTCTTTGCGCTCCATCATCGACATGTCGGGGATGGGCGGTGAGGTCACCATGAACGTGGACTGCGACGTGATCCAGGCCGATGGTGGTACGCGCACCGCTGCCATCACAGGCGCCTTCCTGGCGGCGTACGATGCGCTCGCGACCTGGAGAGACGCTGGCCGCATCAGCGAGCTTCCGGTCATCGATTTCCTGGCCGCCACCTCGGTCGGTGTTGTGGATGGCGTGCCGCTGCTCGACCTCGACTACTCCGAGGACAGCAACGCCGAGATCGACATGAACGTCGTGGTGGATGGCAAGGGCAGGTTCATCGAGGTGCAGGGGACCGGCGAGCGCGCGCCGTTCGATCGGGCAAGGCTCGATGGGCTGCTCGATCTGGCGGCGCTCGGTGCGGGGCGCCTGGTCGACATGCAGCGGCGCATCATCGCCGAGGACCTGGATCTCGCCGATGAGTGCTGGTGAGCCGGTGATCCGCGTGGTCGTTGCGACTGCCAACAAGGGTAAGGTCGCCGAGATACGCTCCACGCTGGCGACGCCGGGGTGGGAGTTCGTCACCGTGGAAGACCTCGGTCGCGAGGTGCTTGAGGTCGAGGAGACGGGTGCAACGTTCGAGGAGAACGCCACCCTCAAGGCGAGTGCGTACGCACGGTCTTTCGACATGCCCGCGCTTGCCGACGACAGCGGTCTGGAGGTCGATGCCCTCGACGGGCAGCCGGGAGTGTTCTCGTCCCGTTACTCGGGGGTGGGCGCGACGGACGCCACCAACAACACCAAGCTGTTGCACGAGCTCGTCGGCATCTCCGCTGGTGGCCGATCCGCGAGGTTCCGCTCGGTCGTTGTGCTCGCATGGCCCGACGGCCGCACTCTCGTGACGTCGGGGGTGTGCGAGGGCAGCATCGGTTTCGCTCCCCGAGGGACGGGCGGCTTTGGCTACGATCCGCTCTTCTTGCCGGAAGCGACCCCCGGCAAGACGATGGCCGAGCTCGAGTTGCACGAGAAGAATGCGATCAGCCATCGGGGAGCGGCGCTCCGCGCCCTGCACGATCTGCTGGTCGCGCACGGTAACCGCTAGCGCTGGGGCGACAGCCCGAATATACTGTGACTCGCCCTCGGGGCGGGACGCCCGACGAAGGTCCCCGCTGGGGGCACAGGTCGGGCCGTAGCGCAGCTTGGTAGCGCACCTGCTTTGGGAGCAGGGGGCCGCCGGTTCGAATCCGGCCGGCCCGACCAGAAGACGCGGCGGTAGTTCAATTGGTAGAGCATCAGCCTTCCAAGCTGATTGTTGCGGGTTCGAGTCCCGTCCGCCGCTCCATTGACAACGATGCATCGACGCAGGTACCGTATCGCTTCGCGGCACCCGGAGTCGATGTCACATGCGCCCGTAGCTCAGTTGGATAGAGCGGGAGACTTCTAATCTCTAGGTCGGGGGTTCGAATCCCTCCGGGCGTGCCAGCCGTATATGGTGGGTGTAGCTCAGTTGGTTAGAGCGTCGGACTGTGGCTCCGAAGGTCGCGGGTTCAAGTCCCGTTACCCACCCCAATCTGTACCCGAGGCTCCCGCCCGCGCGGGGGCCTCGTGCGTTTCGCCCTCGCCTGCGGGAATGCCTCGGGGTCCCTTGCATTTCCTTGTCGAGGCGGTAGAATAGCGGAGCGTTATCGGGGCCGTTAGCTCAGCTGGTAGAGCAGGGGACTCTTAATCCCAAGGTCATAGGTTCGATCCCTATACGGCCCACCATACGATCATTCGGACGCCGGTTCCCATCTGGGGGCCGGTTTTCTGCTGTTGAGCTGCGGAAATGGGGAGTCGCCTGCTACGGCTAACGCCTCCGCCTCGTCACCGACTTCGTCGGTTCCTGTGGCTCTTCCAGCCGAGATGATGGTTTGGTCGACATCTCATCGCGCGCGAAGTCGGTACCGAGAAGACGGCTATGAAGTTGTCCATGTGGCTGGCGCCTCGGTGCGGGACATTGTTTTCATCTGAACTTGCTGAATCACTTGGAGAAGACCGGATGCTACCCAGTAGACGAGAACGCCGGCGGGTCCGCTTCCATCCACGAGACCTCGAACACTACGGAGACGATAACTCTGACTGCGCTCGATCCGTCACTTGACGGAATCGGGGCACGGCCAATACTATCAGCTTACTGACCGGTCGGTAAGTCGGTAAGGGGGCTTGTCTAGCAGTGACTGCCACGGGCGAACAGCAGGTCGGCATTCTGGAGGGAACGAAGCAGCAAATCCTCGACGTAGCGCGACATCTCTTCTCGGACCGCAGCTACCTTGGGGTTTCAATGAGTGACATCGCCGCGCGCCTCGGAATCACCAAGGCGGCCCTGTATTACCATTTCGCCGGCAAGAAGGACATCTACATGAACGTTCTCGATGGTGTCCTGTCAGACTTGCGCGCGCGCCTCGGGGTCGTGCACGAGGAAGAGGCGCTTGACGACCGTCTCCGCCGGATGGTGCGGGACTACCTCGATTTCGGGACATGCGAGAAGAACCTTGTCAACGTCCTCGTCGTGGAGCTGTCCCCGGCCGAGACCGAGTTGCGCCAGTTCATCACGTCATCAAGGGAGGACCTAGTCGACCTGTTCCAGCCCGTCATCGAGCGGGTCCTCGGGTATGGGACGCCCCAAGACGACATAGACGCCCGTCTGGTGGCGACGATGCTCACAGCGATGATGGACGGGATGATCCTGGAGCACTCCTTCTTGGAAAGACCGTTGAGCCCGGAGAGGGTGTCAGGGCAAATCGTGGCGCTCTTGGGGCTGAGAGCCAAGCCCTCGCCGTGCTAGTCAAGAAGGGGACGCGATGCGTATGGATGTCAGGCGTGTTCCGGTGACGGGGAAGCGACTGGGACTAGCTCTCGGAAGCGGCGCCGCCCGGGGATTCGCGCACATCGGCGTGCTGAAGGTGCTGGACAGGGTGGGCCTCGCGATCGACATGGTCGCCGGAACAAGCATCGGCGCGCTCATCGGTGGCGCATACGCCGCCGGGGTGACCCCCTCCGAGATGGAGAAGATGGCCCTGTCCGTGGACCTGAGGCGGCTCATCTCCCTCGCGGACATCGCGCGTCCGACCACAGCCCTCATCAACGGGGCGCGAGTCGCTGGGTTCATCCGCGACGTAGTGGGCGAGAGGACCTTCGCCGACCTCAGGATGCCGTTCTCGTGTGTGGCGGTCGACGTGGCCGACGGACAGGCCGTCGTGTTGAGCGAGGGCGATGTGGCGAGCGCGATCAGGGCGAGCCTCTCGACACCCATTATCTTCGCGCCGGTCGAGCGTGACGGGCGCTTGCTCGTCGATGGGGCCGTGATGAACCCCATCCCCGTTGACGCCGTATGGAGCATGGGGGCCGATCGGGTGGTTGCGGTCACCAATCAAGGAATCCCCAGCAGTCAGATCCCCACCTTCTCCAACGGCGCACCCGACGGATCCATCGAAGTGGGCCGGGCCAAGCGTGAGGGGTCGCCTGAAATCGTCTACTCGAGGGTCTTCACCGCCGTCATGGACACGCTGCGCTCCCCTTCGGTCTTCCAGCTCGCCATGGGCTCGATCGACCTCATGCAGCGGGAGCTCTCCGAGCCTCAGCTGCGAGCAGCCGATCTGGTGATTGCGCCCCACATCGATGGCGTCGCCCACTACAGCTTCTACGAGGCTGACAAGTTGATCTCGGCGGGTGAGGAGGCCGCCGAGGCGGCCGTAGGCGAGATCGCCGCGCTGCTGGCGCGCGACTGCGACGAGCCCGCAGAGAGCGGGGGCCTCGGCCGCGAGGTCCGACAAGTCGACGCCGACGGAGGTGCGCTGTGCGCGGCGCTCTTCTGATCACTGACTCCGCGTGCGATCTGCCACGGAAGACTCTCGAGGACATCGGTGTGGAACTCCTGGTCCTGCCGTACGCGCTTGACGGCGAAGAACGGTTCGATGATGCGACACGCAGGGCCTGCATTTTCCACATCCACCTCACATGAGACGACACTTGGAAGGACGTGGTGCCGATGACCAGGGTCTTAGTGGACCTGCCCCCTGTGTCCGTGATCATCGCCGCTTACAACGAGCAGGCATTCATCGAAACGACCGTGACCTCCATCCTGGACAGCGGCGTTCCCTCCCAGGTCATTGTGGTTGATGATGGCTCGACCGATCGGACCTCTGAGATACTCGCGCGTCTTTGTGAAAGGGCCGACGTCATCACTCATCCAACCAACAGAGGCAAGGGCGCCGCGTTGGCGTCGGGGTTGAATCAGGCCACCGGCGACATCGTGGTCTTCTGCGATGCTCACCTTCTTGGACTGCGGCAACAGCACCTGCTGTCACTGGCACTGCCCTTGGCGTACGGCTCGGCCAAGGCCGTCTTGGGCGTGAGCGTTCCGGAGGGTATCTCTGCTTCGATGTTTCGGGCCGCTCCGGCTCTGATTCTCACGGGCCAGCGTGCCTACCACAGGGCAGATCTGATGCCCTTGGCGAACGAGATGGAACACCTCGGCTACGGCGTGGAGACCTTCCTCTTCACTAGGTTTCCTCGGGACAGGACCGCGCTTGTCTTGCTCCCGGGGTTGGTTCATCTGACGAAGGGGAGCACGTCCACCTTTGCGGCTGCCACGTTGGGCTACCTGAGAGAGTCGCTGGAGGTTCTAGAGACCCTTGCGAGGATCAAGGGCCTAGTGCCCAAGGAGGTGACCGAGCTGAGGGAGCGGGTTTCCGTCGTCTTGGCTCGGTACGCGGGTACCCGCGCGAGCACCAATAATCTGAGTTCCGCCCGGCTGGCTCTCCTGGTGGACGGTCAAGACGCCAGTCTCACACTGGATATGCGTGATGACGGGATTCCGCCAGCTGTGCTGACCAAGGAAGCTACTTAGGCCGAGAACCTGCCACGTGACACACACGTGGCAGCGGGCCCCCATCTGTCGGCCTGACCTGCGAAGCGGCACGGGCTCTTGATCCCAAGGTCATAGGTTCGACCCCTATACGGCCCACCATGCATCAACTCGGAAGCCGGTTCCTCACGAGGAGCCGGTTTTCTGCTATTGAGCTGCGGAAACGAGGAGTCCCCGCTCCGGCTGACGCCTCCGCACGACGAGCCACCTGCGGTGTTCGTCTGCTCTGCCCAGCTGAGCTAACGGCCATTTCCCGAGTCATATACGAGACATTGGAGAGACGGAGGCAAGGGATTCGGACCCGGCAGGGGGAGAGGGGAGGATGGTGGATTCACATCAGAAGTTAGCAGCAGCTAACTTCGGGTATACAATAGGTAGGACAAGTAGAGAGGCGGGTGTGATGCCCGATCTGGTGAACGTGCCCGTTCCCGTCGAACGGCTGCAGGAAGTCTACGCGGTCTTGGCCCGAGATCCCGCCAAGCCGTTAGTCAGTCACGAAGTGCTCGAGAGTGGCTATCCCGCCGGCTGGAGCAAGGCGCTCATAGACCGCATGTTCGTCGAGTCATCGAGCGCCATGAGGAGGATCCTGACTGCGATTGCGCGGAGATCACCCAGTTGGGTGACGACCGGGGACATCGCCGATGCCTCCGGGCTGACCAATCGACAGGTGATTGCGTCACTCGGACCGTTCGAGAAGCGCGTCAGAGGTCGGTACGGGATGAGCCACTGGCCGTTCGCCGCACGGGAGTTCGTGGACGCCGGCATCTTGAAATACTCCATGTCGTCCGAGGTGGCGAAGCAAGTCCTGGAACTTGCCGCGCAGGTTGAGGAACACGAGAGCGCGGGTAGATAGCAGGAAGGGCACGGACGGTATCGGCAGAGTCATCGTTCGCCCATGGAGGCGGTAGCAATGTTGTGGACCCTCTTCGTCATTCTCGTGATCCTCTGGCTTCTCGGCTTCAGCTTCAGCATCGGTGGTGGGCTCATTCACATCCTGCTCGTCATCGCGGTGATCGTGCTCGTGTACAACCTCCTGACCGGTCGCCGAGGTTAGTCGTCGCCATGGTCAAGGAGCGAGGCCGAATCGTGTGGGAGGGTTTCGACGTTCGGTCAGGCAGGATCGGCTCGCGGCATCGGATTGCGGGCCGGACATGAAAGGGAGTGCACCATGGCAAACGCTCATACCGCTTCAATCGATCATCGCAGTCAGGTCCATACTGAGGTTCGCCGGCCAATCGAAGCGGTGATATCACGCGTCGTGATGTTCGTCTTCGGCGTGATCGAGGTCCTCATCGCCATCCGCTTCCTGTTCACGCTTCTGGGCGCGAACGCCGAAGCGGGATTCGTGAAGTTCGTCCAGAACCTGTCGGGCGTCTTCATGACTCCGTTCGACACCATCTTCAAGACGCAGAGCGTGTCAGGGGCCACCTTCGAGTGGAGTGCTCTCGTCGCGATCGCCGTCTACGCGCTCATCGCGTGGGGAATCGTCGCTCTGGTTCGCTCCGCGAGTCCGCGCCGGCACTCCGAGACAGTCGAGCGTGTGGAACAGGTCGAGAAAGACGACAACGTCGTTCGGTAGTCACTACGCCCGCTTCCAATGATGGGACGGGCATCTCGCGTAGCCTCGCTGGTTACGAATCACCAAGCGTGGAAGGGGCGGGAGAGCACTATGACGGTATCCAAGAGAGTGCGCTTCACGTCGTTGCTTCTGGCACTGTCGCTGTCGGTCATGATGGCGGTGCCGACGACGAGCATGGCCGCCGAACCGACGGTGGACCTCGGGTCCGCCGCCAGTTTTGCCATCTTGGCCGGCGAGACGATCACCAACACCGGACCGACCATGATCAACGGAGACGTCGGCGTGCATCCAGGTTCGACGTTCCCCGGGCATGGCGAAGCGACATCTTCAAGAGCACCGCGACGTTGATCACGGCTCCGAACAGTAGGGTCGTGCTGACCAACGGTACTCGGTTCTGCCGGGTGTTCTGGGTGGTTCCTTCTTCCGCGACGCTGGGGACCAACTCTCAGTTCGTGGGACACATCTTGGCACTGACGTCCATCGCAGCGCAGACGGGTGCGACGGTCCAAGGACAGCTGCTGGCGCGGAATGGCGCGGTCACACTCGACAGCAACACCATCACAAACGGGCTCTGTGCTGAAGAGCTGGTCTCGGGCATCCAGATCACCAAGACCGCAAGCCCGGCGGCGCTCACGTCCGGACCGGGCTCGGTCACGTACACGTACACGGTCACCAACCCCGGCGACGACCCGCTCAGCGATGTGGTCGTCACCGACGACAAGCTCAGCCCCGTGACGTACGTCTCCGGGGACGTCAACGCTGACGGCTTGCTCCAGTCCGGCGAGACCTGGGTCTACACCGGCACCATGCGTCTCACTGCGACCACGACGAACACCGCCACGGTCATAGCCAGCGAAGGGGGGACGACGGTCAGCGATACCGCGTCGGTCGTTGTCCCTGTGAGCACGGTCTCGGGCGGGCAGATCCCGAAGACCGCTACGCCGTGGTATAACATCTTGTTCGCAGGCGCTGTCCTGATGCTTCTGGGAGCCGTGGGCTACTGGAGAACGACCAAGAGGATCCATGCGTAGGGAGAGACTGCTACGGGTAGCCATGGGAAGAGACCGCCACAGGGCAGGCGATACCTGGTCGTCGGCCTGTCCTTGGGAGTGTTAGCACTCGGATTTGGCTTGGTCTGGTGGGCGTCGATGAACATCGGGGCACAGCCCCGCACGTCCGCCGGCGTCTACCAGGGTCCTGACTCCAGCACGACCACGATCACTGCAGGACAGGCCGTCACGACGGACGCTGTCCGTCCACTAGATGTGCCCGATGCTGACGAGGTTGTTTACGCCGACTACCCGGCCGTGGGTGACGTGATCGGAAGCCTGTCGATTCCGGCTTTGGAGCAGACGTTCCCCATCGTCGAGGGGACCGGTGACGGCGAACTCAAGAGGGGCGTGGGTCACTTCGCCCAGAGCGTTCTCCCTGGGGTGAACGATAACTGCGTCCTGTCCGGTCATCGCGACACGGTCTTCACGGATCTCGGCAAGTTGAAGACAGGCGACCAGCTGGTCGTGGAGACCTCGGCCGGTACTTTCATCTACGAGATATCCCGGATCCGTATCGTCGACAAGGATGACAAGACAGTCATCGTGCCCACCAACCATGCCGTCTTGACGGTGACCACGTGCTACCCGTTCAACTACGTTGGAAGCGCACCGGACCGGTACATCCTGGTCGCGGATCTGGTGACGAACCCGTAGCCCCTTGGTTGGCACGACACGCTGGCCTGATGGTGGAACATGCACGGCAGCGGACCCCCATCCTGTCGGCCTGACCTGCGAAGCGGCACGGGCTCTTGATCCCAAGGTCATAGGTTCGACCCCTATACGGCCCACCATACGATCATTCGGGACCCTCGCCATCGCGGCGGGGGTTTCTTCGTCGGACGTCCGACGGGCCCGCGGATCGGCCGGTCCGAGTGGTCGGTCCGCCTGGATTCGCCTGGACCCGTCCCGGGCAAGCGCGTTGGGCAGGCAGCCTTTTTGCTATAGTGAACGCTTGGCTCAAGAGTGCACTCTCGTGCGGGCGTGGCGGAACTGGCAGACGCGCCGGGTTTAGGTCCCGGTGGGGAAACTCGTGGAGGTTCGAGTCCTCTCGCCCGCACCATGAATGTCAACCCGGCCGCATGCGCGGTCAGAGTCGTCCCGTCACAGGAGGATCGTTGAACACCACCACTGAGCGTTTGGAAGACGGCCGAGTCAAGCTGACCGTCACCGTCCCCGCAGTCGATGTCGATATCGCGATCGACAAGGCGTACCGCGACATCGCCGGTAAGTTGCGTATCCCAGGTTTCCGCAAGGGCAAGATCCCGCGCCCGATCATCGACACCCACGTGGGGCGCGAAGCTGTGCTCGCCGAGGCCCAGGAGTCGCTCGTTGAGGGCACGTACCCGCTCGCCATCGACGCCGAGGAGCTCAGGCCGGTCGAGGCGCCGGACATGGGCGAGCTTGACGGTCTCATCGCCGGCGAGGACTTCACGTACTCGGCGGACATCATCGTGCGTCCCGAATTCACACTGAGCTCGCTCGACGGTCTCACCATCGCGGCAGGCCCGTCCGAGACGACCGAGCGCGAGATCGACGCGCAGATCGAGCATCACAGGGAGCGCTTCGCCACCCTCGAGCCGGTCGATCGACCGGTCGAGCTGGGCGACTTCGTCCTGTTGTCCTTCGTCGGCACCGTTGACGGCGAGACGTACGACGGCAACACCGTTGACCGCTATCTCTACGAGACGCAGCGCGGGCTCATGCCCGAGGAGTTCGACGCGGCACTCGTGGGCGCTAAGCCCGGCGACAAGGTGGTTGCCGAGTTCGAGATTCCCGACACGTCATCCAACGACGAGTTCGTCGGCAAGACGGCGCGCTTCGAGATCGAGGTCCACGAGGTCAAGGCCAAGGTGCTCCCCGACGTCGATGACGCATTCGCCGCGTCGGTGGGCGGCTTCGACACGCTCGCGGAGTTCCGCGAGGATATCCGCACCAAGTTCAACGAGAGCAAGGCGGCCGGTCGCGCTCAGCGCGTGGAGATGCTCGCACTCGACCTCCTCGCCAGCCGACTTGTTGGGGACGTGCCGGAGGCGATGGTGCGCAATCGCGCCTCGAGCCTGACGAGGGACTTCTTCGAGTCTCTTGACGAGCGAAAGATCACCCTCGAGGAATACGTGAATGCCACCGGTGTTCCGGTCGAGAAGATCCAGGCCGATCTGGAGGAGCAAGCGCGCCAGCGCATTCGCGAGGAACTCGCGCTCGAGGCCCTCTTCCGCGCCAAGGACATGACCGTGGGTGACTCGGAGTTTGAAGCGGCGCTCCTCGGTCTTGCCGGCGGCGACGTCATGGCGCTTGACGAGGTGCGTCAAAGCGTGCGTGAGGCTGGTGCCACGCCGATCATCAAGGAGAGCCTGGTGCACCAGCAGGCTCTCAGCTGGCTGCTTGACAACATCGTCGTCACCGAGGACGAACCCGGCGAGGCGCCGGTGGAGTCCAAGCCCGCCAAGAAGCGGGCATCAAAGAAGAAAGCGACCTCTTCGAAGGAGGAGTAACCATGATCCACGAAGCCCACAGCCTTGTACCCATCGTCGTCGAGCAGACCTCGCGCGGCGAGCGCTCGTTCGACATCTTCTCCCGGCTGCTCAATGACAGAGTCGTCTTTCTCGGCAATGAGATCGACGACGTCATCGCCAACCTGGTGATCGCGCAGCTCTTGCACCTGGAGAGCGAGGATCCCGAGAAGGACATCAACCTCTACATCAACTCGCCGGGTGGCTCGGTGACCGCCGGCATGGCGATCTACGACACTATCCAGTACATCCGGTCCGACGTTTCGACCATCTGCATCGGCCAGTGCGCTTCGATGGCGGCGGTGCTGCTCGCCTCGGGAGCTCCCGGCAAGCGCTTCGCGCTGCCGCACAGCCGCGTGCTCATCCATCAGCCGTGGGGTGGCACGCAGGGCCAGGTCACCGATATCGAGATCCAGGCCAAGGAGATGCTTCGCATGCGGGACCAGCTTGACGAGATCATGTCCCGTCACACCGGCCAGTCGGTCGAGAAGATCCACGCCGATACCGAGCGCGACAACATCATGATCGCGTCCGAGGCGGCAGCGTACGGGCTGGTAGACGCTGTGATGGAGCAGCGTCCCAAGGAGAGCGCGGAGTAGGCATGGAGCGGTCCGAAGGTCACGAACAACTCAAGTGCTCGTTCTGCGGTAAGCCGCAGCACCAGGTTCGCAAGCTCATCGCGGGGCCGAACGTGTACATCTGCGACGAGTGCATCGGACTCTGCAACGACATCGTGGATGAAGAGCAGGCCAAGGAGTGGGTGGAGCTTGCTCCCGAGGAGCTGCTCACCCCCAAAGAGATCCTCGCGTCCCTCGACGAGTACGTGGTGGGGCAGGACCTGGCGAAGAAGTCGCTTTCCGTTGCGGTGTACAACCACTACAAGCGGATCCGCTGCAAGCCGTGTGAAGGCGCCGAGGACGTCGAGATCGCCAAGAGCAACATCTTGCTGCTCGGCCCGACGGGCTGCGGTAAGACGCTGCTTGCGCAGACGCTTGCGCGCATCCTCAAGGTTCCGTTTGCCATTGCCGACGCAACCACGCTCACCGAAGCCGGGTACGTCGGGGAGGACGTCGAGAACATCTTGCTCAAGCTCATCACCGCGGCGGATTTCGACACGGCCAAGGCCGAGGTCGGCATCATATACATCGATGAGATCGACAAGATCGCCCGCAAGGCCGAGAACCTCTCGATCACGCGCGACGTGTCCGGCGAGGGCGTGCAGCAGGCGTTACTCAAGATCCTGGAGGGCACCGAAGCCGCCGTTCCGCCCCAGGGGGGGCGCAAGCATCCCCAGCAAGAACTCATCAGGATCGACACCACGAACATCCTGTTCATCCTTGGCGGCGCATTCGTCGGCCTGGAGAAGATCATCGCGGATCGCGTCGGCAAGAAGGGCGTCGGATTCGGTGCGGAGCTGGTGGATGCAAGCAAGCACGACACCGGCACGCTCATCGCACAGGTGCTGCCCGAGGATCTTCACCGCTTTGGGCTCATCCCTGAGTTCATCGGTCGCATTCCGGTGATGGCACATGTCGAGGAGCTGGGCGAGAACGAACTCGTCCGCATACTCACCGAACCCAAGAACGCGCTGGTCAAGCAGTATCAGCGGCTCTTCGCACTCGAGGGAGTGGTCCTGACGTTCACCCCTGACGCGCTCACGGAGGTGGCTGCACAGGCCATCAAGCGCGGGACGGGTGCCCGCGGCCTGAGATCCATACTCGAGGGACTGCTGCTCGACCTCATGTATGACCTACCGGGACGCACGGACGTCATCAGCGTCGTCATCACACAAGAGGCGGCGCGTCGCGAAACCGACCCGATCATCACGATCGGGGAGACGGTCCGGGACGAGTCTGCCTGAGGCGCAAGCCTCAGCGTGCGGCGGCGAGGAGCTCCTCGGCCCGCTCGACCTGGCTGGGGTAGAGGTCGGCCGGTACGGCTTCCTTACCGAGGTTGCGGAAGATCATGTGGCGGGCGCAGTGTGTGCTGCTACCGCGGCAGTAACGCTGCTTGATGATGTTCGCCATCGACGGCATGTCCGCCATCTTGTCGTTGAAGAAGATGCAGGTTGTGAGGCACTCGCAGTCAGTCATCTTGACCCCCCCGCATTCGCAATCCATGAATACCCTCACAGGCGTATATCGTCATGTGTGAGTGGATTCACATAGAGTATGACGCCTAATGGGTGTGAAGTGCCAGGTTCCGCTGACGAACGGCAGATTCGCCGCTGCTGTACGTTTCCCGTAGAATCTTCATCCACACGTGAACGAGGGAAGGACCCGAAGCATGAACGAGATGCCAAAGGCATACGATCCCGGTGCCGTTGAGGCCGAGGTCTTCAGGTCCTGGGTCGACGGCGGCTACTTCGGCTCGGTCATCCGCGACGGAGAGCGCCCGTTCACCGTTGCGATCCCACCCCCCAACGTGACCGGTTCGCTGCACATGGGACACGCGCTCAACAACACCATCCAAGACGTCATCATCCGGCGTTCCCGGATGACCGGCCGCCCCACCCGCTGGGTTCTCGGGACCGATCACGCCGGCATTGCCACCCAGAACAAGGTGGAGCAGAAGCTGGCGGCTGAGGGGCTGTCGCGCCACGACGTCGGCCGCGAGCGCTTCATCGAGATGTGCTGGGAGTGGCGGGCCGAGCACGGCTCCACCATCGTGAGCCAACTCAAGGCGATGGGTTGCTCGTGCGATTATACCGACGAGCACTTCACCATGGACCCGGCGTATCAGGTCGCGGTCAAGCGCGTCTTCGTCGACCTGTACAACGAGGGTCTCATCTATCGGGGCAAGCGGATCATCAACTGGTGCCCTCGTTGCTCCACCGCACTCTCGGACATCGAAGTCGAACACGAGGAGCTCGACGGCCACCTCTGGCACATCCGGTACCCGCTCAAGGACCCGGTCGCAGGTCGTGACCACCTTGTTGTCGCGACCACCAGGCCCGAGACGATGCTTGGAGACACGTGCGTCGCCGTGCACCCCGATGATGATCGTTACCGGGAACTCGTCGGCGCGACCGTCGTTCTACCGCTTCTGGGTCGCGAGATCCCCATCGTCGCCGATGAGTACGTCGATCCGGCATTCGGCACCGGTGCGGTCAAAGTCACACCCGCGCACGACCCCAACGACTTCGAGATCGGCGAGCGGCACGGCTGCGCCAAGATCAACGTGCTCGCGGCCGACGCCAGCATCACCGCCGAGGGTGGTCCCTATGAGGGTCTCGACCGGTACGAGGCGCGCAAGCGGGTCGTCGCGGACCTTGAGGCTGGGGGGCTACTCGTAAAGGTGGATGACCACGTGCACTCCGTCGGTCACTGCTACCGCTGTCACACGGTGGTCGAGCCGTGGCTCTCGGACCAGTGGTTCGTTGACATGAAGCCGATCGCCGCACCGGCGATCGAATGCGTCCGCGACGGCCGCGTTCGCTTTCACCCCGAGCGGTGGGAGAACGTGTACTTCCATTGGATGGAGAACATCCGCGACTGGTGCGTATCGCGCCAGCTGTGGTGGGGCCATCAGATCCCCGTCTACTACTGCGATGCGTGCGGCGAGATGACGGCCAGTGTCGACGCCGTGGCGGCGTGTCCCGCGTGTGGCGGTCCTGTCCGCCAGGACCCCGACGTGCTGGACACGTGGTTCTCCTCGGCGCTCTGGCCGTTCGCCACCCTCGGCTGGCCGGACGACACGCCCGAACTCGGCTACTTCTACCCAACGACCGTGCTCTCGACCGCGCGGGACATCCTGTTCCTCTGGGTCGCGCGCATGATCATGCAGGGTCTCAAGTTCGCGGGTGACATCCCGTTTTCCGAGGTCATCATCCACCCCACGGTCTTCAACGCCGAGGGCAAGCGCATGAGCAAGTCGCTCGGCACCGGCGTGGATCCACTCGACCTCATGGAGCACTACGGCGCTGATGGCTTGCGCTTCGGGCTCATGCTCCAGACGACGGGCAGCCAGGACATCAAGTTCGCCGAGGAGAAGCTGCTTTCCAGCCGCAACTTTGCCAACAAGATATGGAACGCCAGCCGCTTTGTCCTGCTCAATCTGGGCGACGACTACACCCCCGGACCTCCCGCCGCCGAGACGGTCGCCGACAGGTGGATCCTCTCGCGCCTGGCCGCACTCTCGGAGACGGTCGATCTCGGGCTTGACGTCGATGCCGCGCGGGCCGCGGGCTCTGACGCCTTCCAGTTCGGCGAGGTCGCTCGCTCGCTGTACGACTTCTTCTGGAGCGAGTTCTGCGACTGGTACATCGAGCTTGCGAAGGGACGCCTTGCGGCGGGCGGACAGGTGGCTCTTGCCGCGAAGCGCAACCTCGTGTTCGTGTTAGACCGGTCGCTTCGACTGCTGCATCCGATGATGCCGTTCATCACCGAGGACATCTGGCGTCGACTTCCTCTCGCGGCCGGCGATTCGGCAGCGTCACTCATGATCGCCGCATGGCCCACCGGTCTTGCCGGATACCGTGACGAGGACGCCGAGAACTCGATGCGCGTGCTGCAAGAGCTGGTGACCGAGGTTCGCGGCATCCGCGCCCGCTACGCCATGCCGCCGAAGGCGCAGGTGGCCCTCATCGTTCGGGCCACGGGTTCCGATGCCATGCTCGTTGAGTCGCAGCGCCACTACCTGCACGAACTTGCGGGTGTCGATCACCTCGTTCTCGACGCTTCGGCGGCCAAGCCGCCGCACGCCGCGGTTGCGGTGGCCGGCGGCGTCGAATTGTTCGTCCCGCTCGAGGGTCTTGTCGACTTCACCGCCGAACGCGAGCGTGTGCTCAAGGAACTCGGTAAGGCGGAGGAGGAGCTGACGCGTCTTACGCGTAAGCTCGCCAACGAGGGCTTCTTGGCCAAGGCGGCGCCGGAAGTCGTGGAAAAGGACCGTGCCCGGGCCGGCGACTTGGCGACCCAGGTCGGCAAGCTGACCGCCCAGATCGCTGATCTCGCGGACTAGAGGAACCAGCGTGAGCGCTTCGCGCGACTATGCGGCATCGGTTGCCGCTCTCGAGCGGTCGCTGTGCTTTGGCATTCACCCGTCGCTCGATGGCATTGAAGTGCTGACGGCGGCGATGGGGTATCCCGAGTCCTCGTTCGCGAGCGCGCAGATCACAGGAACCAACGGCAAGACCTCTGTGACACGACTGCTCTCAGCAGTGCTCCGTGCGCACGGCATGCGCACAGGGACCTATACGAGCCCGCACCTGATCGAATACGCGGAGCGCATCGAGGTCGACGGCCGGGTCGTGATGGGGAAGGAGTTCGCGAGGGCGATCTTCTCCGCACTGGACGCCGCGACAGCGACGGGCGGCTCCGAGGACACCTACACCGAGTTCGAGATCCTGACGGCGGCCGCGTTGGACGCGTTTCGCGCCGGGTCTGTCGACTGGGCGTGTCTGGAGGTCGGCATGGGCGGGCGTTGGGACGCCACGAGCGTCGTGTCCCCACGCGTGTCGGTCATCACCGGTGTCGCGCTCGATCACACAGACCGTCTCGGCACCACCCGGGCCCAGATCGCGGCCGACAAGGCGTTCATCATCAAGCCCGGGGCGACGGCAGTGCTCGGCCCGGGCTGTGCCGGCGTCGAGGACGTGCTGATCGAGCGCGCCTGCCAGGCGGGCTCGCCGATCGTGCGCGTGGGCCTCCGTGACCCCGACGTCACCTGGGCCGTCACGGTGCCGCCGTCGACTCCTGGCGGAGTCATGCTCATGGACGTCCACTGTGCGCTCCGTACGTACGCGGACCTTGGCGTGCACGCTCCTTCGTACCAGGCACCGAATGTCGCGGTGGCTCTCGCCGCCGCCGAAGCGGCGCTTGGCAGGCCACTGGATGCGGGCGCGTTGCGTCAGGCGCTGGGTGCGATGACGTTCCCCGGACGATTCCAGGTGGTGCGAGAGACACCGCTCCTCATCATCGACGGAGCGCACAATCCGCAAGCCGCCGGTGTCCTCGCGGATGCCGTGCGCGAGTCGTTCGGCCCAGGGCGCCCGGTGTTCCTCCTTGGCGCCATGGCCGACAAGGACGTCACCGGTATCGTTGCAGCCCTCGCGCCTGTTGCGGTCGGCTTCGTGTGCACGGCAAGCCGCTCGGATCGGGCGCTCGCCCCGGAGGCGCTTGCCGGGGTCGTGCGCGCGGGCGGGGGCGATGTTCTCGCCGTAGAGCCGGACGTGCCCGCGGCGCTCGCGTGGACCGGGGCAGCAGGGGTACCTGCCGTCATCGCGGCAGGCAGCATCTACATCGCTGGTGAGGTCCTGGCCTCAGCGGGATCCGAACTCACGTGAACGTTGGCGGAGTGTTGGCGCGACGAACGGTCGTGTTCTGCTAGAATCCCGTTAGTCATGCTCAAGGCGTGCGATCGCCGGTGACGCTGCCGGCCGTTGGTGAAGGGACCTTCATGAACGACCTGTTCGGACAACTACTCGATCCGATTCTGAACAATCCGCTCGTGCAGCTGTCGCAGCGCCTGTGCTGGCTGTTCTTCGCCGTCTTCACGATCGCCCTCGTGTTCTGGACCTGGCGTGATGCCCAGCGCCGCGGGGCCATGCCGTGGTTCTGGGCGCTCGTGGTGCTCATCTTCAACCTCGCGGGCTGGGCGATCTACATGGTGGTCCGACCCCCCGAGTCCCTTGAAGACACGCGCGAGCGCGAGCTTGAGATCCGAGCACGCGAAGCCGAGATGGCCCGGGACAACCCCGTGTGCCCGGCGTGCTTCAAGCCGGTGGACAAGGACTTCTTGATCTGCCCCTCCTGCATGAAGAAGCTCAAGAAGGAATGCGTAAGCTGCAACCGACCTCTCAAACTCGATTGGGGAGTCTGTCCGTACTGCAAGACGAAGCAGTAGCCCTCCGGCGCAGGCTCGAGTCGGGCGGGTAGATACATACACAGGCCGTCGCCCCGCGCCCGCGGGGCGGCTGCATTATCGGAGGTCAACATGGTCGAGATTTCGGTGAAGCTTCCCGATGGCAACGCGATCGCGGTGCCCGAGGGCGCAAACGTCAAGGATGTGGCTGCCTCGATCGGTCCGGGGCTGGCCCAAGCGGCGATCGCGGGCAAGATCAACGGCGCCATCGTGGACCTCACGCGCGTCGTGTCCGACGGCGACCAGGTAGAGATCATCACCGAGAAGAGCCCCGAAGCGCTGCCCATCCTGCGCCACTCGGCGGCGCACGTCATGGCCGAGGCGGTCAAGGACCTGTTCCCCACGACCAGCTTTGGCATCGGGCCCGCGATCGAGGACGGCTTCTACTACGACTTCGACGTCGACCGGTCGTTCACGCCCGAGGACATCGAGGCCATCGAGGCGCGCATGCGCGAGATCGTGTCCGAGGAGAAGACCTTCGAGCGCGGCGTCTTAGACAAGCTGGAGGCATTCGACGCGTTCGACGGACAGCCGTTCAAGCGCGAACTCATCACCGAACTTCCCGAGGGCGAGATCATCTCTACCTACACGCAGGGCTCCTTCACCGACCTCTGCCGGGGCCCGCACGTGCCGCATACCGGCTGGATCAAGGCGTTCAAGCTCATGAAGGTCGCCGGAGCGTACTGGCGCGGCGATTCGACCCGCCCCATGCTTCAGCGCATCTACGGCACGGCGTGGTTCTCGGCCAAGGATCTGGCCGCGCATCTGGAGCGCATCGAGGAGGCCGAGCGTAGGGATCACCGCAAGCTTGGTCGCGAACTCGACTTGTTCAGCTTCCACGAGATCGCGGGCGCAGGCCTGCCTGTCTACCACCCCAAGGGTGCCCGGATCCTGCGCTTGCTGCAGGATTGGTTGCGCGCGGAGCTCTACCGTCGTGGCTACGTTGAAGCCATCACCCCGCACATCTACAAGGCTGACGTGTGGAAGATCTCGGGACACTACGACTTCTACCGCGAGAACATGTACTTCTTCGAGATCGACGAGGGCGACGGCCGGATCAACGAATACGGCGTGAAGCCGATGAACTGCCCCGGTCACGTCATGATCTACGCCAACGATCTGCGCTCGTATCGCGATCTGCCGATGCGCATCTTCGAGTTCGGCACGGTGTACCGCCACGAGATGTCCGGTGTCGTGCACGGACTCATGCGTGCACGCGGGTTCACACAAGATGATGCGCACATCTTCTGCACGGCGGATCAGGTGCACGACGAGGTCGTTGCCATGCTCGATCTGGTCGACTATGTGATGCGCGAAGTCTTCGGCTTCGAGTACACCGCCGAGATCTCGACCCGCCCCGAGAAGTCCATCGGGGACGACGAGTTCTGGCGCGTCGCCACCGAGTCGCTCCAGAGCGCGTGCGACACCCGGGGGCTCGCCTACGAGATCAACGAGGGCGATGGCGCCTTCTACGGGCCGAAGATCGACATCAAGCTCAAGGACGCGATCGGGCGCACCTGGCAGTGCTCGACGATCCAGGTGGACTTCAACTTCCCGTCCCGTTTCGGCCTGACATATCGCACGGCGGAGAACACCGAGGAGCAGCCCTACATGCTGCACCGCACGATCCTCGGCAGCATGGAGCGCTTCCTTGGGATACTGATCGAGCACTATGCGGGCGCGTTTCCCACATGGCTTGCGCCGGTACAGGCGGTCGTGATTCCGATCTCCGACCGGCACCTGGACTACGCGCATGAAGTCTCCTCGAGTCTGAACGCGTCGGGAGTTCGCGCCGAGGTGTACTCCGAGAACGAACCGATGCGGGTGAAGATCGCCAAGGCCCAACAGCAGAAGGTGCCATATATGCTGGTCGTGGGTGACAAGGAGATCGAATCCGTCACCGTCGGGGTTCGCGAGCGCACTGCCGGCGATATCGGCGCGATGGGCATCGATGAGTTCACGGCACGGGTGGCAAGCGAGAAGCCGTAGCCCCGGGCGTTCAGCGACACGCGGTCATGCCCGGGAACCGGGCCTGTGCGGGGGAGGCAGTCGTGAGTGAGGCATGCGTCACGCTCCAGCAGCACCTTGCCGCGGTCGGGCGGATGCCACTGGGGACAGGACTCGCGTTGATCGACGCACTGCTCGAGCGAGTAGGCGAGGGCCATCGTGACGGCGTCACGGATGGTGCGCTCACGCCCGCACGCATCGCAGTCGTTGATGGCTCTCGTCCACTCGTGCTGGCTGCCGATGAGGCGGGTTCCGCCGCCGACGCCGATGCCTACCTGTCGCCCCAGCAGCGAGACGGTAAGCCGGCCGATCCGCGGGCCGACGTCTATGCTCTTGGGGTCATCGCATACAAGACGCTCACGGGGGCGATGCCATTTGCATCGGGCGCCGAAGCACCTGAGGATCCCGTGGTCTACCTGCCCAACCTCACTGACGCCGTGCGAAAGACGCTCCTCATCGCGCTCCAGCACAACCTGACCGAACGCTTCGCTGATGCGCTGACCATGCGGGCTGCGCTTCGTGGCGATTCACAGGTGGCGCTGGAGTGCTCAGTCAGCCGGCGCTCGGCGGCCTCGGTGACGTGCTCGGAGGCGAGCGCGCGGGCGTACGGCGTCCTCGGTTCGTCGTAGCGCTTGGTCACCTTGGCGCCGTCGCGGGTCTTCGAGACGAGCTTGGCCGACGGCATGAAGTAGTTGGTGTGCTCGCGGAGTGCGGCGTAGAGCTCGTTCAGGACCGCGAGCTCCTCTGCCGTGTCGATGCGCGCGTAGCCCACGTTCCTTCTCACCACCGGCCAGTTCTTCTGCTCGACGTAGCAGCCGTCGTTCTTGCGGTAGGCCCTGGAGCGCGTGAAGGTGATCCGCTTCTGTTCGCAGTAGCGCTTGAGCTCGTTGTTGATGAATTCGCTGCCGTTGTCGCTGTCGATCCCGCGGAGCGGGAAGGGAAGCGCGCCCCTGATCTCCTTGAGTGGTCGCCCAGATCCTCCGGAGCGCGAAGAGCAGGCTTTCGTGTTGGCAAGTGCAGTGGTCGCGCCAACCGCCCCGTACGCCTTCGGTGTAGTCGGTGCGTGGGTCGAGATGAAGCTGCGGGCCAAGCTGTGCTCGATCTCGGCTTCCACGATCGACCGGCTGCTCGCGCCGGACCGGGCGCGCCTCTCGCTTTCGGGACGGCCCGGCACCAAACCCGGCACGCTGCTCAAGCACCAGATCCCGGTCAAGACGTTCTCCGAGTGGGACGACGCGCGTCCCGGCTTCGTCGAGATCGACCTTGTCGGCCATGAGGGCGGGGTGCTCCGCGGCGAGTACTGCCAGACGCTCGATGTCACCGACGTGGAGACGGGCTGGACCGAGACCCGCGCGGTGAAGAACAAGGCGCAGGTGCATGTCTTTGCCGCTCGCGCGAGACGGTGCGCTCGCCACACCGCTCCATCACCTCCACCATCTCGGGCAGGGCGGCGACCAGGCGCTTGCCGCAGATGCCGTCGAGCCCGCTAGAAAGGACGACGGGGGAAGCCCCGCCAGACTAAGTGCAAGAGGCTTTGCACTAACTTTGGCAATTCAGGTGCTTCCTGAGGCAACTCGAAGCCCTAGACAGCAGGGGCCACAGCCGCGTATACTCACACGGCTAATCGAATACCGGTCAAGTGGGACCCCGCCCCTCGGGGTCGAGAATGGTCCCCACCTTACGGCGCATGAGTGCAGCTGTCTGGTCGAAAGAGTGTCCGCCCAACCCGGGTGGGCATACACTATCGTCCCGTCGGCTGAAGCCGTCGGGATTTTCTGGTTTTATGTGGTGCGGCCGATACGGCCGCCGGTGATGGAGGTGGAACGCCTATCAGCACGACGGAGCCGAGGATCAACGAGCGCATCCGCGTACCGCGGTGTCGCCTGATCTCCGATGACGGAGAGCAGCTCGGCATCTTCATGATGACGGACGCGATGCGGATCGCTGACGAGCAGGGTCTCGACCTTGTCGAGATCGCGCCCAATGCGGATCCCCCCGTCTGCCGCATCATGGACTACGGCAAGTTCAAGTACGAGCAGGCGATCAAGGCCAAGAAGGCGCGCAAACACCAGACGACGATCCAGATCAAAGAGATCAAGTTCCGGCCCAAGATCGACAAACATGATTACGAGACCAAGAAGCGTCACGTCATCCGTTTTCTTGAAAGCGGCGCCAAGGTCAAGGTCACGATCATGTTCCGCGGCCGTGAGATGGTACACGCCGAACGGGGCCTGGTCATCCTGGAGCGTCTGGCTGAGGACGTGAAGGATCTCTGCATCGTGGAGAGCCAGCCCAAGCTCGAAGGGCGCAACATGCTCATGCTGCTGGCTCCGGTCAAGAAGGAGCCGGTCAAGGGCGAGAAGCACGCTGACGATGAGTTGGCCGATGATGAGTTGGTCGACGAGACAGCCGACGAGATGACCGCTGACGCCGAGTAGCGGCGCACGATGCTAGACAGGAGTATCAGCATGCCAAAGATGAAGACGCACAAGGGAACGGCCAAGCGGTTCCGCCTCACCGGCACCGGCAAGATCGTGCGCGGGAACGCGTTCAAGAGCCACATCCTTGAGAAGAAGAGCCCCAAGCGCAAGCGCGCGTTTCGGGATGCTTCGCTCGTGCATCCGTCGGATGAGGCCGTCATCAAGAAGAACCTTGGCATCGGCTAGCCGACGCCGCGTGGATAGAGGAGAGATTCGCAATGCCTAGAGTGAAGCGTGGCGTATCCGCCAAGAAAAAGCGTCGGACCGTCCTGGGGCAGGCAAAGGGCTATTACGGTGCCAAGAGCCGCTCCTATAAGGCCGCCAAAGAGCAGGTTCAGCACTCGCTCGCGTACGCGTATCGTGACCGTCGCAACAAGAAGCGTGAGATCCGCCGCCTGTGGATCGCGCGCATCAACGCTGCGTGCCGCATCAACGGGATGTCGTACTCGACGTTCATGAACGGCCTGAAGAAGGCCGAGATCGAACTCGATCGTAAGGTCCTCTCGGACATGGCGATCAACGATCCCGGTTCTTTCGCCAAGCTGGTCGAGGTCGCCAAGGAGAAGGTCTCCGTGTAGGCGCTCTGTTCGATCGAGCTCGGATCGCAGGACCCCGCCGCGCGGGGTCCTGCCTGCATTCGGGGCAGTATCGACAGACCTGGTCCGGTTGAGATTCTGGATAGGTACCGGCAAGGTCCTGCGGCCATAGTCGGAGGCGGTCGCAACAGTGCGGCCGGCAATCAGCAGCGCCGCCCTCCCCTCGGTCGGCACGACCGGAGGGAGAAGCATCATGAAACGCTACATCCTGATCGTGCTCGGAATCGGGCTGGCGGCCTGTGTCGGCAGTGCCGGCGCATACTTCACAGGGCAGGCGGAGGTGCCGGAGAACGTGATCAAGGCCGGGGCAGTATCGGTCTCAACGGAGCCTACGTCGGCCGCCATCTCGATCGACTCGCTCGCACCCGGCGGCGTGACCGAACGGTCGGTCACGGTCGTCAACGACGGATCTCTTCCATCGAGCGTCGTGATCACGGGAGCCAAGAAGGCGGGCATCACCGACTTCTACAACGCGCTCACGTGCCGCGTCACATGTGAGGGGACGTCGCTGTACGACGGCCCGCTCAACTTGCTTCACACGGCGCCGGTCGATCTTGCGCCAGGGTCGAGTTCGCGCGTGTCGTTCGCAGTCGGACTGCCTGCGACGGTCGGTAACGACCTGGCGGGCGACTACGCCAAGCTCACGCTCTATTTTGATGCGGAGCAGGTGCACTGATGGCAGACGGGCCTGCGGGGGCCTTGGGAGTACTTCGGCGAGCCCTTGGCTTCGTGGCAGTGCTGGCGTGGGGGCTTGTGCTGATCTTGTACGGCGCCACGATCGTGCGTGGCGGATCCATGGAGCCCACGTTGGTCTCGGGCGACATCGTGGTGTATCGCCGTGGCAGCACCGGGCTCGAAAGGGGGAGCGTTGTGCTGTTCGCGCATGAGGGGTGGGCGGGCGGCGTGCTCCATCGGGTGGCGACGCAGACCCCCGATGGGGCGCTCACCACGTCGGGTGACGCGAACGACACCCCCGACCGGGATCCCCTTCGTCGTGGCGACGTCCGCGGGGTCGCCGTGGCGGTGATTCCCACAGGTCGGATGGGTCGCGCGGTCGCGGAGGCGCTGCGGTGATGTGGTATACTCAGCGACCAATCGAAGATGGCATGGCGATGACGGAGAGGCGCTCCTCGGCAACACTCCAGACCAGAGAAGGACCCCACAGGCTGGAAGGGTCTCCTGGAATGCGAGGTGCGGTTCACTCCACTAGCCGCGAACTGAACAGACGATCGTCGTCTTAGTAGGAGAGCCGGGACCCGCCGATATCGGGAAGGCCGGAGCAAGACCGGTCGCGAGCGTGCGAGCGCTCCAACAGAGTGGGCGTGCGGTGCACGTCAACCAGGGTGGTACCACGGGAGCCATTCCCGTCCTTGGGCAACCAGGACGGGTGTGGCTTCTTCATTTCCGGACACAAGGAGTGTGCATGGGCATCGCAGACGAACTGCAGGCGCTTCGCGACGAGGCGATCGCCGCGGTCGCCGCCGCGGCGGATCTTGACTCGCTCGAGGGCGTCCGCGTGGCGTACCTGGGCAAGAGGGGGTCGCTGACCGCGGTGCTTCGCGGATTGGGAGGTCTCTCCGCCGAGGAACGACCGGCTGTCGGCAGACTCTCCAACGAGGTGCGAATGGCGCTTGAGGCCGCCCTTGACGAGCGTAAGGCGATCCTCTCGGAGTCGGCGCTGGCCTCGCGGCTGGAGTCCGAGGCGGTCGACGTGACGCTGCCGGGGCGCATGCGTGTTCCCGGCAAGCAGCACCTCATCCATCAGATCGTCGATGAGATCGTGGAGGTGTTCCTGGGCCTCGGCTATCGGATCGAAGAAGGCCCCGAGGTCGAGCTCGACTACTACAACTTCACCGCGCTCAATCATCCACCGGAGCATCCCGCGCGTGCTGCAACGGACACGTTCTACGTACGGGATCTCTCGGGTGACGGCGTCTCGGTGTCAGGCGAATCGGATGTCTTGCTGCGCACGCACACGTCGCCCGTGCAGGTGCACGTGATGGAGCGCCAGAAGCCGCCCATCTACGTGCTTGCCCCCGGTAAGGTGTACCGGCGCGATGTGGCCGACCCGAGCCACCTGCCCCGCTTCACGCAGATCGAGGGCCTGGTGGTGGACGAGGGCATCACGTTCGGTGATCTCAAGGGCACGCTCGAGCACTTCATCCGAGAGATCTTCGGTCCCGACCGGCGCGTGCGCTTGCGGCCGCACTTCTTCCCGTTCACCGAGCCCTCCGCCGAGGTCGATGTCTCGTGCGCGATGTGCGGCGGCTCTGGTTGCCGCTCATGTGGCGGTGAGGGCTGGCTGGAAGTGCTGGGCTGCGGAATGGTCGACCCCAACGTGTTCGGCCACGTAGGTATCGATCCCGAGCGCTACTCCGGTTTTGCCTTCGGAATGGGAGCAGAGCGCATCGCGGCTCTGAAGTACGGGATCCCGGACCTGCGGTTGCTCGCCGATGGCGACATGCGGTTCCTCCGCCAGTTCTAGCACGGATGATGCGATCACCCGCCGCCTGACGCGGCTTGACGAAGGAAGAGGACGGAATGCGCGTATCCCTCAAGTGGCTCAAGGAACTCGTGGACATCGGTATCCCGCTTGTCGATCTCACCGACCGTATGGACATGACCGGCACCAAGGTCGAGGCGCTCCATCAGGTCGGAGAGGGTCTCGACGGCGTCATCATCGGACAGGTTCTCGTGCGCGACAAGCATCCGGATGCGGACAAGCTCTCGTACTGCTCCGTGGACATCGGAGCCGATGTCCCACTCAAGATCGTGTGCGGAGCGGACAACTTCCAGGCCGGGGACAAGGTTCCCGTAGCCACAGTGGGATGCACGCTGCCCAACGGCATCACGATCAAGCGCGCCAAGCTCCGCGGCCTGGAGTCCGAGGGCATGATGTGTTCGCCGAGGGAGCTGGGGGTCGGCGGCGACTCCTCAGGTCTGCTGATACTACCGGCCGATGCCCCCGTGGGTACGCCGTATGCCGAGTACGCGAGTATCGGTGACACGATCATCGAGCTTGAGGTCACACCTAATCGCCCCGACTGCCTATCGATGGCGGGCATCGCGCGCGAGATCGGTGCAGTCCTCGGCACGACCGCGAGCATGCCGGGATCCACCCCCGTGGAGAGCGGGACACCCGCGGCCGACGCCGTCAAAGTCGTGATCGAGGATTCGTCGCTCTGTGCGCGATACACCGCTCGAGTCATCCGCGGTATTCGCATCGGCCCGTCGCCGGACTGGCTTGCCGAGCGGGTCATCGCCGCGGGCGCCCGGCCCATCAACAACGTGGTCGACGTCACGAACTACGTGATGTTCGAGTTGGGTCAGCCACTGCACGCATTCGACCTCGCCACGATCGCAACCGACGCCGGGCTGGCGTCGATCATCGTTCGCTCCGCTGCTCCGGGCGAGAAGCTCGTCACGCTCGACGGGCAGGATCGCGACCTGGCAACCGACACGCTCGTGATCGCCGATCCGACCGGCCCGATCGCTCTGGCAGGAGTCATGGGCGGAGAGGCGACCGAGGTCTCGGACTCAAGTGTGGATATCCTGCTCGAAGCGGCGTCGTTCGATCGCGCGTCCATCAGCCGCACGAGCCGTCGGCTGGGGCTCATCTCCGAGGCCTCGCTGCGCTTCGAGCGTGGAGTCGACCCCGAACTCGCGGCCCGGGCGTCGGACCGCGCCGCAGCGCTCATCGCGGAACTCGGCGGCGGTACGGTCGCTCCGGGAGTCGTCGACCAGTATCCCGTGCCGGCCGTGCCACAGCGACTGACACTTCGGGTCGGGCGTATGAACGCGCTCCTCGGCACGCAGCTGAGCGTTTCCGAGGTAATGGGTATCCTGGTCGCCCTCGGAGTCGGCGTGTCGCGGGAGGGCGACGACCTTGTCTGCGTCGTGCCCACCTTCCGGCCCGACCTGGATCGTGAGATCGACCTGTATGAGGAGGTCGTGCGCATCTGGGGGATGGAGCGCGTGACGTCCACTTTGCCGGGAGGTCGTGAGCGGGTCGGCGGTCTCACGCCCGAGCAGCGTCTGCACGCCCGTATCGGTCAGGCGTTGCGGGCGGCCGGTCTCAACGAGCACATCGGCCTGGCGTTCTGCGATCCGGCGGATGCGGATCGCATCGGTTGGGTCTTCGGTCCCGGCGAGCTGCCAGTCGAACTCCTCAACCCCATGTCCGAGGAGCAGGCGCACCTGCGTTTCACCACGCTGCCGGGCCTCATGCGCGCGGTATCGTATAACCAAC
This sequence comes from Coriobacteriia bacterium, assembly GCA_049657775.1. Lineage (GTDB taxonomy): Bacteria > Actinomycetota > Coriobacteriia > Anaerosomatales > Anaerosomataceae > JBASNZ01. The sequence goes on along the minus strand of JBASNZ010000101.1, from coordinate 17,272 downwards.
GACGCGGAGTCACAGACGTGCATCTCTACGAGATGGGCGTGACGTTCAAGACGGCCGCTGGTCGGAAGACGCCCCAGGAGCGACTGGTCGCCGCCGGTGCGCTCGCGGGGTCCTGGAGCCGGCCCGGATGGAACGCGCCGGCTGTGCCGCTCGACTTCTTCGACGGCAAGGGCATTCTCGAGACGCTCTTCGACGAGATCGACATCACGCGGTGGAAGGTCCGGCCGGCGGAGCACGCGTGGCTGCAGCCCGGTCGTGCCGCCGACGTCATCGTCCAGGGTGACGTCGTGGGATGGCTCGGCGAGTCCTCACCGCAGGTTCTCGACGCATACCAGCTCACCGGACCCATAACTGTGTTCGAACTCGGGGTCAAAGCGCTCGTGAAGGCCTCGGACCGTGCCGTGCGCTATGTCGAGATTCCTCGTCTGCCGGCGGTCAAGGTGGACCTGGCGCTCGTCGTGGACGAAGACGTCACCGCCGAGCGGGTCCAGCAGGCGATGCAGTCCGCCGGTCGGCCGCTGCTCGAATCCGTTCGCTTGTTCGACGTGTACCGTGATCCTGCCAACGCGCCTCAGCGCCGGCTGCGCGAAGGCGCGAAGAGCCTGGCGTTCTCGCTCACATACCGGGCTGCCGATCGCACGCTCACGGACGAAGAGGTGCGCGCGGTGCACGAACGGCTCGTCCGTAAGGTATGCAACGCCGTGAATGGCGAAGTGCGCGCATAGCGCTTGTACAGTATTGACAACGACTGGATTCACGGTTTGAGCGATACGTCCAACGCGTGAAGTTGCAAAAAAACTGCATACAGGTTGACTCGTATGCGTTTCTGATGTACGATCTGGCGACCGCAGGCACCGAGTCCAGGAGATTCGCGCACATGCATAAGGTCGCTATCGTCGGAGCAGCTGGCTACGCAGGGGTGGAGCTCACCCGACTCGTACTGGCGCATCCCGAACTCGAACTGACGATGGTCACGTCCACCGCGGATGCGGGCACGCGAGTCGCTGACCTGTATCCGGCGCTCGCCGGGTGCGATCTGCGATACGTCGAACCCGACGCCGCGCGGGTCGCGGAAGCGGCCGCCGTGGCTTTCCTGGCGGTGCCGCACACTGCGGCTCTCGCCATCGCGCCGGCGCTGCTCGATGCCGGCCTCGTCGTGATCGACGCGTCGGCGGACTTCCGGCTTCGCGACGCCGATGTCTACTCCGCCTGGTATGCGACGGCCCATACTGCGCCGGAGCTGCTGGGTGAGGCGGCGTACGGCCTGCCGGAGTTGTGGCGTTCCACGCTTGGCGGAGCGCGTCTTGTGGCGTGCCCGGGCTGCTATCCCACGGCCACGTTGCTTGCGGCCGCTCCCGCGATCGAGGCGGGCCTGGTCATTTCCGACAGGGTCATCGTCGATGCTAAGTCCGGGGTGTCGGGCGCGGGTCGCGCCCCGGGTGCCGGGACGCATTACTCCTCGGTGAACGAGTCCGTGCATGCGTACAAGGTCGCGGCCCACCGGCATACGCCAGAGATCGCCCAGGGCCTCTCGGACCTCGGTCTCGCGCACCCCAGAGTGACCTTCGCGCCGCATCTGGTACCGATGACCCGTGGTCTACTCTCCACCGTCTATCTTGAGGTCGAACCCGGTCTTGGAGCCGACGAGGCGCTGGAGGTCTACCGGAACCGGTACGCCGGTGAGCCGTTCATCACCGTGCACGGCGCCGGTCGCATGCCCGCCACGGGCGAGGTCCGCGGGTCCAACAGGGCCCACATCGGCGTGACCGTTGACGAGGCTTCGGGAATGCTCGTTGCATCGTGCGCCATCGACAATCTGGTCAAGGGAACCTCCGGCCAGGCGGTGCAGTGCGCGAACCTGGTTCTCGGATATCCCGAAACGCTGGGCCTCGATATCCCGGTCCCGGTGGTGTGACGATGGAGGAAGTCATGGTCACGGCTGCGTTCGCATACGCCGAAGGTGGTATCACCGCGCCTCTGGGATTCATGGCGTCCGGCGTGAGCGCCGGGCTCAAGAAGTCCGGGCGGCGGGACGTTGCGCTCATCGTGGCTAACGAGACCTGTCCCGCCGCGGCTGTGTTCACTACCAACACGATGGCCGCTCCGCCCGTGGTCGTCTCCAGGGAGCACGTGGCCGACGGGCGCCTGCGCGCCGTCGTCGTGAACGCGGGCAACGCCAACGCCTGCACGGGTGAGTCCGGCATGGCCGATGCCCGCCAGATGGCGCGGGCTACCGCCGACGCGGTCGGGTGCGAGCCGACGGACGTGCTGGTCTCGTCCACCGGCGTCATCGGCGTACCGATGCCCATGGGACTCGTACTCGACGGCATCGCCGCCGCGGGCGAGGAACTCGACTCCAACGCAGGCACGGATGCGGCCGAGGCCATCATGACCACCGACACGTTCATCAAGCACACCGCGGTCTCGATCGATGTGGACGGAATCACGTACACCATCGGCGGCATGGCCAAGGGAAGCGGGATGATCCAGCCCAACATGGCCACCATGCTGGCGTTCGTCACCACGGACGCTCCCCTCGACAGCGCCGCGTGCGATCGTGCGCTCCGCGCTGGCGTCGGACGGACCTTCAATCGCATCACGGTCGATTCAGACACGTCCACCAACGACATGTGCGTTCTCATAGCCAGCGGAGCGGCGGGCGGCGCGACGATCGCGGCCGATGACCCCCGCTTCGGTCATGTGGCGGCGGCGATCGAGCATGTGTGCGGCGAGCTGGCCCGCATGGTCGTTCGCGACGGTGAAGGCGCCACCAAGCTCATCACCGTCACGGTCGGCGGCGCCGTTGATGAGACGGACGCGGAGGTCGCCGCGTTCGCGATCGCCAACTCACCGCTCGTGAAGACCGCGATCTTCGGACGCGACGCGAACTGGGGTCGCGTGGCGATGGCGATCGGGAAGTCCGGCGCCACACTCGATCCCGCCCGCGTGCGCATCACCTTCGCGGGGATCCTCACCTGTGAGGGAGGAACGGCCGTGCCTTTCTCGGAGGAAGATGCAGCTACGGCGCTCGGTGCCGATGAAGTGGACCTGACCGTCGAGCTGGGTGTCGGGAGCGGGACCGCGACGGTCTGGACGTGCGACCTCACCTACGAGTACGTGCGGATCAACGGGGAGTATCGTTCATGAGAGAGGAGATCATGCAGGCTCTGCTCGGCAAAGCCACCACGCTCACCGAGGCGCTGCCGTGGATCAAGCGCACGTCGGGCAGGGTCGTCGTGATCAAGTACGGCGGATCCGCGATGACCGACGCGGCGCTTCGCGCGTCCGTGGCCGAGGACATAGTGCTCATGAAGCTCGTGGGTGTGAACCCGGTGATCGTGCATGGTGGCGGCCCCGACATCAGCGCGTACATGGAGCGCCTCGGGATGCCAGTCGAGTTCTACCAGGGCCTACGGGTCACCGACGAGGCGGCCATGGAGGTCGTGAAGATGGTGCTCGTCGGCAAGAACAACAAGGAGCTCGTCTCGGAGATCAACACCCATGGTCGCTGGGCCGTTGGTCTCGCGGGTGATGACGCCAACCTCATCAGAGCCAAGCAGCTCGATCCCCGCCTGGGACGTGTCGGGGAGGTCACCGGTATCGACGCCACCGTCGTCACGAACCTCATAGAGGACGGCTTCATCCCGGTTATCGCCACCGTGGGAGCCGGAACGGACGGCGGCTCGTACAACATCAATGCGGACACCGTGGCGGGGGAGATGGCGGCCGCGCTCGACGCTGAGAAGGTCATCTTCCTCACCGACGTCGACGGTCTGTACGCGGATTTTGACGACAAGGACTCGCTCATCAGTGCCCTGTCGCACGCCGAAGCGGTCGAGATGATCGCGAACGACCGGCTAGCGAGCGGGATGCTGCCCAAGGTTGCCGCGTGCGTCCGGGCTCTCGCGGGCGGCGTCGAGCGGGCGCACATCCTCAACGGCACCATCGCGCACTCGCTGCTCCTTGAGGTGTACACCGATGCTGGCGTCGGCACCATGATCACCCAGGATGGCAGTCTTGGGCTTGAAGACGACACCACGTACGCGGCGTACGAGGGAGAGGTGACCCTGTAGTGGGCGACGCATTCAATGACGCTCTCGTGCTCGATGAGGCCTACATGATGAGCACCTATGCGCGTAAGCGCGTGATGTTCGTGCGGGGAGAGGGGATGCGCCTCTTCGATGACGAGGGCCATGAGTACCTGGACTTCGTGAGTGGCATCGGCGCTGTGAACCTGGGCCACGCGCATCCCGCCGTTGCCGCTGCTGTGAGCAAGCAGATGTCACGGCTCGTTCATGTCAGCAACCTGTTCTATGTCGAGCATCGAGCCGAGCTGGCTCAGCGGCTTGCGGGTCTTTTCGGCCGTCCTTCGCGGTCATTCTTCTGCAACTCGGGCACCGAGGCCGTTGAGGGCGCGATCAAGATCGCTCGCAAGTGGGGCCGCACGACTCGGGGACCGGAGTGCACTACGATCGTCACCGCCGAGCGCTCCTTCCACGGGCGGACGCTCGCGGCACTCTCCGCCACGGGTCAGCCATCCAAGCAACAGGCGTTCGCGCCGCTCATGCCCGGGTTCAAGCACGTGCCGCTCAACGACGCAGCCTCCCTGGAGGCGTCGATGACCAACGACGTGTGCGCGGTCTTGCTCGAGCCCATCCAGGGCGAGGGCGGTGTCTACCCGTGCGCCAAGGAGTACCTGGCCGCGGCGCGCCGTCTGTGTGACGAACGGGGCGCGCTGCTCATGCTCGACGAGGTGCAGACCGGCTTCTTCAGGACCGGGCCCGCCTTCGCCCATCAGGGCTACGGTGTGGTGCCCGACGTGATGACGCTCGCGAAGGCCATCGCCAACGGGTTGCCGGCAGGCGCGATCGTCGCCACCGAGCAGGCCGCGTCGGTGCTTCGTCCTGGCGATCACGGATCGACGTTCGGTGGCGGCCCGGTGGTCTGCGCAGCAGCGCTCGCGACCATCGACGCGCTGGAGGTGGGTCGGCTGGGCGAGAACGCCGAGAACGTCGGCCGTCGGCTCCGCGCCGGTCTCGAGGACCTGGCTGCCCGGTCGGGGCACATCACGGACGTTCGCGGGCACGGGCTGATGATCGGTGTCAGCCTGGCGACGCCCAACGCCCCGTACGTGGCGACGCGCGCGCTTGCGCGCGGGGTGGTTCTCAACACCATCGGAGATTCCACCCTGCGCTTCTTGCCGCCGCTGGTATGCACGAGTGCGGAAGTTGATACACTTCTTACTGTCCTGTCAGATGTGATCGGGGAGTGATGATGCAGAATCTTCGCGGCAAAGACCTTCTCACGCTCGGCGAGTTGACCCCTGCCGACGTAGCTACGGTGCTCGAACGGGCGATCGCTCAGAAGCAGGTACGCTCGATGGCCAAGCACACCCCTGCTCCCACCGGAAAGTCGGCCGCTCTCATATTCATGAAGCCGTCGATGCGCACGCGCGTGTCGTTCGAGCTTGCGTGTGTGGATCTGGGCGTCCATCCCGTCATTCTCGGCGCCAATGATGCATTCTCCCGGCATGAGTCGATCCATGACACCGTGAAAGTGCTCGAGCGTTATGTGGACGCGATCGTCATCCGTACGTTCGCCCAGGCCGACGTGGTCGAGATCGCCGAGCACGCGTCGGTACCCGTGGTCAATGCGCTCACCGATGACTACCACCCGTGCCAGGTGTTGGCTGATCTGCTCACTATCAAGGAGCACAAGGGCGAGCTCGCCGGGCTGACCATGGCCTACATCGGCGATGGCAACAACATGGCGAACACGCTCATGCTCGGCGGTGCGCTTACCGGTATGCACGTGAACATCGCAACTCCTGAGGGCTTCGATCCCCAGGCGGATGTCGTGGCGTGGGCCAGGGACCTCGCCCGTCACCACGAGACCGACGCCAGGATCGAGGTTATGCGCTCCCCGCACGAGGCCGTCGCGGGTGCGGACATCGTTGTCACGGACACGTGGGCGTCGATGGGCCAGGAGGACGAGCACGCGGCCCGGCTGGCGGCGTTCAGCGGCTACACGGTCACCGAGGCGCTCATGTCCGAGGCAGCCGAGGGTGCGATCTTCATGCATTGCCTTCCTGCCCACCGCGGGGAGGAGGTCGTCGACGAGGTCATCGATGCCCCGTTCTCGGTGGTCTTCGACGAGGCCGAGAATCGTCTCCATGCGCAACGCGCGTGGCTTTCACTAGTCCTGTAGGTACAGCGAGGGTGGGATGAGCGACATGAGGAAGCGACGCGAACGTCAAGACGCGATCCGCAAGATAGTCCGCCGCGAGCGTGTGCGCACGCAGCGCGATCTGGTCGAACGGCTGGCACAGCACGGCTTCGACTGCACGCAGGCCACCGTATCGCGTGACATCGCGGACATGGGTCTGCGCAAGCTACCCGAGGGCGTGTACGTTCTCGCCGAGGACCTGCATCTTCAGCGGATGATCGCGGAGCTCGTGACCAGCGTCGTCCGCTCCGGACAACTCGTATTGGTCAAGACGTCCTCTGGCGCGGGACAGGGCGTCGCGGCCGCGATTGACGCCGCTGAGTTGGACGAAGTCCTCGGCTCGATCGCGGGCGACGACACGATCCTCATCATCTCCCGCAGCGACTCAGACGCCGAGGCGGTGTCGGACAGCATCGTCAAGTTCCGCAGCGGCCGCTAGGCGGATCGTTCCAGAAGTCGATACGAAAGGCAGTGTGCTCGTGAGCAAGGAGAAGTGCGTACTCGCGTACTCCGGCGGCCTGGACACCTCGGTCGCCATCAAGTGGATCCAGGAGAACCACGACATGGACGTCATCGCGCTTGCGATAGATGTCGGTCAGGAACGCCAGGACCTCGAATTCGTGCGCACCAAGGCGCTCGGCATCGGCGCCATCGAGTCCATCGTCAAGGACGTGCGCGAGGAGTACGTGGAGGAGTTCCTCTCCAAAGCGCTCAAGGCGAATGCGCTTTACGAGAACAAGTACCCGCTTCTCTCGGCCATGTCGCGCCCGATCATCGTGAAGCACCTCGTCGAGGAGGCGCACCGCCACCAGGCGCGATTCATCGCGCACGGCTGCACCGGCAAGGGCAACGACCAGGTACGTTTCGAGGTCGGTATCGCCGCGCTCGATCCGGACCTTCAGATCGTCGCGCCGGTGCGCGAGTGGGACCTCAAGACTCGCGAGCAGGAGATGGAGTGGGCGGCGGAGCGCGGCATCCCGGTGCCGACCACCAAGGACAACCCCTACTCCATCGACGACAATCTCTGGGGTCGCGCCATCGAGTGTGGTGTGCTGGAGGATCCGTGGGTCGAGCCGCCAGCGGACATCTACACACTCACCAACGACGCGCGCGCGGACGCATGCGGCGCCGAGCCCGAGTACGCCGAGATCAGCTTCGAGCAGGGCGTGCCGGTCGCTCTCGATGGCGAGTTCATGAGCTTCCACGAGATCATCAATGCCATGAACGAGCTTGCCGGCAAGCATGGCTTTGGCCGCATCGACATGATCGAGAATCGCCTCATCGGCGTGAAGAGCCGCGAGATCTACGAGGTGCCGGGCGCACTCACGCTGATCACCGCCCACAAGGCTCTTGAGGACCTGTGCCTTGAGCGTGAGGTGCTCCACTACAAGCTCGGCATCGAGCAGAAGTGGGCGGAGCTTGTATACAACGGCATGTGGTTCTCGCCGCTCAAAGAGGCCCTCGACGGGTTCGTCGAGACCACGCAGCAGCTCGTCACCGGCGATGTCCGTCTGCGTTTCTTCAAGGGGTCGTGCGTGACCGTCGGGCGCCGCAGCCCCTACTCGCTCTACGACTACAACCTGGCCACGTACGACGTGGCCGATACGTTCGACCACAAGGCGGCCAAGGGCTTCATCGACCTGCACGGTCTGCCCGTCAAGGTCTGGGCACGTCAGCGCCGCAAGGTCGGCAAGGAAGGCGAGGTCTAGTCCATGGCGCTCTTCGGGCCACCAGAATGTGCTGAGGCGGGGGACAACGATGTCTGAGGCTAAGACCCCCTGGTCAGGGCGCTTCGGGCACACGCCGGGTGAGTTCCAACAGCGCTTTGGCGCCTCGCTTGGCGTCGACGCACGTCTGTACGCGGAGGACGTCGCCGGCTCCATCGCCCATGCGCGGATGCTCGGGGCGCAGGGCATTATCGATGGCAGCGATGTGGAGGCGATCGAGCAGGGGTTGCACGCTATCCTCGTCGACATCGAGGCGGGACGCTTCACGTTCGATCCCGCCGACGAAGACATCCACATGGCCATCGAGGGCGAGCTCACGCGCCGCATCGGCGACGCGGGCAAGCGGCTGCACACCGCGCGTTCGCGCAATGATCAGGTCGCTACCGACACGCGCCTCCATGCGAAGCGCGAGGCCCTCAGGCTCCTCGGCGCCATCAACGCGACGCGTGCAGCGATCCTTCGCATCGCCGAGGAGAACCTCGGCGTCGTCATGCCTGGCTACACGCATCTCCAGAAGGCGCAGCCGGTGCTCTTTGGCCACCACATGCTGGCGTACTCGTGGATGCTCACGCGCGATGCCAAGCGCATGCGTCGCGCTTACAAGGCGGCGGACTCACTCCCGCTCGGTAGCGCCGCGCTTGCGGGCACCACGTTCGACATCGATCGACTCGCCGTCGCCCGGGAGCTCGGCTTCTCCGCGGTCATCCCTAACTCGATCGACGCCGTCTCAGATCGGGACTTCCTGGCGGACCTCACGTACGCGTGCACGCTCGGCATGGTGCATCTCTCGCGTCTGGCCGAGGAGCTCATCTTGTGGTCCACCGAGGAGTTCGGCTTCATCACGCTCGATGACGCATGGTCGACCGGTTCAAGCATCATGCCGCAGAAGAAGAACCCCGACTTCGCCGAGCTCGTGCGTGGCAAGACGGGTCGTACGGTCGGTGACCTCACCGCGTTGTTGGTGACTCTCAAGGGGCTTCCGCTCGCATACAACAAGGACATGCAGGAGGATAAGGAGCCCGCATTCGACGCGATCGACACCTATGCCGACTCGCTCGTCGCTATCGAGGGGATGCTCGCGACCATGCGCGTCAACACCGAGCGCATGCAGGCGGGATCGCTCGGCGGGTTCATGGCTGCGACCGACCTGGCGGACTACCTCGCTGCGCACGGCGTCGCGTTCCGCGAGGCGCACGAGATCGTTGGCGCGCTCGTTCTCGGCTGCGAACGGACGGGCCGATCGCTCCAGGAGCTCACGGCCGATGACCTGCGAGCAGCGTCACCCGCATTCGGAACTGACGCCGTGGACGCGGTGAGCATCGACGCCGTCGTAGCGCGTCGCACCAGTGAGGGGGGCACAGCCCCATCGCGTGTCCGGGAGCAGCTTGCGCTCGCCGCTGGCGCGCTCGCAGGCGATGAGCGATGGCTGGCGGAGCGCGTGGGGGACTAGTCGTGCCCTCGACCTTCACCCTCACCACGGTCGAGCGGACCGATCCTATCGCACTCGCCGATGTACGAGGCCTTCTGCTTCAGTACTTCGACTGGCTCGGCCCGATCGTGGCGACGACCACCCTAGCCGAGGAGATCGTCACGCTGCCGGATCCCTATGCGCCCCCTGGCGGTTCGCTCATCCTCGCCCGGAACGAGTTGGGAACGGCAGTGGGGTGTGTCGGAATCCGCGAGCATGCGGGAAAGGCGTGCGAGATCAAGCGGCTTTTCGTGCGGGAAGACGCCCGTGGGCACGGACTCGGGCGCGCGCTTGCGAGAGCCGGGATGGACCAGGCCCGCGCCATGGGCTACTCGGAGATGTTCCTCATCACACTTCCGGACGTGATGGACCACGCGCTCTCGATGTACCGGGCGCTCGGCTTCACTGAGACGACGGCATTCAGAGACTTCAGCCGGGTGCCGGATAGCGTGCCCATGCGATTCTTCAGGCGCAGACTCTAGGTCCGACGATGCCTGACTACGACAACGCTTCGATCGCCGCGCTACTGGAGATCACGGGAGACCTGCTGGAGATCGCCGGGGCCGACAAGTTCCGGTTCCTCTCGTACCGTAAAGCGGCACACTCGGTCCGCACGTGGCCGGAGGACCTCTCGGATCTGGCGGCCGGGCATCGTCTGGTCGAGATTCCCGGCATCGGCAAGAAGCTGGCGCTGAGCATCGAGGCGATCCTCGCCACGGGTTCATTCCCTGAGCTCGACGAGATCCAGGCGACGCTCCCGCCATCGCTGGTCGCGCTGATGCAGATCCCTGGTGTGGGAGCCAAGCGGGCCAAGACGCTCTACGAGACGCTCGGAATCTCGTCGGTCGAGCAGCTCGAGCAGGCCGCCACGGACGGCCGCATCGCTGCGCTTCCCGGATTCGGCGCGAAGACCGGCGCGAACGTCTTGGAAGGCATCGCTTCGTACCGGCGTTTCGGACAGCGCGTCTTACTCTCCGACGCCATTCCTGTTGCCGAGAAGATCGCGACGCAGCTCGGCGAGGTGCCTGGCGTCGTTGCCGCCGAGCCGGCGGGAAGCGTGCGACGGCGCAAGGAGACCGTCGGGGACATCGACGTCCTCGTGGCCTCCTCGGACGCGGCGTCCGTGATGGCGGCGGCCCGCGAGATGCCGGTCGTCACGAGTGTCGTCGCCAGTGGTGACACCAAGACGAGCGTGAAAACGACGTCCGGATTGCAGGTTGACGTGCGTGTGGTAGAGCCCGGATCGTGGGGCACGGCGTTACAGTACTTCACGGGCTCAGCCGAGCATAACGTCGCTCTGCGCGACCGTGCCAAGTCCATGGGGCTCAAGGTCTCGGAGTATGCGGTCACCCGCGTCTCGGATGGGGCGCGCGTCGCGGGCGCCTCCGAGGATGAGGTCTACGCGGCACTCGGCCTTGCCACACCGGCTCCCGAGCTCCGTGAAGGAACGGGTGAGATCGAGGCGGCTGCCGCGGGCGAACTGCCCCGATTGCTCGAACTCCAGGACATCCGGGGCGACCTTCACCTCCACTCTGTAGCGACCGACGGCAAGTCGACCATCGAGGAGAATCGGGCGAGGGCGGACCAGCTCGGCTACGACTACCTCATCACGAGCGATCACGCGTGGGGCCTCAGAATGGTCGGCGGGCTCGATATCGACGATCTCGAGCGGCAGTGGGAGCGGATCGACGAACTCAACGCGGGCGGCGATCGGCCCTTCGTGCTCAAGGGCATCGAGCTCAACATCGACGATGACGGGCAGGTGGACTACCCCGACGAGATCCTGGAGCGATTCGACATCTGCCTCGCGTCGTTGCACTCTGGATGGGGACAGCCGCGCGAGGTGGCCACGCGCCGGGTGCTTGCGGCCATGGACAACCCCTACGTCGACGTGATCGGTCACCCCACGGGTCGCATCCTCAGGCGGCGTGATCCCATCGACCTGGACATGCAGGCCATCTGCGCACGGGCTGCCGAGACCGGAACCGCGCTTGAACTCGACGCATACCCCGACCGGCTCGACCTGTCCGACGTTCATCTACGCATGGCGATGCGCGCAGGGGTCACTATATCGCTCGGCACCGATGCTCACGAGGCCGGGCAGATGAGCTACATGCGCAACGGCGTCTGGCAGGCCAGGCGCGGCTGGGTCACTCCGGAGTCTGTGCTCAACGCACACCCGCTCGACGTCTTACGCTCCCGCCTCAAGCGCGCGCGTCACGCGTAGGCTTCAACACCTGCGCGGGTGCGTCGCATACAATCACTCCTGTGGAACCGTTCGATCTGCATAGCGCACGCCAACTTCCCGTGGCGTTCTTTGCTCGCGACACGATCACTGTCGCACGGGAAGTTCTGGGAAAGGTCCTGGTAAGCCATGTCGGCGACACTGTCACTGCGGGACGGATCGTCGAGACCGAGGCGTACCTCGGCTCCGATGACCCCGGCTCGCACGCGGCGACCAGGGGCATCACACCCAGAAACGCCGTGATGTACGGTCCGGCCGGACGGGCGTATGTGTACTTCACGTATGGCAACCACCACATGCTCAACCTGGTCACCGAGGCCGAGGGAACGGCAGGAGCCGTGCTCGTTCGTGCCGTGGAGCCTGTGGCCGGAGTCGGCGAGATGGAGGCCCGTCGTGGCCGAACCGGTGTGGAGTGCACCAACGGTCCCGGCAAGACGGCGGCGGCGCTCGGCGTGTCGCGCGCCCAGAACGGCTCGGTGCTCGGCGACGGACCGCTGTCGCTGTACGATGCGCCTCTACCTCCTGAGGCGATCGGTACGAGCGGTCGGATCGGCCTTTCCGCGGGACATGAGGCGCCGCTGCGCTTCTACCTCATGGGGAACGGGTACGTGTCCAAGGGACGCATCGGGCCTCGGCCACCAAAACGGTCGGCAGGCCCTGAGAGAAAGGCGAACGCATGAAGCTTGGTGAGATGTACCTGACCTGTGTCGAGACGGGGATGCGGAACGACGCGCGCAGCGCTGGCGAACTGCAGCACGTGCTTGGCGCGGCCAAGAAGGAGTACGAGAAGCTCGAGGCGGACGACAAGGAGTTCTTTGATACCGAGCGCCTCACCAACCCGTACGCCGACACGCGCATCTGCGTCGGCGATCCGGAGGCTGAAGTCCGCGGTCTGGCCGTGGGTATCGACATGGAGGTAGGCGAGGTCCTGCTCGCCGACCGGCTGCGCGAGAAGGGCGCGCCGATCGACCTCATCTTCGCGCACCATCCCGAGGGCCCGGGCTACGCCAACCTGCACGAGGTCATGTACATGCAAGCGGACCTCTGGGCGGCGCAGGGTGTGCCGATCGCCGCGGCTGACGCGCTCATCGCACCCCGCGCCGAGGAGATCCGCCGGCGCATCATGCCCGTCAACCACTACCGAGCGATCGATGCCGCTCGCGTCCTCGGCTTCGCCTCCATGTCCTGCCACACACCGGCCGACAACAGCGTCAACAGATTCGTACAGGAGCATATCGAGGCGGAGGCGCCCCGCACGCTCGACGACCTCGTCAAGGTGCTGCGCGCCATCCCCGAGTACGCGGATGCGGCCAAGAAGGGCTACGGACCCATCATCGTGCAGGGTAGCGGCTCGCAGCGGTGCGGCCGCATGGTTGTTGACATGACCGGCGGGACCGAAGGTCCCAAGGAGGCGCTCGACCGTCTTTCGGCGGCTGGGGTGGGAACCCTGGTGGGTATGCATTACTCCGAGGAGCACCGCAAGCATGCGGAGGAGCTCAAGCTCAATCTCGTCATCGCGGGGCACATCTCCTCGGACGTGCTCGGCATGAACCTCATCCTCGACCAGATCGAGCCCTCGGGCGTCGAGGTCCACTGTGTGTCCGGAATGATCCGCGTCCGCCGGGTGTAGGCAGCGCCCGAAACGCGGATCGGTTCGTGAACCCAGGCCGTCTCGCGCCAACACAGCAAGGCCCCCCGGACTCGATATCCGGGGGGCCTTGTCACATCCTATGGAGTGCTCGTCGGCTCGGGTGTGCTTGTCGGCTCCGGAGGCGGCGGAGGCGGCGGCGGTGGTGCGTTGGGATCCTTTCCCTTGCTCACCACGATGGTGACGGTCTCGCCGGTCGCGAGGGTTGCGCCCACGCCCGGTGACTGGCTGATCACCACTCCCTTGCCCACCGTGGAACTATACGCGTAGGTCACCTTGACCACGTACTCGGCCTTCTCCAGCGTCGCGATGGCCTTGGCCTCTGACATGCCCACGACCTTGGGCACCTTGAGATTGGGGACGTCCCACGCCTTCTTCCAGGTGTACTTGGGAGCCGGGGCCGACTTGAAGTCCAGCTTTGGCTGTCCCTTGAGCGCCTGGATCATGAAGTCGTGCCAGATCTGCGCCGGGAACGTACCGCCAAAGACGCGGCGCCCGTGCACGTTGCGCATCGGCTTCTCGGGCGTGTACCCCATCCAGACCGAGCATGACAGCTGCGGTGTGTAGCCCACAAACCACGCGTCGCGGTACTCCTGCGTCGTTCCGGTCTTGCCGGCGGCGGGGCGGCCGATGCGGGCCCGGGTGGCGGTGCCGCCCGAGATGACGCCCTTGAGGATCGAGGTCGCAGCGTAGGCGACCGAGTGGCTGATCGCCTGCACGCCTTCGGGCTCGGCCTCAAAGATCACCTTGCCGGTCGAGTCCTCGATCTTGGTCACGGCGATCGGAGCGTAGTGCTTGCCGTTGGCGGCGAGCGTGCCGTATGCCGAGGCCATCTCGAGGGGAGTGACCTCCTGGCTGCCGAGCGTTATCGACAAGAACGGCCGCAGCTTGCTTGTGATCCCCATGCGCTTGGCGGTCTTCGCGATCTTCTCTCCGCCGAGCTCTTTGGCCAGCCGCGCGAACGCGGTGTTCACCGAGCCGACCGTAGCGGCCTGAAGTGTGATGTAGCCCTTACCGCCGCCGCCCTCGGCGTTGCCGACGACCCACGGCTTGCCGCCGGTCTGGATCGTGGCAGGGGAGGACGAGTCCAGCTTGCGGTGGGGTGGCATCCCGGACTCCAGCGCGGTCACGAGAGTGAACATCTTGAACGACGATCCTGGCTGTCGGCGCGCCTGCGTCGCGAAGTTGAACTTCTTCTTGTTGTAGTCCTTGCCGCCGACGAGTGCCTTGATGTAGCCGTTCCGCGGGTCGATAGCCACAAGCGCCGCGTCGGGGTCACCCTGCTTGTTGAGCACGCCCCGGACCGCCTTCTCGGCTTTCACCTGCATCGATGTATCGAGTGTGGTGTAAACGCGCAGACCGCCCTTGAACACGAGCGCGGTGCCGTATTCATCTTGCAGCACCTTCTTCACGTGAGCGACGAAGTAGGGGGCGGAGAAGACACCCTTCTCCTCGATCGACTCTGCGTGCTTGAGCGTCAGCTTCTCCGCGCACGCCGCGTCGTACTCCTCAGTCGTGATGTCACCGATCTCGTGCATCTTCTTGAGGACCCACTGACGGCGCGCGATCGCACCCTCGGGGTTGTCGTACGGATCGAGCCTGCTAGGGCCCTGTGGAAGGCCAGCCAACAGCGCCGACTCAGCGATAGTGAGGTCCGATGCGTGCTTCGCGAAGAAGGTGAGCGCGGCCGACTCCGCGCCGTACGCGCCTTCGCCGAAGTAGACCGTGTTGAGGTACATCGAGAGGATGTCGTCCTTCGACATCTGCTTTTCGAGCTCGACCGCAAGGTACGCCTCGCGGACCTTGCGCTTGTACGAGATCTCAAGTCGCTCATCGGCAAGCACCGTGTTGCGCACGATCTGCTGGGTGATCGTGGAGGCCCCTTCTTCAACACGACCCGCAGACAGGTTGGTGATGGCGGCCCGGACGATGCCGATCGCATCAAAGCCGTTGTGCTCGTAGAAGCGCTCGTCTTCGACGTCGACGACGGCCTTCTGGAGGTACGGTGAGATCTTGTCGAGTGTCACGACTTCGCGGTTCTCCAGGTACAGGTTCGCCAGAAGTTTGCCGTCGGCCGAGTAGATGCGGGTCGTCTGCGCCACCTGGAACGCGTCGGTGGACGACACGTCGGGCAGGTCTCGCAGCCACGAGCCCAGCAGCGCGGCGCCGGAGGCAACGCCAGCGCCGGTGAGGACGAGGGTCATAACCAGGAACGCCGCGACTCCTCCACCGAGGACGCGGAGTGCTATGTGCTTGGACCGGTGGCGGCGAAGCCGCGAGCGCCGGGACATGGGACTCCCTTCATCCAAAGCTTTATTGTGCCTCACGAGTACGCATCGCGCCAGGTAAAAGGCGGTATCGGTTCGGTTACGGCGCAGCGCAGGTACAGGGCCCGGTGTATACTCTTCCGGCACGCCGACGGACCGGAACGGATCGCCATGCCCCCACCTCGAGTGACCGGAAGACGGGTCGAGTTGCTCGCACCAGCGGGTAGCCCCGACGCGCTCGTCGCCGCCGTCAACAATGGCGCTGATGCGGTCTACCTGGGGCTTCGCGAACTCAACGCTCGCCGGGGAGCCGCCAACTTCGACCTCGATGGCCTGGCGGCGGCCTGCCGGTTCGCGCACCTGCGTGACGCTCGCGTGTATCTTACGGCCAATATCCTGATCATGCCCGAGGAGATGACAGGCGCCCTCGCGATGATCGACGCCGCGTGGGCCGCGGGGATCGACGCTGTCATCGTCCAGGACCTGGGCCTCCTTCGCGTGCTCAGGCAGGCGCTTCCGGAGGTTCGGCTGCACGTCTCCACGCAGATGAATACTCACGATCCCTCGACCGCGGCCGTGCTCGCCGGCCTGGGGGTGTCGCGCATCACGCTCGCGCGTGAGACGTCATTGCACGAGATAGCCGCCATCGCCGAAGCCTCGCCCGTCGAGGTGGAGAGCTTCGTTCACGGTGCGCTCTGCTTCTGCTACTCGGGGCAGTGCCTGATGTCCTCGGTCATAGGCGGGCGCTCCGCCAACAGGGGGATGTGCGCGCAACCCTGTCGTCTGGCGTACGAGCTGGTGAGCGAGGACGGCGCTGTCACCACTCCCGGCAAGCACCTGCTCTCACCGCGCGACATGGCGAGCATCGCCCATCTGCCCGAACTGATCGACGCTGGTGTCGCCGCGCTCAAGATCGAGGGCAGGATGAAGGCGCCCGAATACGTCGCCGTGGTCACCCGCGTGTACCGCGACGCGCTCGATCGCGCGATAGCGGATCCCGGTGATTTCGCCGTCACGGCGGGGGAGTGGGAACTGCTCGAAGAAGCGTTCAGCCGCGGATTCACCGATGAGTACCTTCTCGGTGAGGCTGACAACGGGATGATGAGCTACTCGCGCCCGAACAACCGGGGCGTTCCGGTCGGCAGGGTCACGGGCACCTCCGAGGGCCGGGTCGAGGTCTCCTTGGAGCGGGCACTGGACTCCGAGGACACCATCGAGTTCTGGACTGGTCGCGGCCGGTCGGCACAGCGCGTGGGACCGCTCGAGATCGACGGAGCGACACGAACGAGCGCTCCGGCAGGCGCTGTCGTCCAACTCGGGGTCGAGTCGGGAGTGGCCAAGGGTGACCGCGTCTTCCGGGTCGCCAATGCTGCCATGCTCGAAGCCGCCCGACGCACGTTCGCCGGCGCGGCTGCGGCCGACGCCAGGCCAACTCCCGTGGATCTGCACGTGCGCCTTGCGGTGGGCGAGCCACTCGCCGTCCGGGCGACAGCCGGGCAGGTCGAGGCTTCGGCGCGGGGTCCGATCGTCGAAGCCGCAAAGACGAAGGCCGTCACCGCGGACGAGGTCGTAGAGCACGTCGGTCGCCTGGGCGGGTCCGGCTATGCCGTCGACTCGTGGGACATCGATCTCGAGCACGGCGTCGGGATCGGCTACTCCGCGCTGCACCACGCGCGCCGCGCGGCCCTGGAG